>JBHJOC010000001.1:0-34452 GCA_050330095.1 Hyphomicrobiaceae bacterium
TGAGGAGGCTGACAGACGACCTACGGAAAGCGGCTCCTATGCCCGGCCTGTAAGGCAGAAACTGCGTCCCGTGACGTGCAGAAACCGCGACGGACCACGTCTTGGCCGCGCCCTCGTCGCACCCTCGTCGCGCCCTGCCTCCTTCTTGCAGGATCGCGGCCCTCAGGCCGCGATCCCCGGTTCCTGGGCAGACGATGTCCCGCCAAAGTCGGCCCAACATCGCCTGAGGCACGCCTTAACGCACCGGAGGCGCGTACATGATACCGCCATTCGACCAGAGGTTGTTCAGTCCACGCGGCAGACCGAGCGGTTCAATGTTGCGGGTCCACATCTCACCGTAGTTTCCGACTGCCTTGATCGCGAGCAGTGCCCACTCCTCGGACACGCCAAGCGCCTGTCCCATGCCGGGAGTCTTGCCCAGCAGGCGCTGGATGCCTGGGTTCGTCGACGTGGCTGCCATCTCGTCGGCATTGGCTTGCGTGATGCCAAACTCTTCGGCTTCGATCAGGGCGTTGAGCGTCCACTTGACGATGTCGAAGAACTGATCGTCGCCATGGCGCACGGCCGGGCCGAGCGGTTCTTTCGAGATGATCTCAGGCAAGATCACGTAGTTCTCGCTCTCGCCCTGGGGCGCATCGTTCTTGCGGATCGAGGCAAGGCCCGAGGCGTCGGTCGTGTAAACGTCGCAGCGACCCGAGAAGAATGCCGCGTTAACTTCCTGCAGCCGCTCAATCACGACTGGGGTGAAGGTCATGTTGTTGGCACGGAAGTAGTCGGCGAGGTTGAGCTCCGTCGTCGTTCCCGGCTGGACGCAGACTGTTGCTCCATCGAGTTCTTTGGCGCTGGAGACGTTGAGCTTCTTCGGCACCATGAAGCCTTGGCCGTCGTAGTAGTTCACGCCAGCAAAGTTGAGGCCGAGCGATGTATCGCGCGTGAGCGTCCAGGTCGTGTTGCGCGACAGGATGTCGACTTCGCCGGTCTGAAGAGCCGTGAAGCGCTGTTGCGCAGTGAGCGGCACGAACTTCACTTTCTCGGCATCGCCGAAAATCACGGCGGCAACGGCGCGGCAAACGTCGACGTCAATCCCGACCCAGCGGCCCGTAGAATCCGGGATCGAGAACCCGCCGAGGCCTGTGTTGACGCCGCAGATGAGCTCACCGCGGGTCTTGATCGCATCGAGCGAATCACCCGCCTGCGCCACTGCCGCCGAGCCGGCGACCGCGATCGCAGCAGCGACGGTCAGTTTGATTGTCTTAAGCATCGTGTCACGTACTCCCTCGTTTCAAAGACACGTTCATGCAGCGCGCGTCAGACCAAGTGGAAGCCGCGCGCGAGCATCCCACTAATGGTTCAAGATCTGTGATAAGAACAGCTTTGTTCGGTCAGACTTCGGATTTGAGAAGAAGGTCTCGGGATCGGCCTGCTCGACGATCTCACCCTGGTCCATGAAGATGACACGGTCAGCGACTGCGCGCGCAAAGCCCATCTCGTGGGTCACGCAGAGCATCGTCATGCCGCTGCGCGCAAGCTCTATCATGGTATCGAGCACCTCCTTCACCATCTCAGGATCGAGGGCCGACGTCGGCTCGTCGAACAGCATGATCCGCGGCTTCATGCACAGCGCACGCGCGATCGCGACACGCTGCTGTTGGCCGCCGGAGAGCTGCCCTGGATATTTGTGCGCCTGCTCAGGGATCTTTACGCGCTCGAGAAACCCCATAGCGACTTTCTCTGCCTCCGCGCGTGGCATCTTGCGCACCCACTGCGGGGCCAAACACAGGTTGTCGAGCACGGTCAGGTGCGGGAACAGGTTGAAGCTTTGAAACACCATCCCGACTTCGGAACGGATCTTGTCGATGTTGCGCACATCGTTTGTCAGCTCGACGCCATCAACGAGAATGCTGCCCGCCTGATGCTCTTCCAGGCGATTGATGCAGCGGATGAGCGTCGACTTGCCCGAACCGGACGGACCGCAGACAACGATCCGCTCGCGCGGCGCAACATCAAGGTCAATGTCTTTCAAGACGTGAAAGTTGCCGAACCACTTGTTGACCTTGCGCATCACGATCGCAGGGCTCTCATTCGCCCCTGTCGCCCTCTGAGCAACAGCCTGTGACATTGAACCCTCGCAAATCGACCGCAACTGCAGCGGAGTGTGCGCAATTGCCGATCGCGACGCAATGGGCGGCGGTGCCCATTCTGAAATTTTCCAACGGTTATCGCCACTTGACGGGCCTGCCTGCTGATCGAGCAAGCAACATGCACGTCCCGGTGACCGATCGGCAGGCACGAGAGCGTCTGAGTTGGACGAGATCTCACTCGAATCGGGTAACGTCACGCTCTTGGCAGCGGGTCGTCGCGTGGCGTGCCGGTGGAGCGTCATCGGGCCCGAACATGGCTGGCCGGAGGACTGAGAACAGGAATGAGCACGCGCGAACTCCCGTCGCCAGACGATACGGCGAAGTTGAAACGGAGCGCGTGCGGCCCCGAGCGTGTCGCCTGCAATGTCCCAAGTGCGTGCCGCGCGGCTCTCATTGCCGTCGGCCTTGCAACGAGCTCCTTGCCCACAGCCGCTCAGGTAACGCCCCCGCCCGAACTGTCCAAATTCGAGTTTGCACCGGGTTTTCCGTTGGCCGCGAATGGCCGGCAGCAACTCCCGTCCGCTGAGGATCAACCGAAACCGGACGATGCCGCCAATTCTGGCGTGTTGCCGCCGCCCGACGGCGAAACCCTTAGCGTTCTGGACCCAGGCGCACGGCGCTTACGCATCGGTGAACCGGCGGGGCAGGCTCGAATCGCGCTTCAAAACGAGCCTCAATCTCAGGTGCAATCGGATCCCACGGTGGACGAGCACCGGCGACATGCGGCTGCTGCGGAGCTTCCGCAACCCTCTATTGTACGTGGCGCTGCATCCGGCCTTGATATGGAGACAGACGCGTCGCCTATTGCGTTGGCTTTGATCGGAGATCTGGTCGAACCTGCCCCGAATCATGGCGTCGTTATCCTCGTTCCGCCGCTGCCGGTGGCTGCTTGGCAGTTGCGAGGCAAGTCGGACGTTATCACAGGCTCCATTCCGCCCGGAGCAGGCGGAGACGAGGACGAGGACAGGGCCAGGGACGAGGACAGGGCCAGGGACGAGGACGAGGCATCGGGCCGTGGTGAGATCGCCCCTTCCGCTGACGGCAATCTGCCGCTGAAGGCGCCGGAGGCGCCTGCTCCGCGTGAGGAACCGCCGCCGTCGGGCACGCCGACGCAACCAACACAACCAACGCAGCAGCCGCAGCAAAGACGGGCGGCGCGGCAAAGGCCGCCCGAGCGAACGCCGGGTCCAGCCACCACAGGCCCTCGCCGCGCTCCGGGAGGCGAGCCGTTCGGCGTTTTTTCCGCGAGCCCTGGCTGGGCGCAACGAGCGTTCGAGCGTTGACACGGACGCAATGCCCGCATCGGCGCTCTGCGCTAGCGGGCTGGCGGGTGCTGCGGAGGGTGCAGGGACTTCTGATCGGCGGTACGAGACCAGAGGAATAGAGCATTATCATCCGGCCTCCTGGCCGCGCATGCGGTCATATGTGGGCGGATGATGCTCCGGCACGCCAGGCGACTCTCTGAGCAGTGCTTGACAGCGCTGCCGAACGTTCTACGACCGAGATCCCGTCGGCGACGTGGCTGGTTGGGAATGGTCAGCTCTTGAGAGAGCCGGCCGAACCGTGACGCGGATGATGAAGAGCAGCTCTCGCTTTAGAGCGCTCACGCTGACGCATCGGGGACGCACCGGGTCTCTCAACTGGCGAGCAACTGGCGGGCCGATGGCTTCGCCGACGTCGCACGGGAAAATGAACCGGCGCAATCTGCACGATTGGTCCTCACGATTGGTCTGCATGGTTGAAGCCGTACGCTTGCAGAGACCGAACCAGCGCACCCCCATGACACCGCCATCGATTCTCGTCCTACACGGGCCCAACCTGAACATGCTCGGGATGCGTGAGCCAGCCACCTACGGCTCGCGAACGCTCTCAGACATCAATGCGATGATCGAAGCGCGCGCACGGGACCGCGGTCTTTCGGTTGCTATCGCCCAATCGAATTTGGAAGGCGAACTTGTCACGTTGGCGCAGTCCGCAGCTACCGCGCACCGTGGCTTGATCATTAACGCTGGGGCTTACACCCACACCTCAATCGCGCTGCACGACGCAGTGCGCGCTAGCGGCTTGCCCATGATCGAAGTTCATCTGAGCAATGTCCACGCCCGCGAGGCCTTCCGACATACCTCTTATCTGTCAGCTGTCGCCGTCGGTGTGATTTGTGGTTTTGGCCCAACAAGCTACCTGCTGGCGGTCGACGCGATGGCATCGCATCTCGGAACGGCATGAGGTTTGCCACGGCCGGTTTCCTGAGTGAAGGTCCCGCACGTCTTACGCTCGGCGCTCTGTCGCGCTTGGTTCCGAACGCAGCGTCGGCTACGAAGGCGACACGAGTACCGCCGATCAGAAGTCGCTGCACCCGCCTCAGCACTCGCGTTCGACCAACTTCTGATCGGAAAGCGGCAATGGGGTCAATATGTTACTAGCACCCTTCGCGTTCCGAAGTTCGTTTCTGGGGACGCCCTTCGATTGATGGGGTCGCTCAAAACGGCCTGACATCGGGGCCCATTTAGGACAGGAGGCCATGCCTCGTATGACGAGAGACGCCAAGTCGAGGGCTGGGGCCAGTCCCGTCGATCAGGATCTGATCCGGGACCTCGCCGTCTTGCTGCATGAGACAGGATTGAGCGAAATCGAGATCGAAACCTCAGGCATGAAACTGAGGATCGCCAAGCAACTCCAACTCGCTGCAGCCGTGACACCGCAGACCGTGACCACCCTTCCGGCTCCTGCACCAGCTGCAGCGCCGCACCCCTCCGCCACGCCAGAGGGGCCTGCCGATTTCTCGAAACATCCCGGCGCCGTCAAATCACCGATGGTTGGCACCGTCTACCGATCACCGGAACCGAACTCCGCGGCGTTCGTCGAGGTCGGCACGGTTGTTCGTGAAGGTCAGACGCTGTTGATCATCGAGGCCATGAAGACGATGAACCACATTCCAGCGCCGCGCTCGGGCACGGTCACGCGCATTCTGTGCGAAAATGCCCAGCCGGTTGAATATGGCGAGCCTTTGGTCATCATCGAATAATGGTGCCTTTGCGCAAGCTCTAAGGCCCTCGTCGCCGGGAGAGGCGCTGATGCGGCGCGGCCCGCCAACGGACCGCGCACGGCCCACGAAGGGAATGAGCAGGCCGGTGTCGCGCCAAGTGGCACCGACGTAAACCCGCAGGGTGCGCATGTTCGATAAAGTCCTGATCGCCAATCGCGGTGAAATTGCTCTCCGAATCCAGAGAGCCTGCCGCGAACTCGGTATCGCCACGGTCGCCGTCCACTCGACGGCAGACGCCGACGCCATGCACGTCCGCCTCGCGGACGAGAGCGTGTGCATCGGCCCGCCTGCCGCTGCCGAAAGCTACCTCAATATTCCGCGCCTGCTGGCCGCCTGCGAAATCACGGGCGCCGATGCGATCCACCCGGGTTATGGGTTTCTGTCCGAAAACGCAAAGTTCGCCGAAATTTTGGAAGGCCACGGTATCACGTTCATCGGCCCGACCGCCGAGCACATTCGGATCATGGGGGACAAGATCCAGGCCAAGGAAACAGCAAAGAGCCTCGGCATTCCCGTCGTGCCAGGATCGGCCGGCGACGTTGCAAGCGTTGAGGACGCAAAGCGCACCGCAGCCGAGATGGGCTATCCCGTGCTCATCAAGGCCGCAGCCGGTGGCGGCGGGCGGGGCATGAAACTCGCGCGCACCGAAACTGATATCGCCGATGCCTTTTTGACTGCCCGCGCCGAGGCCAAGGCAGCCTTCGGTGACGGCAGCGTCTACATCGAGAAATACCTCGAGAAGCCCCGCCACATCGAGATCCAGGTGTTCGGTGACGGCCTTGGTGGTGCCGTCCATCTCGGCGAGCGGGACTGTTCGTTGCAACGCCGGCACCAGAAGGTGCTCGAAGAGGCGCTGTCGCCAGCGCTCAACGCCGCGCAGCGGGCCAAGATTGGTCAAACCGTCGCGTCGGCGATGCAGGAGCTTGGCTATCGCGGCGCCGGCACGATCGAGTTTCTCTATGAGGACGGCGAATTCTATTTCATTGAGATGAATACCCGTCTTCAGGTCGAGCATCCGGTGACCGAGATGATCACCGGTCTCGATCTGGTGATCGAGCAATTGCGTGTTGCGGCGGGCGCACAATTGAGCATGAAGCAAAGCGAGATCACGTTCTCGGGCCACGCGATCGAGTGCCGCATCAATGCTGAGAACCCACGCACATTCAGGCCATCGCCAGGGCGCATCACGTACTGGCACCCACCCGGTGGACTTGGGGTCCGCGTCGACAGCGGGGTCTATCAGGGCTATTCGATCCCACCCTACTATGACAGCCTGATTGGGAAACTGATCGTACACGGCAAGACTAGAAACGAGTGCCTGATGCGTCTGCGGCGCTGCTTGTCCGAGTTCGTAATCGACGGCATCGAGACGACGATCCCACTGTTCGAGGAACTCGTGAATTTGCCCGACATCGCAAACGGGCTCTACGATATCCACTGGCTGGAGAAACACTTGGCCACCCGCGAGGACGAGAGTGCCGCTTGACACCGAGACGAGGCCCCGACGGTATGGCATCGCCTGACGACATCGCGGTGCAAGAGCTCTTGAACGCCTACGCGCATGGCGTGTTTCCAATGGCTGCGAGCGCTCACACTCCAGAGCTCTACCTTCAGGATCCGGAATGGCGTGGCATCATTCCGCTCGATGGACTGACGATCCCGCGCCGCCTTGCACGAACCGTCCGGCAGGAGCCGTTCGAAATCAGGGTCAATTCCGATTTTGAAGCGACCATCGATGGGTGCGCGGCAGAGACCCCGGAACGCGGCAGCACGTGGATTAACCAGGAAATCCGCCAACTCTATCGCGCGCTCTTTCGCCGAGGCCACTGCCACACGGTCGAAGCATGGCAGGACGGCCGCATCGTTGGCGGCCTTTACGGCGTCTCCCTCAAGGGCGCGTTCTTTGGCGAGAGCATGTTCTCGCGCGAGCGCGATGCCTCAAAAATCGCACTGATGCACCTGTGTGCGCGCCTGATCACCGGCGGATTCGTGCTGCTTGACACACAGTTCATAACCAACCACCTCGCCCAGTTCGGCGCAGTCGAGGTGCCGCGACGAACCTTCAGGCGCCATCTCGCGGAGGCTCTTCGCCACGAAGGGAACTTTCTCGCGATGCCGCGCAACCTGAGCGGCGCAGAGGTTGTGGAGATCGTCAGGGGAAACAGCCGCGCTGCGCCCTGAGGCCGATCGGCGAACGTCAGTTCTCGGCGAAGGACCTGGACGGCCGCTGCGTTTAACGTTGCAACGTCATCTGCGGACGCGGCGGCGGGGCGCGTCGGCTTCGCTCGTGCCACTTGTGGCAGTTGCCTCTGCAGGCAGCGCCCCCCCGCTGCATCCGGTCAGCCAGACGTCGAAGACCGGGTGTTCTACCGCATGCAGGCCGGGACTTTCGGCAAACATCCAGCCCGAGAAGATCCGCTCGCGCGTGCCGTCGAGGCGGGTCTCCATCACCTCGATGAAGCCGGTCGTCCGCGGTGGCTCGGTTGGCGCGCGCGTGTAGCACGCCCGCGGCGTCACGGTGAGCGACCCGAAGTCGACACTCGAGTTGATCGGCACTTCAAGTGTCGAAATGCGCGCGGTGACCTTATCGAGTGCTGCGAAAACGGCGACGGGGTTCTCGATGCGTTGGGCATTCGCGGGCGCTGCTGTGAGCCATCCGAGGCCAAGGGCGAGGCCGATGGCGAACGCGCGCTCCACGCGGGATCGTCCGCATGTGCCGCGGGCAACGATGAAACGCTGGAAGGCCTCACGTGTCATGGCATGAACTCCGGCGAGACGTTGGCTGACAGCGGCGCGGCGGACGCTGTGCCACGACACCAAGCCCCGTCTCAGATTCGCACGCCCCAGCGCTAGTACCGCCGATCAGAAGCCCCTGGCAGGCGCGTGTTGCGGATGGTGCAGGGACTTCTGATCGGCGGTACGGGCTATGAGCCCCCAGCAGCGTGTTCGGCCGCGGCTGACGAGGTTGCCCACGCCAACCGATCCGATAGCATGCCATCGAATTGTGGCGGATCATGCGACAGGGTGCAGGGGGTGTGACTGCAGCTGCGATTAGTCCGGGCGCCAGGCCTGATAATCCCCGGTTGCCGGTGGCCGTTGCTCAGGCGTGAGAATCGAGCCTGGTGGCCGATAGGCACCGGGCGTGCCCGTGAGATTCATCTGGTGCGGCCGTTGCCAGGCATGCGCCTTGATCGTCGTCTCGGTGGGCGGCGCGTCCACGGTGTGATGCAGCCATCCAAACCACTCGGGCGGGACCTGCGAGCCGTCGGAAAGCTTGGGATAAACCACCCACCGCCTCGGCCCGCCGTGCGGCCCGACGCCCTTCGTCTGCTCGTAGTAAGCGTTGCCATAACCGTCGGTGCCGACGAAACGAGCCTGCCGCCACAGCGTGAAGCGCGTGCCCCACGTGTTGCCTCCCCACCAGGAGAAGATTTCGCTGAACAAGCTCATGATCCACATTCCTTCCGCTCAACCTGCCACCTAACGGCAGCGCACTCCGAAGTCCAGACCACCCTTCGACGGTACAATTGAGCAACACCCCTGTGGCCGGAATCGACTACGCTCGGACGCACTCTCGGGTGGTTATCGACAGCCGGGGGTGACCGCCGAAGGACGCGCTCCGGCCCAGTGCGCCGCAGCGTATCGAGCGTGTTGCGACAGCACCCCAGCGTGACGCTGTCCCCAGGTTGCCCACCTCTCACCCACACAATATCTAGTGGCCCCAACAATCGACAGTCGCAAAATGTTGCGTCGGGGTTGCATCGACCTGCTGACAGACTGCGCGACTCGCGGCAGCGTTATGGTCGATTTCGGGCAGCTTGGTGACGATTGAGATCGCAGGATCGACCCGTTTTCCAGCCGACCCGACGCGTCAGATCATCTCGAAAGCCAATGCCACCTCTACGGCAAAAAAGACCACATCCGCGGCCCTCGCCGTGTTCAACAGTCGTGCGTCACGATCGTCATTCGTAACGAACAAGCAGACCGCGGCCCAACCTGATGGGACCGCTGGAATGAGAATTGCCCGACGCTTCACGGAAGCAGGAAAATCCGCCTACGCCACGATCGAGTTCCGTGACGCGACCAGTGAGATCAGAAACCCTGACGGGTCGGTGGTCTTCCGCCTCGAGGGATTTCATGTTCCAGCGCATTGGAGCCAAGTCGCAGCAGACATCCTGGCTCAGAAATACTTCCGTAAAGCCGGTGTGCCCCGAGCGCTGAAGGCGGTCGAGGAAAATACCGTCCCGTCCTGGCTGTGGCGGTCGGTGGCTGATGCGGAGAAGCTTGGCGAGTTCCCGGCCGAGGAGCGCATGGGCGGCGAAACCGACGCTCGGCAGGTGTTCGATCGTCTCGCCGGAACCTGGACGTACTGGGGCTGGAAGGGCGGCTACTTCACGACGGAAGAGGACGCCCGCGCGTTCTTCGATGAACATCGCTACATGCTCGCCATGCAGTTCGGTGCGCCGAACTCGCCACAATGGTTCAACACTGGGCTTCACTGGGCCTACGGCATCGATGGGCCTGGTCAGGGTCATTTCTATGTCGACTACCGCACGGGCGAGTTGAAGCCATCGGCATCGGCTTACGAGCACCCTCAACCCCACGCCTGCTTCATCCAGTCCGTCGCCGACGATCTCGTCAACGAGAACGGGATCATGGACCTTTGGGTTCGCGAAGCTCGATTGTTCAAATACGGCTCCGGCACCGGCACCAACTTCTCGTCGCTGCGCGGAGCGAATGAAAAGCTGTCTGGCGGTGGGCGTTCGTCGGGCCTGATGAGCTTTCTGAAAATCGGCGACAGGGCTGCTGGCGCTATCAAGTCCGGGGGTACCACGCGGCGCGCTGCGAAGATGGTCGTCGTCGACGTCGACCACCCAGATATCGAGGAATATATTTCCTGGAAAGTCAAAGAAGAACAGAAGGTTGCAGCACTGGTGGCGGGTTCGAAGATCTGCCGCAAGCGGCTCTCCGCAGTCATGAAAGCCTGCATCAATTGCGAGGCTGACGGGGATGATTGCTTCAACCCGAAGAAAAACCCTGCCCTGAAGCGTGCCGTGCGCGACGCTCGTCGCGATGAGGTTCCCGAGAATTATATCCAGCGCGTCATCCAGTTCGCGCGTCAAGGCTTCACAGACATGCAGTTCGATGTCTACGACACGGACTGGGATTCTGAGGCCTACCTTACGGTTGCCGGACAGAACTCGAACAACTCCGTTCGGGTGACGGACGAGTTCTTGCGTGCCGTCGAATCAGGTCGTGACTGGCAGCTGACATCCAGGGTCGAGGGCAAGGTCGTCAAGACGATCAACGCGCGCGCCCTTTGGGACGATATCGCGTATGCCGCCTGGGCCTCTGCAGACCCCGGCATTCAGTTCCACACCACCATCAACGATTGGCACACCTGCCCGCAGTCCGGCGAGATCAGGGCCTCGAACCCGTGCTCCGAATACATGTTCCTCGACGATACGGCCTGCAACCTTGCATCGCTGAACCTCATGATGTTCCGCGGTGCTGACGGGACGTTCGACGTCGAAGCGTTCGAACATGCCTGCAGGCTGTGGACCGTCGTTCTCGAAATCTCAGTGATGATGGCGCAATTCCCGAGCCGGCAGATCGCGCAGCTTTCCTACGAGTATCGGACACTCGGGCTCGGCTTTGCCAACATCGGCGGGCTGCTGATGTCGACGGGACTGTCCTACGATTCCCGTGAGGGACGCGCGATCTGCGGGGCGATCTCTGCGGTCATGACCGGCGTTGCTTACGCGACATCAGCGGAAATGGCCGGCGAACTTGGTCCGTTCCCAGGCTACCCGCAGAATGCGGCGGACATGCTGCGCGTGATGCGCAACCACCGGCGCGCAGCCTATGGCGATACGGGTGGCTATGAAGCGCTGGCAACATCGCCGGTGCCGCTCGAGCATCGCGACTGCCCACAGCGCGAACTCGTCGCGGCCGCGACCCGCGCCTGGGATCGGGCCGTCGAACTCGGCGAGCGGCACGGCTATCGCAACGCGCAGGCAACCGTGATCGCACCGACAGGCACCATCGGCCTCGTGATGGACTGCGACACCACCGGAATCGAGCCTGACTTCGCACTGGTGAAGTTCAAGAAGCTCGCCGGCGGCGGATACTTCAAGATCATCAACCAGTCGGTCCCAGCAGCGCTTCGAACCCTTGGCTACTCGGAAGCCGAGATTGCCGAGATCGAGGTCTATGCGGTCGGCCACGGCTCGATGCGCCAGGCGCCGGCGATCAACCCTTCGACACTTGCCGCGAAGGGGTTTCCACCTGTCGTCATTGAGCGAATCGAGGGTTCGCTCAAGTCCGCGTTCGACATCAAGTTCGTCTTCAACAAGTGGACGATCGGCGCTGACGTGCTGACCGGAAACCTCGGTGTTCCGGCTGAAAAGCTCGATGACCCGACGTTTGATCTGTTGTCGTACCTCGGCTTTTCAAAAGCTGACATTGAAGCCGCCAACACCCATGTTTGCGGCGCGATGACACTCGAGGGCGCTCCGCACCTGAAGCCCGCACACCTGCCCGTTTTCGACTGTGCAAACCCCTGCGGGCGGATCGGGAAGCGGTATCTGTCGGTTGAGAGCCACATTCGCATGATGGCGGCAGCGCAGCCCTTCATCTCGGGTGCGATCTCGAAAACGATCAACATGCCGAACGATGCAACGGTTGAGGACTGCAAGCAGGCCTACAGCCTGTCGTGGCGCCTCGCGCTGAAGGCGAATGCGCTCTATCGCGATGGCTCGAAGCTCTCGCAGCCCCTCAACGCGCAATTGCTCGGCGACGACGTTGATGAGCAGGACGAGGCGCTCGAAAGGCTGACCGGTGACCAACCGGCCCAAACCCGCGCTGCCGTGGCCGCAGAAAAGATCGTCGAACGAATTGTCCAGCGGATTCGTGAGCGCGAAAAGCTGCCAGGTCGGCGCAAGGGTTATACCCAGAAGGCCGTGGTCGGTGGCCACAAAGTCTATCTGACGACTGGTGAGTACGAGGATGGCAGGCTCGGCGAGATCTTCATTGATATGCACAAGGAAGGCGCAGCCTTCCGCTCGCTGATGAACAACTTCGCGATCGCGATCTCGCTTGGTCTTCAGTATGGCGTCCCGCTCGAAGAATACGTCGATGCGTTCACGTTCACCCGCTTCGAGCCGAACGGGCTCGTTCAGGGCAACGATACGATCAAGAACGCGACGAGCGTTCTCGACTACATCTTCCGCGAGCTCGCCGTCTCCTACCTCGGCCGCAACGATCTCGCCCACGTCGACCCGGGTGAAATGTCGGCAACCGCGATGAGCAAGCCCGGCGCTGGTGGCCGCGAGGCCCCGGCAACCCCGCCTGCTGTCGTCAGCCACGGCTTCACGCGCGGCAGCTTTCAGGCACGTCTTGTGACGTCGGATGGGCTGCGGTCGGCTGGCTCGGCGATGCCAGCCGATGTGACCACCACGGTTGCGATCTCATCGGAGGTCCTCACCTCACGGGCGGCGTCTGCTGGTACTCACGCTGGAGCTGCAGTCACCCACGGGGCGCTCGCACTCAAGGCCGAGTTCGTTGCGGCCGCCGACCGGATCACCGAGGCGCGGTTGCGCGGGTATGAGGGAGAAGCGTGCGGCGAGTGTGGCAACTTCACCCTCGTACGCAATGGAACTTGCCTCAAGTGTGACACCTGCGGGGGCACGAGCGGTTGTAGCTGATCGCGACGAAGCCATGCGCGTTGATGGCGGAGACGTGCTCTCCGCCATTCAGTCTGAGTTCACAGTGCTGCGTCCCAAACTCTGAGCGACAGGGAGGGCATGCCCATGAGCGCGGAAATTGTTCGCTTGAGTGATCTGCACCGTATCCCAAGCGGCAGCCGGATCGGGATGGCAGGTGATGTTGGGAGCGGGGCACTGAGCTCTGTGATCACGGCGCTGCGGTCCAGGCTCGACCTGCCAAACGGGCTTGATGACGATGCGATCGCCCACTCGATCGAGGAAGTGATGGCAGCGTCCTCCGAGAGAGACCGTTGGTCTGCGGCGTTCAATTCGACACTTGGCCTCTATCTTTCGCTACGATCGGAGCACTTCGACGAGGCCCTTCGACAGTTCATTGCGATCGCCACACAGACGCCTCTGTGCGGCTCGAGGCTTTAAGCCGCTCAATCCGACAGAACGGTCACGCTTGATGTTGCCATCGATCTTCCAACGCCCGGTGCACCTGAGTGCACCTCCGCAGCAGCCCGTCGCGGTGGCTCTGCTTGCCGAACATCTCGATCAGGTGCTTGCCGCGGGTGAGGATCTTGCGCGGCTGTCGTTCGATGGCCGCTCCATGTGTGCGAGCGGGATTGCCAATCGAGGTCCCCTGCCATCGCTCGATGCGTTTGTTGCCGACGTGCAGCAGCGCGAACTGACGTGTCATCTCAGGGTGATGCGGGCGCGCGAAAGAGCCGAAGACCTCGCCGAGGCCGACCCGCGCTTTGCCGATATCGTCAGGCTGTTCCTGGCCGGGACTTCGGCGCTCGTTGAGGTCACCGGCGCCCTTTCGAGGCACGCGTCCGTCGCATGCCCTGTCACATACTTGCGCACGCGGGGCGCGCTCGATCCGACGGCGACAGGGCCGAGCGGGTTCGTCGAACTGAGATTGTCGGAAGCCTATCGTATCGGCGGGGTCGTCGAACTTGGTCCGCTGATGGATCTGGCGGCAACGTTCCTCGACGCGCTCGAGTTGCATTATGAGGTGTTCGCCGCCGTCAGTCCTTCGGCAGCATGATCGGCCTGCCGAAGGTCTACTGCGATTGGCGCCGCGCGGCGTCACTTGATCATCAATCGAGCATCACGCTCGTGAGACGTCAGCGGCTGTTGAAGAGGACGCTTCGCCCATCGGCGCTAAAGGGGCCGCGGCCGCGCCCGCCGTAGCTATGGGAACTGAAGCGCGGACCGAAGCCATATCCGTGGCCAAACCGTCGGTGATGGAACCCACGACGGTGGAATCGGCGGTGATGGAAGCCGCTGAAACGGCGGAAAGATCCACGGCGGACCCCCCTGTGGCGGTAGCGAACCTCGGTTGGAGCGGCGGTGCTCGCGCCGATCGCAGGGTTCATCTTGGCGCCAGGCAAGGCAGCCGCAGGCTGTATCGACGCAGCCGCCAGGACCGCGATCGCTGCCATAAGACCCATGACCACTTTTCTCATCTCGGACATTCCCTCTTTCAGGTTTCGTCTGATGAGAAGCTGGGGACTGTTCGGTGTCGTTTCGAATCAAGTGACGGTAACGCACCGACACCAAATGGTGGCCGCCTCGTGCGTCGTGGTGATCCGACTACGGGTCTCACCCCGCACCGACTGGCAAATCAGCCGAGCGACAATCGCTGGCGCGCAGCACGGTATTCGCGATCGAGCCGGGCGACGAGGTCGGCTGCAGGGACGACCGACGTGACCGAGCCGATGCCCTGCCCCGAGCCCCAGATGTCTTTCCAAGACTTCGGCTTGGATGAACCGCTCGTGAAGTTCATCTTGCTCGGGTCTGATTGCGGCAGGTTGTCAGGATCGAGCCCCTGGGCTCGGATCGACGGCTTCAGGTAGTTGCCGAGCACACCTGTGAAATAATTCGTGTAGACGATGTCTTCGGCACTCCCCTCGACGATCGCCTGCTTGTAGCGCGCATCCGCGTTGGCTTCCTCGGTCGCAATGAACGCCGAACCCATGTAGGCGAGATCGGCGCCCAGCGCCTGCGCAGCGAGCACGCCAGCGCCAGTCGAAATCGCACCGGACAGCAGCAGCGGCCCATCGAACCAGCTGCGGATCTCGGACACGAGAGCAAACGGCGAGATCGCGCCTGCATGCCCTCCAGCACCAGCAGCGACTGCGATCAGCCCGTCGGCGCCCTTGTCGATCGCCTTGCGCGCGAATGTGTTGCTGATCACATCGTGGAGCGTAATGCCACCGTAGGAGTGGGCAGCCTCGTTCACCTCCGGTCGCGCACCGAGCGAGGTGATCATGATCGGCACGCGCCATTTCACGCAGATGTCGAGATCACGCTCGAGCCTCGGATTCGAGCGATGGACGATCTGATTGACGGCGTAGGGTGCTGCCGGGGTGTCCGGATTGGACTGATTATACCGGTCGATCGCCTCTGAGATCCGAGCGAGCCAGAGCTCGAGCATCGGTGGCTCGCCATCGGCCTCACGCGCATTGAGCGCCGGAAACGATCCAACGATGCCGGCTGTGCACTGGGCGATCACGAGATCGGGGTTTGAGACGATGAACAACGGTGCGCCAACGACGGGCAGTCGAAGCGTATCGAAGATCGAAGGAAGGGCCATGGGCACTCTCGCAATGTGCATCGGACGATGAAGGGATCGGCCATGGCAAAGAGCCTCACCGGCTGGTTGCGGCCCCTTGGGGTTGCCGGCGCAGTTCGGACGGCGCTGTGGACCCCATAAGACCTCATGAACGCGGGGACCAAGGAAGCCGGCCAAGTGCAGACGACGTCAGGCCGCGAGGGCCGCCATGATGCGTGCCCAGCTTCGGGCGCCCTTGCGGTAACTCTGCACGTTATACTTTTCGTTCGGCGAGTGGATCCGATCGTCGTCGAGCCCGAAGCCGACAAGCAGGCTGTCCATGCCGAGCTTCGTCTTGAACTCACCGACGATGGGGATCGATCCGCCCATGCCCATCAGAACTGCAGGCCGCTTCCACTCTTCGGCCAGCGCTTCAGCGGCAGCCTTGATGAAGGGCTTGCTCGTGTCGAACGCGATCGCAGCTGAGCCGTGCGTGTGGCGGAACTCGACCTTGCAGTCCGCCGGGAACTTGCTGCGGAGATAGTCTTGCAGCCCCGTGAGCACCGCCTTCGGGTCCTGTCCGGGCACCAGGCGGCACGTGATCTTGGCTGAAGCCTGGGAGGGGATCACCGTCTTCAGCCCAGCCCCCTGATAGCCGCCTGTGATGCCATTGAACTCGACGGTCGGCCGCGACCACAGTTGCTCCAACACTGTATAGGTCGGTTCACCCGACGACCGCGTGAGCCCGACCCCGCCAAGGAATGCGGCTTCGTCGAAGGCCAGGTCTTTCCACTGCTTGAGCTGTTTGGCAGAAGGCCGCTTCACGCCATCGTAGAAGCCCGGCACCTTCACCTTTCCACGGCCGTCGTGAAGGGACGCGAGCGCCTGCGTAAGGGCGCGGATCGGGTTCAGCGCCGCGCCACCATAGAGCCCTGAGTGCAGGTCCCGGGACGGTCCCGTGACGACGATTTCAGTGCCAGCAAGCCCGCGCAGCATGGTGGAGATCGCGGGCGTGTCCTTGTCCCACTGGCCGGTATCGCAGACGAGAGCGAAGTCTGCTGTCACCTCTTTGCCCGACGTCTTGAGGAACCCGGGCAAGCTCGGGCTGCCGCACTCTTCCTCGCCCTCGAGCAACACTGTGACCTTGATCGGGAGCTGACCGGCAACCGTCTTCCAGGCCCTCATCGCCTCGAAGAAGGTCATGAACTGACCCTTGTTGTCTTCCGCCCCGCGCGCGACGATCACCTTGCCGTTGCCCTTCTCGGTCGCGAGGCGCGGCTCGAATGGAGGTGATTTCCAAAGCTCGAGCGGATCGGCAGGTTGCACGTCATAGTGGCCGTAGAACAAGACGTGGGGGGCGCCGTTCCCGGGCGGGGCACGATCATGTGCAACGACCATCGGGTGCCCTGTCGTATCGCGGACCGATGCCTCGAGCCCGATCTCACTCAACTGTCCCGCGCACCATTCCGCCGCGTTGCGACACCGCGCTGCATAGGCGGGATCGGTTGAGATGCTGTCGATCTTGAGGATATCGAACAACCGTTCGAGCGCAGCATCGCGGGTCTGGTCGAGATGCTTCAGGACATCATTGAGTGGATTGGTCATTCTGGGCCTGCGGTTATGGTGCGTCGCCATGAGCACGACAAACCTTGCACAGGCTAGGTGCATGCGTCGAGATCGCCATCCCGATCTGACGCAAAAGAAAACCCGCCGCGGTGCTCGGGGGAGCACACAACGGCGGGTGGTACGCTCGGGGGAACGAGCGAAACGAAAGCCTTAAGGCAACGTGAGCTTGACGGACGCGACGAAGCGCTCGTCGCAGATCGAAGCGCCACAATCCGCAAGTGAAAGGTCCGTGTCCCAATAGCGGAAGTCTAGCGTCACCTTGTCGATGGCAAGCTCAATACCCGCGTTCCAGTAAACATAGTCAACGGGGCCCGCATCTTCGAACTGTGTCGTTCCCACGAGGGCGGAGATCGACGGCGTGACCGGGCCGAACGCCGGCAGCTCGACTCCAGCCGTCCCTTCGAATGTCCAGGCTGGCCCGCTTTTGGCCGTATACTCGGGTGAGTAGAATGCAGTTGCGCCAAGGGACACCATGTGCAGAGTGGTGCTCGCGCCGGCTTTGAACTCGACATAGTCGAGTTCAGGACCTGCGAAGGACCCGGGATAGGCGTAGTAAATCACGCCCAAGTCGAATTCGACGGGTCCGAGTTTCGGCTTGAGGCCGGCATAGAAGTCGACCTCTGCGCGCGTTCCGGTGCCGAAGTCGATCGTGGAAGCCCAGAGGCCCGCATAAAAGATGCCGTACTCGACATCGAGCCCGCCCTGGAGTGCTGGATCCTCGGCCGACTGAGAAATCCCGCGAAACACATAGTCTGACGTGGCCCCGATGTTGATCGACCACGAGAAATCGCGCGTTCTGTCGGTTGCATGCGCTTCACTGGACGCAACGACCACCGCGATCCCAGCAATCGCGGCACCGGCTGCCATGGCGCAGCGCTGACTCACCCAATTCATCCCCATCTTCCCACTCCACTCACCGCAACCCTACTGACCGCAACCCCGACCGGTTGTCATGAGCCATTTGTGCGACGGCAGTGCCACGATTGAAAGCAGCCAAGCGGCATTTGGATTAAAACGCCATTGGGCTGTAACACACTGAACACATTTGGTATTTTTTGCACAACGCTTTGGCTGATTGACTGTAAATGTGGCAGCCAAATGACAGTTTTTCGACCGTCACCCGCAGGGCCACTGCCCAGTCCCTGTTCATTCGGAGTTGTTTTTGAGCGGGCACGAGAGGCTGTCAGCCAACAACCGGATCCGTCCGATGCCAGAAGACGTCCGCGCGGGCTGTTTGCACGCCAACCGCACGCCGACATCCGCTCGAACAGGATGCGTCCACCACGAATGAAGGCTTTGTCGCGGCGCGGCCGGCTTGCTATTGCGGCGCGTCAGGGGTTCAAGCGTTCAAGCATTCAGGTGCGCAGCCGAAGTGCCAAAAATCCAGGAGCGGACCATTATGGCCAACGACCAATCGAAGTGGGTCTACCTCTTCGGCGCCTCCCGAACGGATGGCGATGCCACGCTCAAGACCCTTCTCGGCGGCAAAGGCGCGAACCTTGCAGAGATGGCGAGCCTCGGCCTTCCGGTACCGCCGGGCTTCACGATCACCACCGAGGTCTGCACGGCCTACTACGCGAACCAGCGCACGTATCCAGAGGGTCTTCTGGCCGCGGTGGCGGAGGCGATGGCGGAAGTCGGGCGCACCGTTGGCGCAACGTTCGGCGACCCCGGGAACCCACTGCTGGTGTCCGTGCGGTCAGGCGCGCGCGCATCGATGCCGGGCATGATGGACACGATCCTCAACCTCGGTCTCAACGACCAGACGGTCGAGGGGCTTGCCCGCCGATCGGGTGACAGACGTTTCGCCTACGACAGCTATCGTCGCTTCATTCAGATGTATTCGGATGTGGTGCTCGGCGTCGGCCACGGCGTGTTCGAGGACATCCTCGAGAACAAAAAGATGATCTCGGACTACGCAGCCGACGTCGACATGACGGCCGATGACTGGAGAGAGATCGTCGCCGAGTACAAGTCGGCGGTCGAACGGGAATTGGGCCGGGCCTTCCCGCAAGACCCTCAGGAGCAGCTCTGGGGCGCGATCGGTGCGGTGTTCGGGTCGTGGCGCAATCCGCGCGCCGACACCTACCGCAAACTGAACAACATCCCCGAAAGCTGGGGTACGGCGGTCAACGTCCAGGCGATGGTGTTCGGCAACATGGGTGACACCAGCGCCACCGGAGTTGCTTTCACGCGCAACCCCTCGAACGGCACGAGAGAAATCTATGGCGAGTTCCTGGTCAACGCGCAGGGCGAGGACGTGGTCGCAGGCATCCGCAAGCCGCAGCCGCTCACCGAGCGCGCGCGCATCGAGGCCGGTGAGACGGCGCCCTCCCTCGAAACCCTGATGCCAGAGACGTTCACCGAGCTGATGGCCGTTTTCGCGAGGCTCGAGACGCACTACCGCGACATGCAGGACATCGAGTTCACGATCCAGGATGGCAAGCTCTGGATGCTGCAGACGCGATCTGGCAAGCGGACCACGCAGGCCGCGCTCCGCATTGCGGTCGACATGGCCGAGGAAGGCCTCATCAGCGAGGACGAGGCCGTCTTGCGTATCGACGCTGCTGCCCTGGACCAACTGCTCCACCCGACGATCGACCCCGATGCAGAAAAGCAGGTGATCGCACGCGGCCTGCCAGCGTCTCCGGGGGCTGCTTCGGGCGAGATCGTATTGACATCGGAAGCGGCAGAAGTGGCGAAGGCCAGTGGGCGCCCGGCCATTCTCTGCCGTGTCGAGACGAGCCCCGAAGATATCAACGGCATGCACGCTGCAACCGGGATCCTGACCGCGCGAGGGGGGATGACGAGCCACGCGGCTGTTGTTGCCCGCGGCATGGGCCGTCCCTGCGTCTCGGGCGCTGGCACGTTGCGGATCGACCAGCAGGCAGGAACGATGACTGTGGGCGATCGCGTGTTCAGGGCCGGCGATGTCATCACGATCGACGGCACGACGGGCGAAGTTCTGCTTGGCGAAATCAAGATGCGCCAACCGGAGCTCTCGGGCGACTTTGCCAAGATCATGACCTGGGCGGACCGCGCACGGCGCATGCGCGTGCGCACGAACGCCGATACCCCGCGGGACGCCCAGCAGGCGCGCGACTTCGGCGCCGAGGGCATCGGCCTTTGCCGTACCGAACACATGTTCTTCGACGAGGAACGGATTCTCGCGATGCGCGAAATGATCTGCTCGGATACCGAGGCGGGCCGTCGCGCGGCACTTGCCAAGATCCTCCCGATGCAGCGCGCAGACTTCGAAAAACTTTTCGAAATCATGGCCGGACTGCCAGTGACGATCCGCCTTCTCGATCCGCCTCTACACGAATTCTTGCCGCACGAGGAAGCCGAACAGATCGCTGTCGCCGCCGCGCTCGGTGTCTCCGCCGACATGCTGAAGCGCCGCGTTTCCGAGCTGTCTGAGTTCAACCCGATGCTCGGGTTCCGCGGGTGCCGGCTCGCCATCCGTTATCCCGAGATTACGGAGATGCAGGCGCGCGCAATCTTCGAAGCCGCGGTCAACGCCGAAAAGTCAACGGGGTCCAAGGTGACGGCCGAGGTTATGATCCCGCTGGTCGCCTATCGCCGCGAATTCGATCTGCTTGCAAGCCTCATCCGGCAGACGGCCAAGACCGTCGAGGCAGAGACGGGTGCCGAGCTTTCCTATCAGGTCGGCACGATGGTCGAACTTCCACGCGCCTGCCTCGAAGCCGACAAGATCGCAGGTGGCGAGACAGGCGCTCAGTTCTTCTCCTTCGGCACCAACGACCTCACCCAGACGTGCCTCGGGCTGTCGCGCGACGACGCGGCGCCAATCCTTTCAAACTACACCGAAGTCGGTGTGTTCGACGTCGATCCATTCGTTTCGATCGATACGGCCGGCGTGGGAGCCTTGATGACGATTGGCATCGACAAGGGCCGGTCTGTCCGTCCCGACATCAAGCTTGGCATCTGCGGCGAGCACGGCGGGGACCCTGCATCGGTGGCGTTTTGCGACGAGATTGGGCTCGACTACGTCTCCTGCTCGCCGTTCCGTGTTCCCGTTGCGCGTCTGGCCGCCGCGCAGGCAGCAATCAGGGCTCGGGCTGGGTGAGACGATCGCGTCCGCCGCGAGCACCGCGATCGAGGGCGGCGATCGCCCCGCCCCGTAGGCCCGACCTTCGGACCATGTCGCGTTTTGCTCACGGGCCGCGATCGGAACCGGGCGGTGTTGAGCTCCGCGGCTGCGGACCCGGCTGCGTGGGAGACGGCGACGGGTCACCTTCTGCGCCTGCCTGAGCGGCGGGGCGAGCACCCAGTGGCGCTCGCTCGACGAACAGGAGGGCGAGGCCGCCGCCGAAGATCAGCGCCGCGCCGATCCAGATCTGGGGCACTGGGATCTGCTCGAAAAGAACGTACCCGAGCAGCGCAGCCCAAATCAGCTTCAGGAAGTCGAACGGCATCACTGCGGTTGCATCAGCGCGGCGAAAGGCCTCGGCCAGGAGAAGCTGCGCAATCGTGCCTGCAACGCCGATGAACACCAGCAGCGCAAACAAGCCCGCATCTGGCCAGCGCCAAACCATTACGGCCGGCCCGAACGAAAACACGCTGAGCCAGACAACCATATAGCCGGTGATCGCGAGGCTCGTTTCGGTGCGCGAGAGCACCTTGATCACCATCATGGTCACGGCCCACACCAGGGCCGATGCGATCACGAGTAAAGGGCCGAACTCGAGGGGGGCTGCGCCAGGTTGCAGAATGATCAGGGCCCCGAGGAAACCGGACACGAGTGCTCCGGCCCGCACGAGCCGCATCCGCTCACCAAGAAAAAGAACGCTCAAGACCGCCATGAACAGAGGTGCTGTAAAGCTGAGAGCCGTCACCATCGCAATGGGCGTGATGCTGAGTGCCGTGAAGAACGTCAGCATCGCAATGACGTTGAGCAGTGCGCGCAGCATATGAAGGCCGGGCCGCCGGGTTGCCATGAAACCGAAGCCGGACCTGACCACAACCGGCAGAAAAATGAGCAGCCCAAAGATGTTGCGAAAAAAGGCGATCTGAAACGGATGCAGGTCGCGCGCGGTTACAACGATTGCGGCATGCATTGCAGAGAACGCCAGCGTCGATGCGACCATGATCAGAACGCCGCGCGCCGTGCCCGAAAGTCTCGCCCAATACTTGATCTCATGACCACCGCCGGAGCGTGCCTGCAGCGCAGGCTGATCACCGACGGGTTCGCTCGCCGGATGCGTGTCACGTTCATGGCTCGGTCCGCGTGTCACTGGCTGGCCTTGGTGCGCGCATCGGCCGAATGCCCCGGAGGATGAGCGGTGTTGCGCACGGCGATCGGCTTGACCTCACCTTTTGAAGTGCCGTCCCAGCCGGCGATCAGGTAGCGTTCGACGTCGGCTAGCCTGCGCTCGGTTTCGCGAATGGCCTTGCCGCGGACCGACACACCGGCCCGATGAACGGCTTCGCGATCTGCACAGACAAGATGATGCCACTCCGGCAGCGGCTCTCCCCTTCCGACACGTCGGTAGGCACAGGTCGGCGGTAGCCAATCCAGTTGCGCGACGAGTTCGGGCACCAGCACAATACAGTCCGGCACGTGGGACTGACGGTCTTCGTAATTGCTGCATCGACAGCTGTCGCAGTCCAGCAAGCGGCAGGCCAGTCGAGTCAGAAAGACATCGTTTGTGTCTTCGTCCTCGACCTTGATCAAGCAACATAACCCGCAGCCATCGCACAGGCTTTCCCATTCCGCACGTGACAGCTCCAACAGCGATTTCTGCTCCCAGAACCGAGGTTGTTCGGATTGCAAGAGGCCCTCCGCCATGTCTTAACGGGTCCGTCCCGCCACACTTTGTGGATCGGCGCCCGCACCTGCGACTTCGCACGTGACCCCGAACCAGAGACGGTGGCAAGTAGCACTGCGGTGGGCGCCGGGAGCACCCTCAAGATGACAGAGCCTGGTGGGCGCGCAAGGCCGGGTTCGGGGCCGCAGTCGCGTGCCCCGCCGTCCCTGCCGATGATCATCCGTTCTGGTGTTATATGTCCGACATCAGGACGCCAGAATCGTACGTCCGCTGTCTGGGGTGCAGTGTTCGGTCCCGCGGTGAGGCGCCCGAGCATCGGGCAACGAAGGTGCCTGCAGCGATGGGCATTGGCCGTCGGTGCTGCCGGAAATATCGCGACTGAACTATCGCAATGGGGCTGATTCGATGAAGGTGGGCCCGTGAACGATTGGTTCTTCAGACAAGGGGGACGGCACCGCGTCTCGGACTGGTTCGGCGCCGCGTCCGTCGTCGACGACGTGTTGCTGGCGTGCGTCAATGCGGTTCGCGATCGCTTCAACGCCGTCTCGAGCTGGTTCGCCCGCAGGCGCCTTAGAGGATTGACCCGGCTCGCCAACGAGTTCGCTTGCGAAGGCTTGACCCTCGCAGCTGGGGGCTTCGTCGTCCTTTACGCCCTCGCGCTGCCCGCATTTCAGGAGGCCGACGAGGCCAAGTGGATGTCGACCGGTCAATACAGCGTCACGTTCCTTGATCGCTATGGCAACGAGATCGGTCGTCGTGGGATCAACATCGATGACGCCGTGCCTCTTGAAGAAATCCCGGACGTCATGATCAAGGCAACCATGGCGACGGAGGACCGGAGATTTTTCCAGCACTTCGGCGTCGACCTCATCGGCACGGCGCGCGCTCTGGTCGAGAACCTGCGCGCCAACTCCGTCGTCCAAGGCGGCTCGACGCTGACGCAGCAGCTTGCGAAGAACCTGTTCCTGTCGTCGGAGCGCTCGATTACGCGCAAGGTCAAGGAAGTCTTCCTCGCGATCTGGCTCGAAGCGCACTTGAGCAAGCGCGACATTCTGAAGTTGTATCTCGACAGGGCCTACATGGGCGGCGGTGCGTTCGGGGTCGAAGCCGCAGCGCAATTCTATTTTGGCAAGTCGATCCGGGACATCACGATGGCTGAGGCGGCAATGCTTGCCGGCCTCTTCAAGGCACCGACCAAGTTCGCGCCCCATCGCAACCTTGCAGAGGCTCGCGCCCGCGCCAACGACGTGCTGACCAACATGGTCGAGGCTGGCTATTACGATGCCGGCGAGGTGTACGCGGCGCGCCTCAATCCGGCCAAACCCATCGAGCGGGTGCAGACGCGCACACCCGACTGGTTCCTCGACTGGGCCTTCGAGGAGGTCCAGCGCATCATGCAGGGACGCGGCGAATTCGTCTTGACCGTTCGCACCACGGTTGATCTCGATACGCAGTTCGCTGCCGAGCAAGTGCTCGAAACAACGGTCCAGAGCCATGGTCGAGCCAACAATTTCTCAACCGGCGCATTGGTTGCGATGGAGCCTGGAGGTGCCGTACGCGCCCTGGTTGGCGGGGTCGATTATGGTGAGAGCCAGTTCAACCGGGCGACCCGCGCACGCCGGCAGCCAGGCTCGTCGTTCAAGACTTACGTTTACGCCGCAGCACTCGAAAACGGCTATGACGAGCGCACGATGCTGCGCGACCGCTCGCCCGCTTGCGGACGATGGTCACCGCGGAACTACAACGGTTCGTTCGGATCCGGTGCGCGCGTGACCATGCAGGATGCGTTCAAGCGCTCCCTCAACACGACGGCCGTTGCCCTGTCACTCGACGTCGGCCGCAGCAATGTCGTCGCCTACACCGATCGCCTCGGCGTCTCTGGCGTGAGACCATCGTGCTCGATGGCACTCGGCGACACTGGCATCACGCCGCTCGAACACACCGCCGGCTATGCGGTGTTCGCCAACGGCGGCAAAGCGGCCAAACCCTACGCCATCCTCGAGGTCTTCAATTCCACAGGCGATCGCGTCTACGCTCACAATGCCGACAACGCGCCGTCTGAGCAGATCGTCCCGCTCGCAGTCGCCGAGCAATTGAACCGGCTAATGGCAGCCGTGGTCGAGAGCGGGACTGGACGGGCCGCTGAGCTCCCGTTCACGCATGCGGTGGGTAAAACAGGCACGAGTTCGAGCTATCGCGACGCTTGGTTCATGGGCTTCACCGGGCAGTACGTGACGGGCGTTTGGCTCGGCAATGACAATTATCGGCCAATGACCCGCAATCGGGGGGGCGTTACGGGCGGCAGTTATCCGGCCCAGATTTGGCAACAGTTCATGTCGCTCGCTCACCGCTCGATGGATATCCCAACCATCCCCGGCCTGCGCCCCCATCCTGTCCAGATTGCCGAGGCGCAAAGGATTGCTGCGCTGCCGCAGTCGACACCGTCCGACCAGTTGGACGCAGCAGCGCGCACTCAGACCGGGCTCGTGCCGGATCGGACCCGAGCGCTGCTGAGCCGCATTGAGCAGAGCATCGAGAAGGCGATCTCAGGCGTGGAACTCGCTACTCCGCCAGTGACTGCGCCACCAGGTGGCAACGAGCGACGCGCTGAGGGCTTGCCCAGCCTGCAAGCTGCATCCGCCGATGGACGTGCAAGATGACCCCACCAAGCCTGGCGAACAACCGGAGCCTGGCCGCGGCTTTTGCGGTCCTCAGGGGCGCTGCGACAACGACGGGGCGAGCCCTGCGAACTGCAAGTCTCACGCTTGCTGCGGTCGCGCTCGGCGCCGGCTCGAGCTGGTATGCGATCAACAGCGGGCTTTGGTTCAACACAGCAACGTACGGAGCCTGGACGCTCTGGACACAGGATGGAGCCCTCAACACGGAGCCCTATTCGCGCGCGCGATATGCCGGCATCGGCATGCTCGTGCATGGATCTGATCGGATCGTTCGCTACGAGGCGCGTGTCGACGACGACGGGCGCCGGCTTCATTCGTCGTGTACCTACCGCGTCGATGTCCCATCGCTCAGAGCCGCGTGGTGGTCCATTGCGGTGTTCGATTCAAGCGGCCGCAAGATCGCAAATGAAGCGTCGCGTTACGGTTTTAATCGCAGAACCGCCGCACGCTCACCGGACGGCATGACCACGATCGTCGTCGCGCGAGATGCGAGCGCCGGCAATTGGCTTCCGTCCGGCAGTGCCGGGCGGCTCGTCCTGATCCTTGAACTGATAGAGCCAGACATCGAGCCCTCGACGGGTCGCCCGATCTCGCAGCCGCCGCCGGTCCGGAGGCTCTCATGTTGAGCCTGCGCTTGAACGCTCGCCCGAAGCAACGCGACGCCGCCGAGGGCTCCGCTCTCGCCATCGCTTCCCGGCACGTCGGCTCTCGGGACGGCGTCTCGGATCGCCCTCGCGCGGCCAGCCGCTTCATCGCAATCGCCGGGTTCATTCTGCTCACCGCATTGAGCCATATTCTGGCGACGCTCTACCTTGCCCGAGAACGCGACAGTGACGCCCTGGCGAGCCTTGTCGCGCAACTGCCCATCAATCGCATGACGATCGTTGAGCCACAGAGCCCCGGCCGCGAACCCATCGCGTTCCTGATGCCCGAGGCACATTACGCGATCTGCCCGTTTGATGTCGCTGAGCAACCGCTTAGGGTCCGCATGACAATGCCGGATACCGGCTGGCTGTTGTCCATCCACACGATGACGGGCGAAGGCTTTTACTCAGCCCCCGGTCAGGCCGACGATGAATTGCCGATCGTCGTCGATGTCGTCCCGCCGGGCGATGCTCTCAACGGTATCGAACTTGCGGCACGTACGCGGGACCTGCAGACAGCCAAGGTGATTGCACCGCACGCACAAGGGATCGTTGTCGTGCGCGCGCCGATCCTCGCACTGTCCCTCGAAGCTGACACGCTCAAGCAGTTGGCCGGCGCAGCGTGTGGCGCCGTTGGACGGCGTCAGCGGACCCGGGAGGGTGCGACCGTGTCACTGCGCTAGGAACCGCCACGGGGACACTCCCGAGGACCGCAAACGGACGCGAAGCAGGCGGAGCTGCGATAAATCTCACGCTTTACACGTCGCAATTGCGATCTTGCCAACGTTGATCAGTTCGCGAGCGGCAGGCAGTCGAGGCCCTGTTGCCGCAGCTTCTGGCACAGTGGGGCGGTTTCGCGAGCGCTTGCGAACGGGCCGACCTCAACGCGGTACATTCGGCCCATGTTGCCCATCACGACGGGGCGTACACTGGCCGTGCGACCGGACAGCTCGGCAGCCAGGGACCGATTGACCGTGCTGGCGATGGCCTGTGCCTCCTGCTCATCTCGCACGGCCTTGACCTGCACGCGCAGGGCATTGAGGGGGGCCGGAGGTACACCAACCGAAGCCGGCCGCGTGGTCTCCGCCGTCGTCCAGGACGACAACGCGACATTTGTGGACCCAGTGTCTGCCCTCGGCCGAGACGGCTCGGGCGGACGAACCGAGGCCGTTGTTTCGGGCGCCAGGGCGGCATCGGGCGGCTCAGGTGCCGAACCGGGCGCTTGGGCGAAAAGACCGGAGAAGAATGAAGCGATTGTGCCCGTGACCGGCTGTTCAGCTGCCTCTGCTGCGGTTGAACCCGAAACGGTTGGCGATTGCGGGAGCTGCGGGAACCGCTGATCCGGGTCCACATCTGGGCTTGCCACCCGCGGGGTGCGTGCAGCCCCATCACCACGCGTGGTCGTCTGCCAACTCGGCGGTGTGCGCACTGGGGCTGCCGGCGGCGGGGATGCCTGGCGGTTAGCCACAGGAGAACTCGTGCTAGCGGGCGCAGGCGGGCTTGCAACGATGGCTGCGCGCTCTGTCCCAGTTGGACTTTGGTCGGCGGGTTGCGCCACGCTTTGAGCCGGCACACCGGCTGCTTCATAACTGGCGGCCCGCTCGCGCAGCGCGTCCTGCCGCTCTGGTTCCGAAAGTCCACCTTTGATCCAGAGGGCTGCGGTCAAATCCTCGATCGCACGGGGTGTATCCCCCTTCGCGCGATGGGCGAGCCCTCGGCGATAGAGTGCCTGAGCCATTTCCTTGGAATTGAGCCGGCGGCTGTCGATCGCCGCAGAAATGCGACCGATTGCGAGATCCGTCTGGCGCGCCTCTAGGGCTGCCCGGCCTTCGGAGAGCGCCTTGCGCGCCTCGACCGACGTCAGGCGCTCGGGCTTTGGCTGCGATGCTGGCCTTGTGCGCTCTTGCTGACCCTGCTGCTGGGCGTGCGCCACCGTGCTCAGCGCCGAGACGCCTGCGACCGCCAGCACCGCCGTGGCGAGCGTGAACTTCGAATTGACGTGGCGCATCGCGTTGGGCCCCTCGGTCACCTTCGGCACGTCTGCCCTTGTCATCGACCCCTGTGGCGAACTTGGCATCGGCTGCTGCTTCGCCGCCGATTCCGCGCATTACAAGCGCACATTCGCTCGACTGGCTACTCCACTGTTACTGATTTCGCCAAGTTCCGTGGCTGATCGACGTCGGTGCCAAGATGAACAGCCGTATGGTAGGCGATGAGTTGCATTGGAATTGCGGCAACAAGTGGCGCGACGAACGGATCGCACGCCGGGATCGCGAGCACTGTGTCAACCTCACAGCCAACCTGGGCAGCATCCGCATTCGACACCAGAATGATTCGCCCCCCGCGAGCAGCAACTTCCTGCATGTTGGACACCGTCTTCTCAAACAGGGCATCTTGAGGTGCAATCACCACAACGGGAACGTCCTCGTCGATCAGCGCGATCGGTCCGTGCTTGAGTTCGCCGGCGGCATAGGCTTCCGCATGGATGTAGGAGATCTCCTTCAGCTTCAGCGCACCCTCGAGCGCGATTGGGAAAGCCATGCCCCGCCCGAGGTAGAGGACGTCGCGCGCATGAGATAATCGGTTGGCCAGCGCCGTGTAGGGAGCTTCGTCCCTCAGCAATTCAGCCATCAAGCGCGGAACGCTCGCGAGGGCCTCGATCAGCCGCTGTCGCTCCTGGGCGTCGATCGTACCCCGCAAGACGCCAAAGTGGATGGCGAGGCAAGCAAGCGTCGTGAGTTGGCAGGTGAAGGCCTTGGTGGAAGCAACACCGATCTCAGGCCCCGCGAGCGTCGGCAAGACCACATCCGCTTCGCGCGCGATGGTCGACGTCGGGACGTTCACGATTGCCGCGATGCGTTGGCCCTGGGTCCGCGAATATCTCAATGTCGCAAGCGTATCGGCGGTCTCACCGGACTGCGAGATCGAAATCGCGAGCCCGTTCTCCGGCAGCGGCGCTTCGCGATAGCGCATCTCCGAAGCGACATCGATTTCCACAGGGATGCGGGCGAGCCGCTCGATCCAATACTTGCCCACGAGCCCGGCATAGTAGGCCGTCCCGCACGCCGAAATCGTGATCCGCGGCAGCGCTTTGACATCGGCGCCAAACTCCGGAAACGACAAGTCGAAATCCGAGAGGTTCACGTAGTGTGCGAGCGTACGGCTGACGACATCGGGCTGCTCGTGGATTTCCTTCAACATGAAGTGGCGGTGATTGCCCTTGTCGACGAGGAACGCGTTGGCGCCGGACTTGATAACCGGGCGCTCGACGGCGCGTCCCGCCGCATCGTAAATCGTCACTTGAGAGCGGCGAACGACGGCCCAATCTCCCTCTTCGAGATAGGCGATATCGCTCGTGAACGGCGCAAGCGCGATCGCGTCGGAGCCGACGTAGCGCTCAGTTCCCTTGAACCCGATGACGAGCGGACTGCCGCGTCGCGCAACCAGCAGCAGGTCGTCGTCACCGGCAACGAGGACCGCGAGCGCGAAGGCACCTTCCAGCCTGGCAAGCGTCGCCCGCATGGCCTCGGCCGGGCTGGCGCCACGGTCCATGAGGAATGTCATGAGCTGCGCGACGGCTTCGGTGTCGGTGTCCGAGGAAAAGGCATAACCCGCAGCCGTCAACTCGTCGCGCAGCACGCGGAAGTTTTCGATGATGCCGTTGTGGACCACCGACACACGGGCGGTCATGTGGGGGTGCGCATTGGTCTCGTTCGGCCGGCCGTGGGTGGCCCAGCGTGTGTGACCGATGCCGGCGGACCCCGTCAGCGGGCTTTCCGCCAACCGCGCTTCAAGGTTACGGAGCTTGCCTTCGGCCCTCAGCCGCGCAAGGCGCCCCCCCTGGACTGTCGCAATCCCGGCCGAATCATAGCCGCGATACTCGAGCCGCCGCAGCGCATCGATCATGTCACCCGCAACCGGCCCATGACCCAAAATCCCGATAATCCCGCACATTCAACAATTCCTCCTAAAAAGCAGCGGCACCGAGACCAGTCGAAACACGCAACACTTGCGCCACTTTGCCTTTCCCCAGAGCTATCTGATCCGAAATTCGCGCTGCAACACACAGCTTGTTTCGTTTGGTGACAATCAGTTGCCTCGACCCGAGCCAACCGCGCCCGACAAAACAAGCCAACGTCTGGACCATCACCGCCGCTTCAGGCCTTTGTGGCCTTGTGGCGCGCCATGCGCTCCCTGAAGCGCTTCGCCCAGTTTTCCCGCACGGACTGGGTGCCACGGGCGACGGCGAGCGCGCCGGACGGTACGTCGGACGTGATCACGCTGCCCGAGCCCACATAAGCCCCATCGCCGATCCGAACCGGTGCAACGAGCGCCGAGTTCGAGCCGATGAAAGCCTCTGCGCCGATCTCGGTGCGATGCTTATTGAAGCCGTCGTAGTTGCAGAAGATCGTGCCAGCGCCGACGTTCGCGGCCGGGCCGACGCTGCCGTCACCAAGATACGCGAGATGATTCGCCTTCGCGCCGCGGCCCATGGTGACGTTCTTGATCTCGACGAAATTGCCGACATGCACGTCTTCGCTGAGAGTGGCGCCGGGGCGAAGCCTCGCGAATGGCCCGACCCGTGCGCCGCGACCAATCCGTGCGCCCTCGATATGGCAGTTGGCACGGATGAGAACGTCGTCCTCGACGACGACGCCTGGGCCAAAGACCACATTGGGCTCGATCGTGACGTCGCGGCCGACGATCGTGTCGTAGCTGAACCACACCGCGTCGGGGGCAATCAGCGTCGCGCCTTCCGCCATGGCGCTGGCCCGCGCGCGCTCCTGGAAGATCGCCTCACCCTCGGCGAGCTGAGCCCGCGAGTTAATGCCCATCACTTCGGCTTCAGGGCACACTGTTACGGCGAGCCGCAAGCCGCGACCACGCGCAAGGGCGATCGCGTCAGTCAGGTAGTATTCGCCTTGAGTGTTGGCTGTGCCGATCTCGTCGAGAAGCGCTGCGAGGTCAGCGACACGGAACGCCATCACGCCCGAGTTGCACAGCCGGACCTGCCGCTCGACGTCGCTTGCGTCCTTGTGCTCGCGGATCGCGAACAGAGCACCATCGGAGTCGGTCAGAAGCCTGCCGTAGCCCGTTGGGTCAGCGGCCTCGAAGCCGAGCACGACGACGTCAGCACCGCCATCCAGCGCGCGGTTCATGGCAGAGATCGTCGCGGGCCGGATGAGAGGCGTATCGCCGAACAGCACCAGCACCGTTCCTGCCGGGGCCTCGAATGCTGAACGGGCACAAAGGACGGCGTGGGCGGTTCCCCTTTGTTCGGCCTGGATGTGAATGGCGGCTGCCGGCGCCCAGCGTCGCGCCTCCTGCGCGACAGCTTCAGCCTGGACTCCCACGACGACCGCGACACGCCCTATCCCGGCTTCGCCAACCAGCGCCAGGACATGACCGAGCATCGACCGGCCAGCGATCTCGTGCAGCACTTTCGGCCGGTCGGATTTCATCCGCGTTCCTTTGCCGGCCGCTAAAACGATGGCAAGGACGTCGGCATCGGATGGTCTGCCCGGCGCGGCGACGAGACCGCCTGATGCTGCTGGTGTCGTCATCGTCGGGTCCCCGCATAATAGAATGGCTCGAATCCAGATGCGTCTCGCGTCTCTTTCACGACCGATAGCCAGCCGCCCGTCGCGTGTCACCCAGGTGGAGATTTGTTCAACCCGCGTGCAACAGGGTGTGGCTCGAGCGCCTTCTCCACAGACCCGCCCGCTGCTTGGCACTCTCCACGTTGACCCCTCCAGTGGACGTCGGCTCCGGTTGTTGCATCGAAAAAGGTTGAATGACGCAGGATCGGGACCATGCGCACAAACAGGCAGGGCAATCGGGACGGGGTTGGTGCGCGAGCACCCGGGCGCGTTTGGCGCGGCTACGTGGCAACCATGCTGGCTCTCGGCCTGGCGTCGTCGCTCTATCTCACCATGGGTGTGCCCTGGTCTTCGTGGCAGCAGGCTGCCCGCGCGGACCTTGCTCCCGTTGATACCTCTGCCTACGTTCGAGAACTTGAACAGGCCCAGGTCACCGTCGCAACGATCCGCAGCGAGAATGAGCTTTTGCGCCGGGCGCAGGCAGATCTGGCGCAGAAACTCGAGGCTGAGAAACGACGCGTCGCGGCCTTGACCGAGCAGCGCGCGGAGCCCCCGCAGACCGGCGCGCCAGTATCGGTGAATGACCCGTCGACCAACCCTTCGACAGCAGCGGCTGAGAGTGATGCCGAAATGCGTGCCTTGCAGCCTGCGCTCCTCAACCGCCCGCAGACTGACGGCCGCGGTGCCAACGACCAGGCTCCACAACCTCAAACGGTGACTGAGGTGCGTCCGGGCCGCGTTCCCCCGCTGCCGCGTCGCGTGCCCGAAGCCCAACGCCTCGCGCTGGCCGCAGGGGGGGAGCCGCTGACGACGGGCAGCATCCCGCGGCCGCAAACGGTAGACAGCGGGATCGCACCCGCTCCCAAGCCTGGGGAGCGCTTGCCCCAGGCTGTACCACAGCAGGCTTCTCCGGCCCCAACGCCAGACTCAGCCACGTCCGATCGCCCCGTGATCGCGTTTGGTGCTCCCGTGGTCACTGCATCGGTCCCAACCGAAACGATCGCTAAGCCGGAACTGCCGGCGCTGCGGTTGACGACGGCACCATCGGTCGACTCGCTGCGCTTGAGCTGGCGGGTTCTGCGCGAGCGCAATGGTGGACTTCTCGACGGACTGGAGCCCCGTTACCGATTGGTGCCGAGCCCGAGTGGTCCTGCCTTCCAACTGTTCGCCGGCCCGGTGGCCTCGCTTGAGGAAGCTGATCAGCTCTGCCGGTTCCTGCGCCAACAGAACGTGAATTGCGCGCCGGACATTCACGCAGGCGAAGCGCTCTGAGAAGCTTCGTTCGGGTGGCTCAAGGGTTGCGCACTGATACGGGCTTGTCTCGCTGCCAACGACCCGTCATATAGCGCTTGGGAGGTTGGCGGCGGACGTGTCCCTCGCCAACCGGGTCAGGTCCGGAAGGAAGCAGCCCTAACGAGCCCGATGCGGGTCGACGTCCAGCCTCCTACCTTGCAATATGGCGCTGTGCCTTTGCCGCGACGGGCCACAAGCCCGATGGCGCGCGCTGAAACATCGTGCGAGGGTGCCCGTGTTGCGAGGGTAGATGTCCGACGAAGTCAACCAGTCCGGATTCAATCTCGGCGAGAGTACTCGCACAGGAGGTCCCGGCCACGGCTACGTCGTCCTAGCACGCCGCTATCGGCCCGAAAGCTTCGCAGACCTCATCGGCCAGGACGCCATGGTCCGAACGCTGCGCAACGCGTTCGCGACGGATCGCATTGCTCAGGGGTTCATGCTAACGGGCGTGCGGGGCGTTGGGAAGACGACGACGGCACGGATCCTCGCGCGCGCACTCAATTACGAAAAGCCCGGCATCGCCGACACGCCGACCGTGGACTTCGACGGCTACGGGACCCACTGCGAGCCGATCATCAAATCCCGCCACACCGACGTCATCGAGATGGATGCGGCCTCGAACACGGGCGTCGACAACGTTCGCGAGATCATCGAGAGCGCCCGGTATCGGCCCCTGCAGGCCCGCTACAAGGTCTTCATCATCGATGAAGTTCACATGCTCTCGAAAGGGGCGTTCAACGCGCTGTTGAAGACGCTGGAAGAGCCTCCCGGGCACGTGAAGTTCATATTCGCGACAACCGAGATCCGCAAAGTTCCGGTGACGGTTTTGTCGCGCTGCCAACGTTTCGACCTGCGGCGCGTCGACGTCGAAGTCCTGATGCGTCATTTTGCTCGCATCGTGGAACGTGAAGGCGTGACGGCGGAACAGGACGCGCTCGCTCTGATTGCGCGGGCAGCCGAGGGGTCTGTGCGCGACGGCCTGTCAATCCTCGATCAGGCGATCGCTATGGGCGCGGGACACGTCACGGGCGATGCCGTGCGCTCGATGATCGGGCTCGCAGACCGAGGCCGCGTCTTCGATCTTTTCGAGCTGGCACTGTCGGGCTCGGCTGCCGCGATGCTCCAGGCCTTCGATACGCTCTACCGCGATGGCGCCGATAGTGTGCAGCTGCTCGCTGATCTTGCCGAAGTCGCGCATACGGTGACGAAGGCCAAAACGATCGGCCCGGAGCGCGCAGGTGCAGACCTGTCGCGCGGCGAGCGAGAGCGGGCGGGCGAACTCGCCGGAAAGCTCTCGTTGCCGCTTTTGTCGCGGGCTTGGCAGGTGCTGATCAAAGGCTTTGCCGAGGCAAGCACAGCG
>JBHJOC010000002.1:0-42353 GCA_050330095.1 Hyphomicrobiaceae bacterium
CTACAGGCGGCATTCGTCGATTTTGGGGGAAATCGCCACGGCTTTCTCGCCTTCAACGAGATCCACCCCGATTATTACCAGATCCCCTACGCTGATCGTCAGGCCCTGCTCGCAGCCGAGGCCGCTGAAGCGCGTGCCAGTGACGAAGACGCCGACTTTGATTCGCCCGACAGCAGCGGCCGCCGCTCCGGCAGTGGTGACGAGTCCGATGGGTCGCACAGCCATCAGGCGGGCGGGCAGTCAGCGTCTCGCAGCGGTGATCGAAGCCACCGCAGCTCCGATCGCGGAGGGCGGGGACGCGGCCGTGGCAGGCGTGACCGTCGCGGTGGCAGGCCGCAGGCGCGCCCGACGGAGCCCGGCTCCGAACTTCTTGACCTGAGTGATGAGACGGGCATGGACACCCGCGCTATAGACGTGTCCGCCATCATGCCTTTGGAAGACCCCATAGCTGCAGGCGACGTTCTAGGATTAGGGGCACCGGAGCCTTCTCCTGTTGGATCTGATCTCGGTTCGGACGGGGATGAGCCTGGGGCTGACGGCTCGATAGCGCTGGCGCAACGAGCCGATGATGTCGTTCGCAGTGAGATTGTCCAGCCAGGGGATGCGGGGGGTGTCGCGGAGCAGGGCGACGACCTGGCCTCTCCTGTCAACGAGCCGGACTTTGACAATGCGGATGCCACCTCTGAGGCGACCGGCGGCCCCGCCGACCGTGGCCACTTGGTGAGCGCGGCGACCGCTGCAGAGAATGAGCGGTCTGCGGAGCCACGGCCATTGTCAACAGTGTGTGCCGATGATCCGTCGTTCGCTTCGGCGGATGATGAAGTTCACGCAAGCGTTGATGTCACTGCAGGGGCTGAGGGGTTTGCCCTCGGCCTGAAGCCGGAAGACGAGGATCAGGTCGCCGGACAGGATTCTGCGCCGAGAACGGCTACGGTGGCCTCGGACGCCGTCGCCGCCGACGTCCCAGGCATCGCCGAACCTCAGACCGAGACGTCCCGTTCCGGTCGCGACGACGCGCAGGGCGACGATCAGGACGACGAGGCCGACCCAGTGCAGGCCCCGCGCGGTGGCCGCAGCGGCGACGGCGATGCCGAAGTCGAGAGCCTCGGCAACGATGATGATGGCCTCGACGATGTGCGCCCGCGTCAGCCGCGCCGGCTGAGGTCGTACAAGATCCAGGAGGTCATCAAGCGCCGCCAGGTGGTTCTCGTGCAGGTCGTCAAGGAAGAACGCGGCACCAAGGGTGCTGCGCTGACGACGTATCTGTCACTCGCGGGGCGTTACACCGTCCTGATGCCCAACACAGCGCGCGGCGGCGGGATTTCGCGCAAGATCACCAATGCCGTCGACCGCAAACGGCTGAAGGCGATCGCTCAGGAACTCGACGTTCCCGATGGCATGGGCCTCATCATCAGGACGGCCGGCGCGAGCCGCACGAAGCAAGAGATCAAGCGTGATTTTGAGTATTTGCTTCGTCTTTGGGAAAGCGTGCGGGACCTGACACTCGAATCCACCGCGCCAGCACTCGTCTACGAAGAGGGCAATCTGATCAAGCGGGCGATCCGCGACCTCTACACGAAAGACATCGAAGAGATCCTGGTTGCTGGCGACGAAGCCTATCGTGAAGCCAAAGACTTCATGAAAATGCTGACGCCGAGCCACGCTAAGAACGTCATCAAATACGAAGAGCCTGAATCACTGTTTTCACGGTTCGGTATGGAGCAGCAACTTGCCGCGCTGTTCTCGCCAAACGTGTCGCTGCCATCGGGCGGCTATGTGGTGATCAACCAGACCGAGGCGCTGGTCTCGATCGACATCAACTCCGGCCGCGCAACACGTGAGTTCTCCATCGAGGACACCGCGCTCAAGACCAATCTCGAAGCTGCAACCGAAATCGCCCGCCAACTGAGATTGCGCGACCTTGCTGGTCTCATCGTGATCGACTTCATCGACATGGATGAGAAGCGCAACAACAGGGCGGTTGAGCGCCGGCTGAAAGAGTGCCTGAAAGAAGACCGCGCGCGGATCCAGGTCGGTCGGATCAGCCATTTCGGCTTGCTCGAGATGTCGCGGCAGCGGCTTCGGACCGGCATGCTCGAGGGCTCGACCACCCAGTGTCCGCATTGTCAAGGAACGGGAGTCGTGCGCTCGGTCGAATCCGTCGCTCTCGCTGTGTTGCGGGGTGCAGAGGATGCCGCCGAGAACTGCGGTGGTCTGATCGTCGCCCGCTGCGCGCCCGACGTCGCGTTCTACATCCTGAACCACAAGCGAAAGTTTGTTGCCGACCTCGAGCAGCACCATCAGGTGCGATTCGAGATTCAGGGCAGTCACGAGCAGCAGGGCGCGACCTTCGTCATCGAGCGTCCGCTGGCGGCCGCAGCGCCGGTATTGGCTCAAAAACATGCCCCGCAGCCCAGTCAACAGCCAGGCCACCACAACCATCGGGGCCAACAGAACGGCCTGCGGCAGCCGTCGCATCAGACGCGCGCACAACCATCTCCTCAGCGTTCAGCCGTCAGTTTCGAGCATGGCTTCGAGGGGACTGTCGATGAGGAAGACGACGTCGTGGAGGTCGCGACATTCGGCGGCGAAGCGACACGTGAGGCAACCGGCGACAAAAGCCGCGGGCGCGCCCGTCGCAAGCGTGGCGGCCGTCGCGGCGGCTTTGCCGTCGCGGGAGCCGTGTCCGATGATGGCGACGACCTCGACGTCGACGCCGAGGTGGACCGCAGCGACGATGAGGGTGACGACGAAAGCCGTCGAGATGGGTCAGAGGCTGCTGCAGGGGCGGCGGGCCAGGTGGAGGAGGGCCAGGGTCGCCGTGGTCGCCGGCGTGGACGGCGCGGTGGGCAACGAAACCGCGACCGCGTCGATTCGCAACCTGCAACAGGCGATGTGTCCCGGCCAGGCGCTCCGCAACCCCAACTGTCTGACGTCGAAGCCATTGGCGAAGGCGATGCCAGGATACGCAGCAGCTATGCATATCAGGCAGGCACTGTCACGTCAGCGGCCGCTGTATCGCGCCGCGGTTTGGCTGGACGCCGATCCGACGATGATTTCGCGTCCGGTCACGACCTTGATGACGGCCGGCGGTCTGAAAGAGATCGCAGTGGGGAGCGAGAGGCCCCTTCAACGGATTTGGTCATCGCGGCGGCAGACACACGGCATCAGGAAGTCGGTGACGCGGACGTCGCTTTCGCCGAGCCTGTCAGGCATTTGGCCAGGAACACGACTGGTGCGATCGAGGGCGAAACGGCTCAGCTGTCGACGGACGCGTCGAGTGATTTATCCCATGGCGCGACATCTGGCGCCAACGGTTCGTCCCAGCGTGTCGGCACAGCCGAGGGTTCGCCGAGCCCGGCGGAGCCGGTATCGGAGGTGATCGTCGAGGACGTGCCGGACACGCCCGCGAAAGTTCACTGGGGCGAGCCGACCTCAACGGCTCCGGTGGTCAGCCACCTCGTCGTCGGGACGACCGCACCGCCGCCGAGTGAAACGGACGCGGCCGAGCAGAAGCCACAGCGAAAGGGTTGGTGGCAACGAAGCTTTGGTTGATGGGTGCGAGAGCGGTTGAGCGGCGCTTCGGCTCAACTGCTCCTCTTGCGCCTCACTCCCGTGGACAAGGCCGCAATGCCACGTCCGCGCCGGGCCCAGGGACCAATCAAGCTGACAACCTGAAATGAGGTTCGGCCGATAACTCGTACTGCCGATCAGCAGGCCCTAGCTGTGAACCTTCAGGAGGTTGTTCATTGCGACCGGACGCTGTTGTCCATCCGGCCGCACTCGGTGAAGCTGAAGTCGCCAAACGAACAGCGATCACCGGGCGGGCCGAAGCGCGACGAAGGGAACGAAACCGAGGCCGCGCAGTGTTGCTTCAGCGTTTAGCTGCTCGGTTGGTGAAGTGACCCATTCTTGAACCAAGACCGGTTTTCCAGTGCGCGTGACACGGTTCAGGAAATGCCGCGAGGACTCGAAGCCGGCCGTGTCGAGACGCGCGCGCCCGCTTTCGTGCTCGAGGATCAGCCCGCGCGTGACAAACCCATCGATCGCTTGCACCACTCTGGTGTGTGAGAGCCACGTGACGGGTCCTTCCACCAGCACGAGAAACGCAGGCCTGAGACGGTTGGCGTGGCGTACGGCTCCGAGCACACGCTCGAGGGTATCGTCCTCTTGAGAAAGTTCGGCCGTCACAGAGAGAACGACGCCTCGGAAACCAGCCTCAGCGAGCCGATCCAGGCGCGCCGACGGCGAGCCGTAGAGCGAAACGGGGTTCAGAATCGGTCGTCCAAGCGTCGCCATCGGCACGATCTCGAGTGTGGCGATCGCATCCTGGATGCTGGAAGGCTGGGCAGTGCTGAGTGCCGCGTCCGTCGCTGCCGCGGTTAAGACGTGCAGCGTTCGGGAGTCTGACACGATCGATGGCCCGATCGATGTCACGGCTACGGATGTGAACGCAGCCTGCCCAGGGGCAGTGCCGGACCGTGCCTCTGGCGCGAAATCCGAGATCTCACGCCAAGCCGCGGGGAGTGTCTCGAACGCTGTGCTCCGCACAAGCGGCGGTTCGGTTGAAACATAAAGCGCTGCAGCACCACTGCCGACGATCGCAGTCGTGAGCGCTGCGAAGATCACGACACGTTTCAGAAGCTTTGCAGCAGTCCACCGGTGCGTCGTTGGCGCGGCTCCGATATCATAAGTACTCGATCGTCTTGCCATCAAAGGTTCCTGTGGGCCGCCCATTTTCATGGGCTGAGAGACTTGTGGTGCAGTGCAAGGCGGGTCGTCGCGTGCACGGCCTCGCCTTGCCTTCCCTCGCAAGAGCGGCAGCGCTTTAGAACACACGCGGCAGTCGATACAACGATTGCAATGCGCCGCTAACTTCGTTCAGGTGCATTCGTTGCAAATTCGTCTCGATTTTCTCCGCTCTCAAATATCATTCATTCCGTCCCGCTACGGAGTGGTTGCCCACAGACATTGCGCGGACGGTCGCTTGCCGCACCAGGTGGTCCGCTCACGGCTGCATCCAGTCGCCACGGCAGGGCTACGACCTGAACGTCGATCCCGCCGTGTGCCAATGAATGGCGTTGCGCAAGGGTAAACCTCGGTGAAGTTGCGCGTTGGCGGGCTCGGCAGAAGGGCGGAGTCGACGTCCAGGGGTTCTGAAAATTTCTCGAGACTTTAGCGAAGCGCGTCGATGGCCCGTTAACCTGCAGTTATGCCATTGTGTCTAATGCTGAAAAGAGATTTCACGAGCGATCCCTGATGCTAAGACAACTCTCGAACACAAAAACATCTTCGCTCATCAGCGACTATGCGGCTCTCCTCGGGGACGCTGCATTGCGCACGCGCACCAGAAACGCGGAGCAGGCTGCCCGCCTCGAAGCCGAAATCGCCAGCCGGATCTAATCTGAGTTCGTTGCCAATATGAGCCACGAACTGAGAACGCCGCTCAATACGATTATCGGATTCTCGAAGCTGCTCGCGGAGCTTGAGAAGCGCAGGCTCGATGATGCAGATATCGTCCAATATGCGCGACTCATTCAGGATGCCTCGAGCCATCTGCTTGGTATCATCAACGATATTCTCGAGATTACAAAGATCCAGTCCGGCACCTACACTCTCGATAAGCGCGAGAATGATCTCAACGAGATCGTCGAGGCCGCGTTCGCCGACCATCGCAAGCACGCCGAGGAGCACCAGGTGACCATCAATCTCGCAACATCGGCTGCGCTCGACCCGCTCTGGTGCGATGGCGAGCGGATTGCGCGGGCGTGCAGCTGCCTGCTCGATAACGCCATCAAGTTCACGCCGCAGGGCGGTTCCGTGACTGTCGAGACGCATGCGCGCCGTAGCGGCGGCGCGGCCGTCGTCTTCCGCGACACGGGCATCGGCATGAGTGCGGAGGAAATCAAGATCGCCCTGTTGCCATTCGGCCAAGTCGACGGAGGCCGCTCGCGGTGGCGGGAGGGGACCGGCCTCGGGCTCACGATCGCACGCGGGATCGTTGAATTGCATGGCGGCCGGCTTGTGATCAGAAGCGAGAAGGGGCAGGGGACCGAGGTCGCCTTGCTGCTGCCTGCGGGCTCGCACAACCCATCGCGCGCTCGCCGCGGCGAGCAGGGAGATCGCGCATGACAGCGACCTCGAGGCTAGAGACGACTGCTCCCAAGACGTTCGACGTGGTCGATGACCTTGGCGACGGATCCATCGGACGCATCGTGTCCGTGACCGGCTCTAAGGCGATTGTTCTGCTCGATAATCAGCTGATCGGCCGGGCTCTATCCATCAACGATCGCCCGGAAATGGGAACGCTGCTTGCCATTCCGCAGCAGCGAACGACCGTGCTGGCGATTGTTTCGGCGTTGAGCGTTCCGGTGCCTGCACACAGTGATCAAGACACTGAAATCTGGATCGCCGAGTTGGGCCTCGTCGGTGAACTCGCTCATGACGACGAGCACAAGCCGAAGTCGTTCAGCCGCGGCGTTTCGGCGTATCCGGCGCTCGGTGATCGCGTTCGCGTCGCGCGAAAGCATGAGCTCGAATACACGTTCTGCGGCACGAGGTCCGACAACGTTCGGATCGGCACGATCCGCCAGGACAGCAGCATCCCTGCGATGGTCAAAGTGGACGATCTCCTCGGCAAGCACTTCGCAATCCTGGGGACGACCGGAACCGGCAAGTCTTGTACGACGGCACTGATCCTGCGCTCGATCCTGCAGCAGAACCCGAACGCCCACGTGATGCTCCTCGATCCTCACAATGAGTATTCGACGGCTTTTCCGGAATGGGCTGAGGTGATTTCCCCTCGAACATTGCAGCTTCCCTATTGGCTGCTGACGTTTGAGGAAATGGTCGAGGTTGTCATCGGCAATCCAGAGGAGCGCAAGGCTGAGGTCGAGATCCTTCAGGAGCTGATTCCGATCGCGAAATCGCGGTACTCGACCGCACGCGGCAGCAAGGAGCACCACGTAACGCGGCGAGGCGGCGAACTCGGCGCCCGATACTCAGTCGATACACCGTCACCCTATCGCATGTCGGATCTGCTCAGTCTCATCGACGAGCGGATGGGCAAGCTCGAAAACAAGCGCGATCTCCATCCCTACAAGCAGATCCGCAACCGGATCGATATGATCAGCCGGGATTCGCGCTACGCATTCATGTTCGGTGCGGTGACGGTGCAGGATAGCATGGCCCAGATCCTGGGCCGATTGTTCAGGGTGCCTGTCAACGACAAGCCGATCACAATCATCGAGCTGACCGGTTTGCCGACCGAGATCATCAACGTCGTTGTGTCGGTGCTGTGCAGGATGACCTTCGACTTTGCTCTGTGGGGCGACGGCGAGGTTCCAGTCACGCTCGTGTGTGAGGAGGCGCACCGTTACGTTCCGGCGCGAACTGACACCGGTTTTGAGCCGTGCCGGCGCGCGATTGCGAAAATCGCGAAGGAAGGCCGCAAATACGGGGCATCGCTCTGCATCGTAACACAGCGGCCGGCCGAGATCGACCCGACGATCCTCTCGCAGTGCAACACCGTGTTTGCGCTGCGGATGTCGAATGACCGCGACCAGCAAATCGTTCAGTCGGCTGTTTCTGACACGGGTTCGGGACTTCTCGAGTTCCTGCCAGCGCTCGGACAGCGCGAGGCGATTGCCTTCGGCGATGGCGTTGCGCTGCCGGTCCGCATCAAGTTCGACGAACTACGGTCGGATTGCCTGCCACGTTCGTCGACAGCGCGGTTCTCGGAGAAGTGGCAGAACTCGATTGGTGACGAAGCATTCCTGAAGCGCGTCGTTGATCGCTGGCGTTCCTCTGGGATGGGGGGCGCGGAGCTGGAGACCGAGGCCGAGCTGATCGAGCCTGCTGTCGAGCCGATGTCCGCCCAGCTTCAGCCGCGGCGGACCGTTACCGCATTCGAGCCGTCGTCGGCGCAGCGTGCTGGAGGTTCCGGAAATCCAGGGCCGCAGCGTTTCGCTGCTGGCCATGGTGCTGAGGCCTTCGCGCGCGACTTAAAGGCGCCGGCGACTGCGAGTTCGCCTCCACCCCTTCGCAGCGCCGTCCCATCACGATCGCTGGACCTTGTCGACGCATCGTCCGCGCAGAGCCAAAGTGACGCCGGCACCCGCGCTCGGGACTCTGCGAGCACGATGGACACCAATGGCGCGCGCGTGCTGGCCCATGCTGGAGTCGGGCAGGCACCACGCGATCTTGGTGGAGCAGAGCCCGCGATCGCGAGACCGCCATCATCGCCTGCATCGAGCGCTCAACGCGCACGCGGAGGTCGGGCGTCTGAGAGCGAAGCGCTGCTTGCCTTGCGTCAGCGGCTCCTCAATCGGTCCTGAGCGGCGAGGAGCGCGCGAACGGGCCTCAACGTCCACGAGCATGGTGAGGAGCCAATCCTCCGGACTGGCGGGGGGAGGTGCATGTCGCCGTCCGTCTCCCACACGCCGTGGGCGTGCGCCTTGCGCCCGTGAGCCCCATTCAGCCGCGCCTGCCAACCCTCTCGGCCTCGCGCGATGTCAAGTCGGCCAGAACGGTCTCGCCGGCGGTGCAGCGTTGTCCGATGCAGACATGGGCCGCAGCGGAGGGGGGCAGATAGACATCCACCCGGCTGCCGAACCGAATGAGACCGTACCGCTGCCCGATGCCAACAGTGTCGCCTTCGCCGGCGAACGTGACAATACGACGCGCCAACATCCCGGCGATCTGAACGACGGCAATCTCCTCGCCCGTCGGCGTCTCGATCACCAGAGCGCGCCGCTCATTATCCTCGCTCGCCTTATCAAGCGAAGCGTTCATGAATGCACCCGGGACATAGACCGATCGCGTGATGCGGCCGGCAATTGGCGCTCGGTTTACGTGCACGTCGAGCAGCGACAGGTAAATCGAAATCCGAACGCGCTCGCCGCCGTCCATTGCCAGTTCGGGTGGCGGTGCGACCTTCTCAATGGAGACGATCTCGCCGTCGGCTGGGGCGACGACAAGACCTTCGCGCAACGGTGTTACCCGGTCTGGATCGCGGAAGAAGAATGCGATCAAAGCGGTGATCGCAAGCAACAGCCAGCCAAGCAGTGACCACAACAGGAATGCCAGCAGCGTTAGCGCCAGGCTGGTTGCGAGGAACTTGTGCCCATCGCGATGGATTGGCACCAGCATGCGGGACAACGTATCTAAAACACCGGAACGATCCGCCAAGATCGCCTCTCCCGCAGACAATCAATCCGTGCGCCTCTCATGCGGTCGGGTCGCCGGGTCCGGCCGCAGTTGACACTACGTTGTGCATGAGGGTGCGGCCGAGCGCAACGCCGGCAACGCGGTGGATCACTCAGGTTTGGGGATCGATCGTGGAGGCGGGATCATAACCTGCGCAGCGAACGCCTGTCCGATTGATGTTCTGAACTGCGCAGGTCGCGCGCTGTAACCCTTGACACCGGACTTCCGGGATTGGGGGCTCGCGCCGTAGACCAGCGACGTCATCGCATGGGAAGAGCGACGAAGCGGAAACTTCCGTCGGGTTTGATGACACGAAGCAGCACACTGCGCCGTGCCGCGGCTCGTGCGGCTTCGACCTGTGCGTTGAAAGCCTCCGGCGTCACTACCTGCACGCTGCCGATCTCGGCAATAACTTCGCCGACCTCGAGACCGCGACTGGCGGCGACGCTGCCAGTCTCGACCTCAGCGATGACCACGCCGCGGATCCCGTCCTTGAGTTTGTAAGTCGCAACGGCCTCAGGCGTCACCGGCGCGAGCTTGAGGCCAAGTGACGGACCGCTAGGCGCCTTGTCTGGCGGAGGCGTTGCAGGATCGGGCGTGTCGGGCGGTGACGGTCGGGTTGTCGCCGCCTGCTGGGGCTCATCTTCGCGAGATAGGCCGATCTCGATGTTGACGGACACGCGCTGGCCGTCGCGAAGCAGTTCGACAGGCACGACTTGTCCCTGTCCCGTGCGCGCGACGAGCCGTGGCAACGTTCGCATCGTGACGACGTCACGGTTGTTGAACTTGACGATCACGTCGCCCGGCTTGAGGCCCGCTTTCTCGGACGGCCCTCCAGAGGTTACGCTGGAGACCAGCGCGCCAAACTCAGGCTTGAGCTTCAACGACCTCGCGATCTCTTCGGTGACGGTTTGAATGTTTACGCCGAGCCAGCCGCGACGCACTTCGCCATAGCGCCGCAACTGGTCGACGATCGTGATCGCAACATCAGACGGGACAGCAAAACCGATACCGATCGAGCCACCGGTCGGTGAAATGATCGCCGTATTCACGCCGATCACCTCACCCTGCATATTGAAAAGCGGGCCGCCGGAGTTGCCTTTGTTAATGGCCGCATCGGTCTGCAGGTAGTCGTCGTAGGGCCCCGATCGAATATCGCGCTGCTTGGCAGAGATAATGCCAAGCGACACCGACCCGCCGAGCCCGAATGGGTTGCCGATCGCAAGCACCCAGTCGCCAACGCGGATATCGTCGGAGGAGCCCCAGGGCACGGATGCGAGCTTCTGGTCCGGCGTGACTTTCAGCAGTGCGAGATCGGTTTTCTTGTCGACGCCAAGAACCTTGTCGACTTTCAGGCGCCGGCCATCGCGGAAGACGACGGTAATCTCGTCGGCACCTTCGATCACGTGGTTGTTTGTGACGATCAGGCCTTCGTCGCTGTCAACCACGAAGCCCGAGCCGAGGGAGTTGATCTTGCGAGAGGTTTGCTCATTGTCGCCCTCGAAGAAGTCCTCGAACAGGTCCTCGAACGGGGATCCCTGCGGGACACGGGGCAGCGGACGATTGCCACTCCGGCGCACATTTTGCGCCGTCGCGATATTGACGACCGAGTCCACTAGTGTCTCAACAACAGGTGCCACCGACAAGGGGCCACCTTGGGCGAGGGCCCTATCGGCGTGCGCGGGCCAGACCCCGCAGACCGCAAGTGTCGCAAAAGCGCACGCGAAGACCGAGCCCCAACGCCGCGGTGCTGCACGGTGCAATTGCCAGAGTGATTGCCAGCGTGACTGCCAGCGTGACTGCCTGAGCACTTGCGAGAGCAATTGCCGGAGCGATTTACGGTGTGATGTGGCGCGACCTGCTTCGGGCCGACTGCGTGCGATGTCCAGCATGCGATCCATCCGATCTTGGCCAATGCCTGAGCGTGGCACGTCGAGGTTTGCAAACGCAAGACGTTGAGCCCGTCTCGTTGGTTACAAAGAGGTCAGGTCCAGCTGAGAGCCGGGCCACGCCGCTCTCTACGTCATCGGCTGCGGGCCGGTGGCGAGGTGAGCCGCGGTCGATGCTGACCTCACGAAACCAAAATCCCCGACCAGTGGCCTGGCCGGGGATTATTGACACCACAGGTAATCAGATGGTTGCGCCGGGTCAGTTTGCCGGGCGCGCAGCGTCGGTGCGCAGTGTGCCGGTCAGATTGCCGAAGTACCTGAAGAACTCCGAATCCGGCGAGATCACGAGCCGCGTATCACCGGCCGCCAAACCGCGCTCGTAAGCCTGCATCGAGCGATAGAACGCGAAGAACTCGGGATCTGAGCTGAAGGCCTCGGCAAAGATCCTGTTGCGAGCAGCATCGCCCTCACCGCGCATGATCTCAGACTCACGCGTGGCTTCTGCCTTAATCACCGTCGCTTCTCGGTCTGCAGTCGCCCGAATCCGGTTCGCAGCTGCGGCACCCTCGGCGCGCGCTTCTGCTGCTTCTTGTTGCCGCTCTGTCTGCATCCGCCGATAGATGGCCTCGGAGTTTGCTTCGGGCAGGTCGGCGCGACGGATTTTAACGTCCAGCACGAGAACGCCGAGGTCGGCAGCCTCCCGGTTCACTTGCCGGGTGATTTCGGTCATCAGCGCATCGCGTTGGTCACGCACCACCGCGAGGAAGGTCGCGCCGCCAAGCGCCCGGCGCAGGGCTGCTTCGAGGAACGTCGACAGCCGCGTCCGGGCTCGCGCTTCGGTCCTGACCGCTTGGTAGAACCGCAACGGATCCGTAATGCGGAACCTAGCGAAGGCATCAACGACAAGCCGCTTCGGATCGCTCGTGATCAGTTCCTGTGGGTCCATATCGAGATCGAGGATCCGATTGTCAAAGAATACGACCTCGTCCACCACTGGAATGCGCCAGTTGAGGCCTGGCTTGCTAATGACGTTTTGGACCTGTCCGAACCTCAAGACGAGTGCCTGCTGGCGTTCATCGACGATGAAGGCCGCAAGGTAGACTGCCGTGCCCGCAAGCCCGAGCACGACTACGAGAAACGCGAAAAGCGCGCGCATCATCGGCTTTCTCCCTGGCTCAGAGTGCGGGTTTCACGTTGCCCAGCCCGGTTCGTACCGTCAGCCTGGGTCGTGTTTCGTGGTCTCAATTCATTCAGTGGGAGGTAGGGTACGACGCCCTGGCCACTGGCACTGTTGTCGATGATGATCTTGTCGGTATCCTGCAACACCCGCTCCATGGTCTCGAGGAACAGCCGCTTGCGGGTCACGTCGGGAGCTTTGAGATACTCTTCGAGAATCTGTGTGAACCGCGAAGCCTGACCCTGAGCTTCTGCAACCGTCTGATCGCGATAGCCTTGGGCAGCCTGCAGGATTCTTTCAGCCTCGCCTCGGGCTTCTGGAACGATCCGGTTGGCATAGGCCCGCGCTTCGTTCTGCAACCGCTCCTGGTCGGCGCGCGCTGCCTGGACATCGCGGAAGGCGTCGATGACGTTCGACGGCGGATCGACTTGGCGCAGCTGCACTTGAGTGACGAGAATACCGGCCTTGTAGGTGTCGAGCGTGCGCTGCATCAGCTCCTTGACCGCGGTCTCTGTGCGCTCGCGATCCTGCGTTAGAATTGGCTGGATCTCGCTGCGTCCAACGATTTCGCGCATGGCACTTTCGGCCACTTCTTTGACCGTGTTCTCTGGATTCTGGATATTGAACAGGTACATCATAGCACCGTTCCGCCCGGTCTCGGGGTCGGTCGCGGCCGAGTTGATCTGCCAAATGACCTCGAAGTCGATGTCGACAATGTTCTCATCGCCGGTCAACATCAGGCTCTCGGCCGGGACGTCCTGACGGCTCGTCGCCCCGAAGCCCGCGTTGACCCCGCCGCGGAAGCCGATCTGGACCGTGTTTCGGGCGGTGACGTCTGGCTTGAGAACCTCTTCGATTGGGAATGGCAGGCGGAAATGCAGACCGGGCCCGGTCGTGCGGTTCACTTCGCCAAACCGGAGGACGATGCCCTCCTCGTTCGGGTTCACGCGGTACGTAAAGGCCGTGTACGATAGCACAGCGAAGCCGACCGCAAGGATCAATGCCCAGAAAGCTTTAGGGATCCCGCCGCCTGCAACTTGCTTGAAGCGATCCTGGCTCCGGCGCAGAAGTTCCTCGAGGTCCGGCGGTTGTTGACCGCCGCCACCGCCCTGGCCCCATGGGCCACCGCCTCCTTGGCCCCACGGTCCACCCCCGCCGCCACCGGGCGGTTGTCCCCATGGTCCGCCGCCGCCGCTTTTCCAGCCGCCGCCGTTCGAATTGTTGTTCCAAGACATTCCAGTCCGCCTTGCGCCAGTGCCGGAGGCCTGCTCCGGCTTGTGAGAGAAGTAGTTGAGCATCACGCGGAAGCGCGTCGAAACCGACCAACTCCTCGTGGGATGCCATCTCGATCATGTTCTTATCGTCGCCAAGGCTGCCGGGCAACGCTGCCTCGTAACTGGGACCTTCGACATGTCCCTTCAAGGCGTCTGCGGCTAAATTGCCAGCGATTTCACGACCGTGAGATTGTTTTCGCCAACACGCGCATTAGTCGCGGCCCATACGGCTTCGCCTGGATCACCGACGGCTGGTTGGCCCCTCGCGACGCGCGGCCGCTCATGACCACATGAGGCCCAGGATGCGGCCTGCGAAATACCCTATGGACGTTGTAACGACTGCATGGCCGAAATAGATCGCGAGCGCAATGCGCGCGACGACGTTTGGCTCGTTCCGGGTCGCAAACCGGGCGCGCATGATGATCCTGGGGCCCGATAACATGAGCAGGAGCGAGGCCGATGTTGCGACGAGCATGTCCCATCGCGCATCCATGCCACCCGCGACGACACACACGATGAATGCGAGCCACAGTTCCATCCCGGCGCCCCTCCGGTCCCGTTACGCGGCCTGAGCCGATCAAGCGCAGGGCTGCAGTCGCCGCCGGTTAAGCTTCAGAAGTCCAAGAGCAACCCAGTTCGTAAAGCCCGGTGCGCTGAAAGGCGTCGAAACCCTGCTGCTGATCGCCGGACCGAATCGTGGACCCTGCTTGCAACCTGATCTTTGCACACGCCACAGTCGTGCTCTGTGTCGGGTGCGGCAAGTCAAATGCGCAAAGGCCGCGACTAAGGTCTAAGCATAGAGGTGCCTCAGTCCATCTCGCTGACCGGTGCGCGCGTTGTCATTGCTCAGCGAACATTGTGTTGCCGCGCAAGGGGGTCGCGCAGAGCCCCACGCCGCCCACATCTGCGCAATGTCAAAATCGCGGGTGATGAGCCTCTCACCAGAGCCGGGAACGCCGCCGCAGCCGGTGCCCCAAACGAGTGCCGCCGATCAGAAGTCCCTGCACCATCTGCAACACCCGCCGTCCCGGGACGTCTGATCGGAAAGCGGTACGAGATCCAATATGTTGCTCGTACCCATTGCTTTCCGCAGGTCGTTTCGGTGTCTGACGAGGGTGCGAGACGAACGACGGGAAGCGGGTGCCAGCGCCCAACTCTGAGGATTATCCCATGCAACCCGACATAGAGGGCCTCCATCACGTGACTGCGCTGGCCAGCAATGCCCGCGTGAACAATGCGTTTTTCACCGGTCTCCTTGGGCTGCGAAGGGTCAAGACAACGGTCAACTTCGACGCACCCGACGTCTACCACCTGTATTACGGAGATCGCGTCGGCACGCCGGGCAGCGTCGTGACTTATTTTCCGTTCGAGAGGGCACAGCGCGGGCGCTCGGGTCCAGGTGCTGTCGCGGAAACGGCATTCGTTGCCCCACGCGGCAGCCTCGACGCTTGGCACGATCGGATCGCCTCATCTGGTCTTGCTGTTGTGGATAGCGAGCGCCCCTTCGGCGACCGCGGGCTCCGGTTCGAAGGACCCGACGGTGAACGCCTCGTGCTGGTCGAAGACGACGTCGCAGGAGCGCTCGGCCCGCACGCATTACAGGTCTGGAGCACCGGCGACGTGGGCCCAGAATTGGCGATTCGGGGCTTTCACTCGGTGTCCCTCAGTCTGCGGGACATCGGCCCTGAGCGCGAGCTTCTGGCCGAAATGGGGTACGAGACCGTCGCGCACGAGGGCGCCACGACACGCATGCGGGTCCGTCGCGGCGGGCGGGGTGCTGCCCTGATCGATCTCTCCGCCGATCCCAACGCGCCAGCGGCGATCCAGGGCGCAGGTTCGATCCATCACATCGCCTTTGCCGTCGCCGACGCCGCGGCACAGGTGCGGGTCCGCGAATTGATCGCGGGGCTCGGGTTCCAGGTCACGCCGCAGATCGACCGCGATTACTTCCGTGCGGTTTATTTCCGAACGCCCGGCGGCATCCTGTTCGAGGTTGCGACCAACCTGCCAGGCTTCCTGCGCGATGAACCGGTCGAAACGCTCGGGCAGTATCTGAAGCTTCCGACCCAGCATCAACACCTGCGCCCGTCGCTCGAGCAGACCCTGCCCCCGCTTGAATAAGGCGTGGACTGCAAGCTCAGAAGTCAGCGCTTGTGACGGGGTTGCAGGTTGCCGTTGGAGCGCCGACAACTGGGGGACCAACAGACCTTGAGCGAGCACAAGACACACCGATGACCGCCGCTCTCCCACCAGCACCTGCCCCGCGGCCAGACGGAAGTCCGCCCGACGGCCTCGCGCAAGACCCGCCGGCGCCAGTGAGGCCTGCGGCCAACATCGCTATTGCGCGCGCCGACGGTGGCAAGCTGGCAGAAAACATCATTCATTTCGGCCGTCTGCTGCGGGCGTCCGGGCTTCGCAGCGGGCCGGACCGGGCGCGCTTGGCCGTCGATGCCGTGTGCGCGGTCGGGATCGAGGACCCCAAGAAACTGTACTGGGCACTGTCCAGCGTCTTCGTTCAGCGCCGGTCTGATCGCGAGGTCTTCAACCAGGCGTTCGTGATGTTCTGGAAGGACCCTGGATATCTCGAGCAGATGATGTCGCTCGTCGTCCCCAGCCTCCGGAGCGGGGTGGACGGCACCGAAAAATCTTTGTCACGCCGGCTTTCGGAAAGCCTGTTCCATAGGATAGGCGGTGCAAAGCCAGACGAGCGCCCGCCGGTCGAGGTTGAGGCGCGCGGCACGTTTTCGCTTTCCGAAACGTTCCAGACCAAAGACTTCGAGCAAATGAGCGCCAGCGAGCTGGCTGCGGCGCGCGCTGAAATCGCGAAACTGACATTACCCGGCGATGCGCTGGTGACACGTCGCATCCGGGCCCGCAGTTCCGGGGCCAACCTCGACCTGAGAGCCATGGTCAGAGCGGCTGGACGCGGCGCAGCCGGCGACCTGCTGCCCCGTTACCGTGAGCGCGTGGTCAAGCGACCACCACTTGTCATTCTCTGTGATATCTCCGGTAGCATGGAGACCTATGTTCGCGTGTTGCTGCACTTTGTTTATGCGCTGACCAACGACCGAGACCGGGTTTCGGTTTTTCTGTTCGGCACGCGACTTACGAATGTGACGCGACATCTGCGGCACCGCGATCCTGATTTGGCGATCTCGCAGATCGGTGGCGGCGTGACGGACTGGTCCGGCGGGACCCGCATCGGGGCATCGCTCGAAACGTTCAATCGCATCTGGGCTCGGCGGGTGCTCGGTCAGAACGCGACGGTGCTGTTGATCACTGATGGTCTCGATCGCGAAGAGGCCGAAGGTCTTGACCGCGCCACCCGCCGTCTGAGCGCCAACGCGCGCCGCCTCATTTGGCTCAATCCGTTGCTGCGATATGAGGGCTACGAACCGATCGCGAGCGGAGCGTCAGTGCTCGACCGCCATGTCACCGAGCAACGGCCGTGCCATAATCTTTCCAGCCTCCGGGCCCTCGCAAACGCATTGGAGGCGGGGCGGCGTCGAGGCGCTTAGCGCGGCGATGCGGTCGAACGCTAAGCGGCCGCTGCCTGCAAACGGCAAACGGGGGGAGCCATGCTCGAGAGCCAACGCCATCACTTCGACATTCCGGGCGACGTAAGCTTTCTTAGCGCTGCGTCCTACAGTCCGCTGCCGCTGGTGGTTCAGGACGCTGGTCGAGCCGGAGTGGCACGCAAAGGCCGGCCCTGGGAGATCGACAAGGCCTTCCGCGAGCACCAAAACGAGCGAGCGCGTGAAGCGGCAGCTCGGTTGATCGGAGCCCAATCCGATTGCGTCGCCATCGTCCCCTCCGTCAGCTACGGCTTCGCGACCGCCGCCGCCGTTCTGCCTGTCGAAGCTGGTCGCCGCGTTCTGGTGCTCGAGGACGACCACGCCTCGCCTGTCCTGGCCTGGCAGGCGCGCGCCGGCCGCGACGGGTTTTCGGTCGAGACGGTGGCACGCCCGCAGGACGGCGATTGGACAAGCCATGTTCTCGATGCCATCACTCGGCCTGGTGCGCCCGACATTGCGATCGCGTCCCTTTCGCTCGTTCACTGGGCTGATGGTTCGCTGTTGGACATGGGTAAGATCGCGCGCGAGCTCAAAGCGTGCGGCGCGGCCTTGCTGGTCGATGCAACGCAGGCGGTCGGCGTCGTTGAAATCGACGTTGCGGTCCTTGATCCAGATTTTCTCATGTTTCCAACATACAAGTGGCTGCTCGGGCCGTATGGGCGCGCATTCCTCTACGTGGCGCGGCGCCACCATGGTGGTCCACCGCTCGAGGAGACGAGTTCCGGACGGCGTAAAGTTGCATCGGAATCGACCGTTTATTTCGAGGACCTCACCCATGTCGGTGATGCGCGGCGCTTCGACATGGGGGAACGCGACTACTTCATCACCATGGAGATGGCATCGGTTGGCATGGAGCTGGTCGAAGCTTGGGGGATCGCGGCGATCGCTCAGCGGGCTTGCGATCTCAACCGGCTGCTTGAGGCGCGCGCCCCGGAGGGCTCCGCGATCGCGGCAAAGTACCGCTCTGCGCACATCTTGAGCCTTGATGTCGGAGCAGAACGCGCCAAACCAGTCTCGGAGCGCCTGGCGGCCGAACGCATCCACGTGACGCCGCGGCTGGGGCTGTTGCGGGTCTCGCCGCACGTCTACAATGAAGCGCGCGATATCGAACGGTTGTGTGATGCCCTCGACCGCATCGGCTGGCGCGGATGAGCTTCTAGGGCACGTTGTGAGCCCTGCGACCCGCCGCTCACCCGGCAGGGGTCCCGAGCAGGTTTGCAACGAGCGGCACACGGCCGAGCGCCCATGTCATCTCCTCGCGCTCGAAAGTTGCGAGCTGGTCAGGTGCGACCTGGTTCGACAGCTTGATGCCTGCACTCAGATCGCGCAGTTGCTGGCGGAGAATGAGTTCCAGCATGATGCGATGGGACTCGAGAAGATCGTTGATGATGGTGTCGGTCGCGAGCCCCTTGTCTCGCGCAGCGATCAAACGGTCACGGGTGGCCCGCGACGTGAAGCCGTTCTGCAGAGCAATGACGCGCGCAGCGGAAAAGATCGGCAACAGACCGTGGCGCTTGAGGTCGATCCTGCCACCGTCCAGCTTGAGGCGTCCGAGCCAGTTGAACGGCGAGGTGAGGTTCGTTGCTGTCAAGGCGAGCAGGCTTTGGAAAGGGCGAGAACGCCCGGCCTCGGCGGCTGCTCGTGCCCAGACCTCGTTGAACAGGCGTGCCTCACCGTGCACCGAAACCGAGTCGAAGAAAATGTCACACGACAGGATGTCCTGCGGATCGGTGCGCGCGATCCAAGATTGGGTCGCAGTCTTCCAGCTCGACACCGGCATGCGCCATGCAGCATTCGATGCCATCACCCCGCCTTTGCAGTATATGACCCCCGCAGCGTCCAGGATATCCGTGATGCGTCGGCCCAGGCGCTCGAACCAGGCATCGGCCGCGGCGTTGTCGGGGCCGTCTGCAAACACGATACCGTTGTCTTGATCCATGGCGAGCAGGCTCTCGCCGCGTCCTCCCGAGCCGAGCACGAACAGCGCGTAGGGACACGGAGGGCCGCCCTGTCCAGAATCCAGGAATTCCGCCTCGGCAAGCTCGGCAGCCCGCCGCGTCATCTGGCGCAGTTCACGGGAAATGACGGCGGAAATCTCCCGTGCGTCGATGTCCTCGAGATCCAGCGCCTTGGCGACGGCCGGCAATTTGACCCAGATCTGGCCGAGTTCGCGCGGGGACATTGCGGCCTCGATGCTGCCACCGAACGCGACGGCATCGCTGGCACGCTGCTTCAGGAGATCGCGTGAACTGAGCGCTCCCACCAAACGGCCGTCCGGGTCGACAACGCCGAGATGGCGAAAGCCGCGCGCCGTCATCAGCGACAATGCGCGATAGACGAATTCTTCAGCAGGGAGCGTTGCCAGCGGCCTCGATGCGTAGCGCCCGATAGGCTGGTCGAGGGCGCAAGCATCCTGGGCTGCGAGCGCTCGGAGCACGTCACGCTCGGTGATGATACCGATGTCTTGGCGATCACCGTAGATCACGAACAGCGAACTGATGCGACGCTCGGCCATGTCTTTGAGCGCTGCGCGGAGCGTCGTGCTCTCTTCCGTCATCAGCGCCGGAGATTTCATCAGGTCGCCGACGCGATGGCGGAACGCAAACGAATCGATCCGGGCATACTCGGCAACGCTGGGCTTTTTGGCTTTACCGCCTGCTGCATCGGGGCTTCGGGCCTCAACCCATCCGGCCATGCTCTCGTTCTGGCTTCCAGATACACGCATGGCGATGGCGCGCTCGGCTTCGGCCAGGGAGCGGATTCCTTTGTCGCGCAGCAGCGGCAACAGGGCTGCGAACACGCCGGCTGCAATGCGAGCGTCGGCAACCGCCCGATGGCGCGCTTCGACCTCGACGCCAAAGCGGACCGCAGCTGCTTCGAGGGATAATCCACCGAGCTCGGGTGACAGCGCTTCGAGGAGATGACGAACGTCGAGGCTGCGCGGCGCTTTCCAGGCAAGCCCCGTGCGCTCGTGCTCGGCCCTGAGAATGGCGAGGTCGAAACCGATCGAATAGCCGATGACGATGCAGGGGCCGGCCCAGGCCGCAAGGTCCTGCATCACCACCTTGAAGGCGGGGGCCATGGCGACGTCGGCGTCGGTAATCCCATGGACGGCCGTCGTCACAGGCGGGATCGGAACGCCAGGTGCGACAAGCTTTTCAAAGATGTCTGCAGACGGCTGGGGCGTGGAGGCAGCCTTCTGAGCGTTGCCCCAGAGCCTTATCGCACCGATCTCGACGACGCGGGCGGTGGCGACATCGAGACCTGTTGTCTCCGTGTCGAGGGCGATGGCTGGAAGCACACCGAGCGGCGTGGCGCCAACATCGGCTGAGGGGATCGCAAAAGACATCGCCAGTCGCTCCAAGCCAAGCTCTCAGACTTCGGATCTCCTGAGTTCTGGCAAGTCCGGCCTTGTCAGTCTTCCGGGACTTTAGCACGGCAGGCGCTGGTGATCAGAGGCGGGGGCCCGTCATCCGGTGCCAAGATTGGTCGACTGCGCGGCTGACAAGAGCGCCGGAACCGAGATGACGACCATCGCTCCGAGCCAGATATAAAGCGAGGTCGGATCGCTTTCCGTGCGGTTCGTCAATCGCTCGAAGATGGCGGCTGCGACGCCGCCGAGCATGATCGACATGGTCGAGAGCATGAGCGCTGTGAAATAGAAAATCAGCAGTGGCGATGTGATGAAGAAACCGTTCTCGAGGAACGGACGAAACACGAGAAAGCCGAAGTCGAACCAGGGCGAGAAATGCATGCCGTTGAGCGCGCCGAGGCCGAGCACGCCGACAATCATCATGTCCTTCTTGAGCGTGGTCTCGCGATCCTGCATGTCGTCCATGACGTCACCCCACGATCGATGGCGCAAAACCGTACATCCGCGCCAAGATATAGAGCGCAATGCGCAGCGCGAACAGCCAGAGGAACGCGAACAGGAAGATCACGCGTTCAGGAACGATGAGCGGCGTGATGGCGCGCACCGGCTTCACGAACGGGTCCGTGACCTGCTCGAAGACGCGGACAATCACGACGTCACTGCCGATCGGGAAGATCAGTGACAGCACGAACCGCCCGAGGATGCTGTACATGGCCATGGCCATGATGAGGTTCGGCACGTCGAAAAGCCAAAAGCTATCCATGGTCGGTGGCAGAACTCGTTGATTGCAGGTGTCGTGAAAGCAACGAGGGCACGGTTACCCGTGCCCTCGCGGTTTGTCGATCGAGACCCGCAATCCGTCAGGTCGTCTTCTCTTCCATCAACTGCTTGCCGCTCGGACGACGGACCTCGTCGATGAAGTCCTGCATTGCCTTAGACGGCGCAGGTGTCATCAGCGAGACCACGTACATCACCAAGAAGCCGATCGGCATGCCGAACAAGCCTGCCGAGATGTTGGCCACGTTGAACCAGCCGACGCGGTTGGCCATCGGGTGGCGAATGCCGACCATGCTCTCGTAGTAGAGCGCGGCATTCTCCGCCTTGAGCTTGGCGAGATCGACGAGGTTCGCGCCAGTCACGGCATTCACGTTCGAGTACATGCCGAGATATTCAACGCCAACCCACGGATAGTACCGTGTGATCACCAAGTAGGCGAGCGTCGAGAAGAAGCCCGCAAGGATGCCGGCGATGGCTCCGTACTTGTTGACGCGTTTGGTCCAGATCCCAAGCACGAGTGCCGGGAACAGACCCGCCGCCGCCAGAGAGAATGCCCAGGCAACCATCGCAACGATGTCGTCAGGGCGCGTCGAGGCAACGTAGGCCGCCAGGATTGCAACCATGATCAGCAAGATGCGCGCGACGACGAGGCGACGAGCCGTCGAGGCGTTCTTGTCGACCATCTTGTAATAAACGTCGTGGCTCAATGCGTTGGCGATGGCGAGCAGAAGCCCGTCAGCGGTCGAAAGCGCAGCAGCCAAACCGCCAGCGGCCACAAGGCCGGCGACGACGTAGGGCAGGCCTGCGATTTCAGGCATCGAGATCACGATCGCATCGTTCTGGATCGCGAACATGCGCAGGGCGATCTGCGTATTCTCGCTGAGATCCGGAATCGCAGGCGTTAGCTTGGCGCACGCGGCCAGTGTCTGCTGGAGCGTGTCGATCGGCGCACCGCACAGCGTCACGAGCGCGAGACCCGTGCGGCCATAGGAGCGCATCCACTGCAGGCTTTCTGCCGTGAACACCGCCGACAGGGGCTGGTTGATGACGTTCGTGTAGATCTCGAGCTTCGCGAACGCGGCATACGCCGGGGCCGTGAAGTAGAGGATGAAGATGAACAGAAGCGTCCAGGCCACAGACTGACGTGCTTCACGCACAGATGGCGTCGTGAAGTAGCGCATCAGCACGTGCGGCAGCGAGGCGGTGCCGATCATCAGGCAGAGGATGAGGCCGAAGAAGTTCAGCGGGTCGTAGCGCGTAAACGGAGCCACATGCGCTGCCGTTGCCGCGACACCGATCTCCCGCTCACGCTGCGCGATCTCTGCAAGCACCGAGCCGTAGGTGAGCTGCGGAACCGGCAAGCCGAACTTCTGCTGCGACAGGATCACGACCGGGATCAGGTAGGCGATGATCAGCACGATGTACTGAGCCACCTGAGTCCAGGTCACAGCCCGCATTCCGCCGAGCAGCGAGCACACGAGGATGCCGACGAGACCGACGAACACGGCAACCTCGAACGGCATGCCGAGCAGGCGCGCACCGATCAGGCCGGTGCCCACGATCTGAGCGACGACGTACGTGAACGAGCACGCCATGAGCACCAGAATTCCGGCGATGCGAGCGCCGTTGCCCTCGTACCGGGCCGCCAGGTAATCGGGCACGGTATACGCGCCGAACTTGCGCAAGTACGGAGCAATGAGGATTGCGACGAGCACGTAGCCGCCGGTCCAGCCGAGGATGAAGGCCAAGCCATCGTAGCCGAGTGCATAGAGCGTCCCGGCCATCCCGATGAACGAAGCCGCCGACATCCAGTCCGCAGCTGTCGCCATCCCGTTGTAGATCGACGGGACCTTACGCCCCGCGACGTAATATTCAGAAACCTGCATCGTCCGAGACAGGATGCCGATCAACGCATAGACGCCGATCGTAAACGCCACGAACATGTAGCCGATGTAGACGGGTTGCACTCCGGCGCGCTCGAGGAAATACATGAGCACGACAAAGGCAGCGAAACCGCCAGTATAGAGGGCATAGACCCGCCCGAGGTTGGAGGTGAAATCACCACCGGTCGCTTTTGTCGCCATGGTTTGTGATTACTCCTCGGCCACGCCTTCGTCGCGGTCGATCTTGTCCTGCGCGTAAGCGAAATAGAACAACATCGCCACGAACACGATCAGTGCCCCCTGGGCGGCCATGTAAAAGCCGAGCGGGAAGCCAAGAAACGTGATTTCGTTGAGCTGCTTTACGAAGAAGTGGATGACGAAGCTGAACACGAACCAGAAGAACAGCATCATCCACATCAGGCTACTGGTGCGTGCCCAGTGCCTTTCGACATTGACCTGCATGAGGTTTCTCTCCCACGAATGCGCTGCAATGCGCAAACCCGCAGAGGCAAGGCTCCAGTCAGCCGGGTGTAAGGCGGCGTCATGTCGCTCCCCCCTCTTGCCGTGCTAAGTGTCGGAAGGCTCCGAGCCTAGCCGGACTTTCGGATATGCATTTGCAGCATTGCTCCCATCCCCCGCCGGCCTTGGAACCGGACACCGGTCGTGCGCCGCCCCCTCGGGTACGTCACGTGAACCCAGTTTGCCATGCGCCTGCGGGATGGGAAGCTCCGTCAACATTGCTGACGGACACGATGATCGATGTCAGAATTCCACCAAATGTCTATTGTTAAAATGACACAATTTGGCCTCCGCATTGCCAACAATGCGAGGGGTGCTCGACGCCGTTGATGCTGAACCGGCGCCCAGGGGCTAGATGTTCTTTACCTGTACCCCAGTCGCGCGGCGGCCGCCGCGAGAGTTGCGCTTATGCCCTGCCATTGTTGAGAGCGCGCCACACCTTCTCGGGTGTCAGAGGCATGTCGAGATGCGTCACTCCGTGCTCCTTCAGCGCATCGAGAACAGCATTCACGATCGCTGGTGGTGCGCCGCAACAGCCTGCCTCGCCGGCTCCTTTGACCCCGAGCGGATTGTGCGTGGTTGGCGCCTCTTCGTAATAGTAAACGTGAAGCGGTGGCATGTCGTCGGCGCGGGGTAGACAATAGTCCATGAGTGAGCCGGTGAGCAGCTGCCCGGAGTCGGGATCGTAGACGATCTCCTCGAACAGGGCCTGCCCAAGGCCCTGCGCCACACCACCCATCACTTGGCCGTCGCACAACAGTCGATTGAGGATCTTGCCGAAGTCGTCGATCGCCCAGAAGCCCACGACGGCGACCTGCCCGGTCTCTGGATCGACCTCGACTTCGGCGGCATGAACGCCATTTGGGATCGTGATCCTGTCGCGCTCGTAAACCTCGGTGACGGCAACGCCGGTCGCGGCGAGCGCTGGCGGCAACCGCGTGGGATCGCTTGCAAGCCCGAGAACTTCGGTCATGGCAAGCGTCTGGCCCGTCCTGGTATCGCGCGCGCTGCCGTCGCTGATCGAAATGTCTGCGCGCGTCGAGTTCATGGCGTGAGCGGCCACTTCGGCCAGCTTTTCAACGAACGCGTCGGCAGCTTTCAGGACTGCATTGCCGCCTACCTCCATGCCACGTGATCCACCGTGACCACCGCCGATGGCCGTCGCATCGGTGTCAGCTTGACGATAGCTGATCCGCTCAAGCGGCAGCCCGAGCCGATCCGACACGATCTGCGCAAGTACGGTCTCGTGGCTCATCCCCGTCGAATGGCTACCGACGTCGACGCGGACGGTCCCGTCGGCCTCGACGGAAATTCGGGCCTCCTCTTTTGGCATCCCGCCCGTACATTCGAGGTAGGGCGCTATTGCAAATCCACGGCGGCGACCCGATGCGCGCGCAGCTGCGGCGCGGGCCGGGAAGCCCGCAAAGTCGGCGACGTCCAAGGTGCGGTCCAGCAGTTCTGGGAAGTTGCCGCTGTCGATCAGCAGGCCCATCGGCGTCTTCCAGGGCAGCTGCTCGGGCTTGATCAGGTTCTTGCGCCGGAGCTCGATCGGATCGAACCCCAGCTTTGCGGCTGCGAAGTCGATGATGCGCTCGACATGGAAGCTCGCCTCGGGACGTCCGGCACCGCGGTAGGGGTCGGTTTGCGCCGTGTTGGTGAACACGGCCTCGGCTTCATAAAGCATGGCGGGGAATGCATAGGGACCACCCTGCGTGCGCGCCGAACCTGCGGTCGGGGTGAACGGTCCCATGGTGCCGCACCAGGCGCCGATGTTGCCAATCGTAGAGACCTTGAGCGCGCGGAAGGTGCCATCGGCATCGAGGGCCAGTGTCACGGTCGAGACCTGGTCGCGGCCGTGTGTGTCGGTGAGAAACGCCTCGCCACGGTCGGCGACCCAGCGAACAGGAACGCCGAGTGCACGCGCTGCATGCAGCACGAGTGGCGGTTCGGCATAGAGGGAGTTCTTCGCGCCAAACCCGCCGCCAACGTCCGGCGCGACGTGGCGCAGGTCCTGCTTCGAGATCTTCAGAATCTGTTCGGCGAAGACGTCGCGGTTTGCGTGGATGTTCTGCGACGAGTTCCAGAGCGTGAACTTTCCCGTGCTGCGGTCATAGCTGGCAACGCATCCGCGCGGTTCCATCGCAACGGCCGTGACGCGGTTGTTGCGGATGTCGAGGGTCACGACATGGTCGGCAGCAGCAATGGCAGCCTCCGTCGCAGTGCGTTCACCAAGTTCGAAGTCGAGGCAGACGTTGCTCGGAGCGACATCCCAGAGAACGGGCGCGCCCTCTGCAAGCGCGGCGCGCTGGTCGACGACCGGGGCGATGTCGGAGAAGTCGATCTCGATCAGTTCAAGTGCATCGAGTGCTTGTGTGTGGGTGTCAGCAACCACCATGACGATCGGCTCGCCGACGTGGCGTACGGTGCCGACAGCAAGGCAATGGTGTTCGGGCTCCCGGATCGGCGTCCCATCGCGCGAGGTTCGCACCGGGCATTTCGTCGGGATCGGACCGTAGCCGGCTGCCACCCACTCGTTGCCCGTAACGACGAGACGAACGCCCGGAGCCGCCCGCGCCGCCGCGACGTCGAGTTGCGTGATGCGGGCGTGCGCAACGGGCGATCGCAGGAACACCGCTTCGAGTTGGCCGTCGAGCTTGATGTCGGCGATGTAACGTCCGGTGCCAGTGAGAAACCGAACGTCTTCCACTCGCGTGACGTCGTCGCCGATGCGCACCATGGTCGTCATGTTCTGGTCCTCTCTAGCCGCACGCTTGGGGCGGCGAGTTTTGGTGCCCCAAGAGGCTGTTCCGGTTCTGACATTTGCCTCCCGGCTGAGCCCGGTTCCCAGCAAATGTCCGAACCATCGCGACGAGTGTTGCGTCACGAACGCTTGGTCCCGGTCCAGGCCGCGAACGGGTACCAAGCACCAGTGATGCACCACACGTCTGCCTGGGAACTGCGCCAGTGTGATCCAAGCGCCGGAATGGCATACAATCGGATCGGCACCGAAGCTGCCAGCGCACGACGCCTCATTGGCCGATGCTTGTATACAATGGAATACAATCGAGGAAGCTGCAACGCGATGACGTCCACGACAGTATCCGACCTGCGACACGTCCTTTGTGCCATGTTCGACGCAGCCGTTGCAGCCGCCGATCCGATGACCTGTCTTGCACGGCATCTGCCCGATCGGCCGACTGGGCGCACGGTGGTGATCGGGGCGGGCAAGGCTGCAGCCCGGATGGCGGCGGCCGTGGAGCAAGCCTGGCCAAGAACGGGAGGCGGCCAGATCGAGGGGCTGGTTGTGACACGGTATGGTCACGTCGCGACGACGGAGCGCATCGAGGTCATCGAAGCGGCCCATCCGGTGCCGGACCTCGCGGGCCTCGCCGCTGCTGCGCGGATCCTGGAGCTTGCCCGCTCAGCCGGACCGGATGACTTGGTGCTGTGCCTCATGTCCGGCGGTGCCTCGGCATTGCTGGCTCTGCCAGCTGAAGGACTGACGCTCGACGATAAGCAGGAGGTCAACCGCGCGCTGCTCAAATCTGGCGCGACCATCGGCGAGATGAACGCAGTCAGAAAGCACCTCTCTCGCATCAAGGGCGGACGGCTCGCGGCCGCAGCCCATCCCGCGCGCTTGATCACGCTTGCAATATCGGATGTTCCAGGGGATGCACCTGACGTGATCGGCTCGGGACCGACGGTGCCAGACCCCTCGACACGTCGCGATGCGATCGCGATCCTGGACAAGCACGGCATTGTGCCGCCAGCCGCAGTGCGCGCCCACCTCGGAGCCGACGACTGCGAGACGCCGAAACCGGGCGATCCCGTGTTTGACGGAACCGAGTTCCGCCTCATCGCAGCTCCGCAAATCTCGCTGGAAGCCGCAGCGGCGGTGGCGCTGAACCATGGGCTTTGCCCCATCATCCTCGGCGATGCGATCGAGGGCGAGGCGCGTGACGTCGCGCTCGTTCATGCTGGGATTGCAAAACAGGTTCGCCGTCACGGCCAGCCTCGGCCTGCGCCGGCAGTCATTCTCTCGGGAGGCGAGACCACGGTCACTGTTCGCGGCCGGGGTCGTGGCGGTCGCAATGCTGAATTCCTGCTGGCGCTTGCAATCGCCCTCGATGGGGCGCCTGGGATCGCGGCATTTGCAGGCGATACGGACGGCGTTGATGGTACGGAGGAGAACGCCGGCGCCATCCTCGTGCCCGATACGCTGGCGCGGGCTCGCGCGTCCGGGCTCGACGCTAAGGCGATGCTCGCAAACAATGACGGATATGGGTTCTTTGCAACCCTCGGCGATCTCGTCATCACCGGGCCGACGCTGACGAATGTGAACGATTTTCGCGCGATCATCGTGCTGCCGTGACTTGGCGCGAGCCAATTTCGATCACGGGCCGCATTCGCGGGGGCAGGATGATCTTGCCTCAGTCTGAGCCTGAGAGGAGCCCTGCGATCATGAACATCGGTGAAGCGGCCAGACGCAGCGGATTGCCGGTCAAAACCGTTCGATATTACGCAGATATTGCTCTTGTCGCGCCGCCCAGGCGATCGGACAGCGGGTATCGCCATTACGATGCCGAAGACGTCGCGCGGCTGGTGTTCGTCAGGCGCGCGCGGGCCTTCGGTTTCTCGATCGATAACTGCCGCGAGTTGCTAAGCCTCTACGACGACGAACAACGCTCTGCCGCTGAGGTCAAAGAGATTGCTCTCCGCCATCTTGCCGACCTCGACGTGAAGCTCGCCGAACTCCACGCTTTGCGCGATGGCCTTGCACGGCTCGTGGCTGCATGCGCTGGCGACCAGCGGCGTGAGTGCCCGATCCTCGAGGGGCTTGCAACGGGACGCTGAAGTTCGGCAGACCTTCTAGTGTTGCGTCACTCACGCTTGATCTCCACCTTCTGCAGTCTCGCCTGCCAAGCGTTAGCGGCAAAAGCAACACGAGAAACATGAAGTTGCTCGTGTTGCCAGTGCCTCCGAACCTGGTCAATCGGGTGCTGCAAAGGGAACCAAGTGTCGGAGACGGAACACGCGGGCGATGGCCGAGACGTCCGCTGGATCGTTTTCGGCCGGGTGCAGAGGCGGACTTCTCGGTCTCACTCACACGAGGCTATTGAATTTTCTAGTACGCGCTTTCAACGCGCTTTCCGGCGTTCGCCTGTCACCCTCGTCGGGCGCCGAAACGAACTGCGGAAAGCAAAGGGTACGAGCAAAAATTTGGATCTCGTACCGCTTTTCATTCAGAAGTTCCTGGAATGCGGGGGGTGCGGAACGTGTCGGGGCTTCTGATCGGCGGTACGAGTGGCCCGTCGCGCCTCAATCGCTCGACTGACCGGAACCGCTGACGATTGAGGCGAGGCATGAAGATAACTTGTAAATTCAATGGCTTAGCGTTGCGATGGCGCGCGGGGCCCGACCCGCTGCGCCGTCACCCTTAAAGGTCCCCGAGCTTCATGTCAGGGCTGTAGGTCTTGCCATCGACCAGTTTGACCACGGCTTGGCCGCACCGCATCGTGCCTGTTGCAGGGTCGTGGGCATAGGTCGGCGCGCCGTGCAGCTCCCAGCCAGCAGCAAGTGCGGCCGTAACCTTGTGACAGAAGCTCGCGTCGTCAGGCCCGGTCAGGAACCGATAGGCCAGCATCGGCTTGTCATTGCGGATCTCGAACACGCGAACCTCCGGTGATCGTTGGTGCCGGGTCGGCTGTCTCATCGGCCGCCCGAGATATCGAGCGTGCTCATGGTCACGTAGCTAGCACGATCCGACAGGAGCCAGATCACGGTTTCGGCGACCTCCTCAGCCGAACCTGCCCGCCCCATGGGAACCGTCGGCCCGATTTTCTTGACCCTGTCGGGCACGCCCATGACGTCGTGAATCTCGGTATCGATGATGCCGGGCCTGACGCCGTTGACGCGGATGCCATAGGGTGCAACCTCGAGGGCAAGACCATGCGTAAACGTATCAATCGCACCTTTCGAGGCACCGTATGCGAGTTGGTTGCCGATGCCGCCAAGGCGCGCCGCAGCGGAACTCATGTTGACAATCGCGCCGCCCCTGCCGCCGTGTTTTGTCGACATGCGCCTGATGGCCTCGCGGGCGCAGAGGAACTGGCTCGTGATGTTGACCCGCCACATCTGTTCGAGTTCGCCGACGGCATAATCTTCGATGGGTTTGGCAAGCATCGCGATGCCAGCGTTGTTGAACAGTGCCGTGAGCGTTCCGAGCTGGCGATCGGTCTCTGCGAACAGGCGCGTCGCCCCCTCTTCGGTGGAGACGTCGGCCTGGATCGCGACGGCGGTTCCGCCTGCGGCCCGGATCTCGGCGACCACCGCCTCAGCGCGATCCGGGCTCGCGTTATAGTTGACCGCGACCTTATACCCGTCGCGCGCGCCGATCTTTGCCGCGGCCGCGCCAATGCCACGCGACCCTCCAGTGACGACCAGAACCCGTTCCATCGTTTCCCCATTTCAGTGTTTGTTGCCTTGCCATCGACTGTGGCCCGATGCGAGCCTTCATGGCAACGGGTGTGCGCTGCTGCCATCCGGTCATGAGGCGGTCGCTGATCGGCCGCGCGCGGAGGGGCCATGGCCGAAATCACTCACAATTTTTATTCGGACACCCAGACCAAGCCGACGCTTGCGATGCGCGAGGCGATCCTTGAGGCCGAAGTCGGCGACGAGCAGTCGGATGCTGACCCGACGACGCTGGCGTTGTGCGCCCGGGTTGCAGCCCTTCTCGGCAAGGAGTCCGCGGTTTTCCTGCCTTCGGGCACGATGTGCAACGAGATCGCGATCAACGTGCAATGTCGTCCCGGTGACGAGGTGATTGCGGCGCGCAATGCCCATATCATTGGTTTCGAGGCCGGGGGACCAGCCGCACTGTCGGGGGTGGTGCTCCATCCGATCGACTGCGCCCGTGGCATCTTCGGGGCAGATGACGTTGCCAGCGCCGTGCGCCCGCGCTCGCGCTACGCTCCAACATCTCGGCTCGTCTCGGTCGAGCAGACCGTCAATATGGGTGGGGGCGCCGTGTGGCGCGTCGAAGAACTTCAGGCCGTTGCAGCGGCGGCCAAGGCGCACGGGCTTCTGACCCACATGGACGGCGCGCGGCTCATGAATGCGGTGGTTGCCAGCGGTGTGCCCGCTGGCGAGCACGCGCGCGGCTTCGACAGCATCTGGATCGACTTCACCAAGGGCCTCGGCGCACCGATCGGCGCCGTGCTTGCTGGCAGTTCGCAGTTCATCGCCGATGCCTGGCGGGTCAAGCAGCGCTGGGGCGGTGCGATGCGACAGTCCGGCATCGCTGCTGCCATGTGCCTTCACGCGCTCGATCATCACGTTGAGCGTCTGGCTGACGATCACGCGCGCGCGCACCGGATCGCATGCGCGCTCGAGGGCTTTCGTGACGTTGCGCAGGTGCTGCCGACCGAGACGAATATTGTGATCTTTGATACCGCCCCGGCGGTTCCTGCTGCCAAGGTTGTTGCCGTTGCTGAGGCGCACGGCGTGCGCATTCTCGCGCTCGGGCCCCACCGGATCAGGATCGTCACGCATCTCGACGTTGACGATAGCGCCGAAGCTGCAGTGATTGCCGCGCTCGCAGCAGCGTTGGACTGAACCGTCGCAGTTTGCGTGGCCGCCCAGTTGCCTCGGGACACTGTTCCCATTTGCTGAACGATCAAGTCGTGCTCTGGCACTTGAGTTGATCGTTTCGAGCCTCGATCTCACGGAGCGAACGCAGTCGTTGAAAGGAACGATCCGATGAGCAGCTTGCCATGCGATGATCCGGTCCCGGGTGACGCGCAATCGTGTGCGCAGATTGAGCAAGTGATCGTGCCGCGCGCGCGCGATCTCGGGGGTTTCGAGGTTCGCCGCGCGCTCCCGTCCGTTGGGCGCAAGATGGTTGGCCCGTTCATCTTCTTCGACCAGATGGGCCCCGCCGAATTTCTGCTCGAGAACGGGATCGACGTCCGGCCACATCCGCACATCGGGCTGTCGACCGTTACATATCTCTTCGAAGGCGAGATCTTCCACCGCGACAGTCTCGGCACCGCGATCCCGATCCGTCCAGGGGCGGTCAACCTGATGACGTCGGGTCGCGGCATCGTGCACTCTGAGCGTGAGACGAGCGAGGCTCGCCAGCAGCCGAGGCGGCTGTTCGGGATCCAGGCCTGGGCGGCCCTGCCGAAATCGCACGAGGAGCAGGCGCCCGAATTCGTCCATCATGGCGAGGCTGAGCTTCCGCGGATCGTCGGCGAGGGCAAGCGCGTGCGCCTGATCCTCGGGTCGCTCTATGGCCAGACGAGCCCTGCGGCGTTCCCGCATCCGACCTTTTACGCCGAGGCCGTCCTGGCGCCAGGCGCCGTCCTGCCGATCGATCCTGATTACGACGAGCGTGCGGTTTATATCGCCAGCGGCACAGTCGACATCGCAGGCGACACCTTCAGCGAGGGCCAGTTGCTGATCTTCAGGCCGGGTGATCGGATCTCGATCCTCGCGGTGTCGAACGCCCGCCTGATGCTGCTCGGCGGCGAGCCGATGGATGGGCCGCGCCACATCTGGTGGAACTTCGTGTCGTCGTCCAAGGAACGCATCGAGCTTGCCAAGGAAGAGTGGCGGACCGGGCGCTTCGAGACGGTTCCGGGCGATGCCGAGGAATTCATCCCGCTGCCTGACCGTTGAGATCGGGCACGCCGATCGAGTTCCGAGGCCGAGGTTCGAATACTTGTCGCACGCCCGCGGGCGAAGGAGTTTGGTGAGATGGGGTATAAGTTCGCTGAGATCGCCTTTACGCCGCGCGTTAGAGCCGAGCAGGAGCGGGCCGGAAGCCGTGCGGCCTACGCCCGTCGCGAGGCCGGCGATGGCAATCCGCGTGACCGGTTCGGACCGGACGAGGCTGCCTTCATCGCCGCGCGCGACAGCTTCTACCTTGCGAGCGTGAGCGAGACGGGCTGGCCTTATGTGCAGCACCGGGGCGGGACGCGCGGGTTCTTGCGTGTTCTTGACGACAAGACCCTCGGCTTTGCCGATTATGCCGGTAATCGGCAGTACGTGAGCCTTGGCAATATCCAAGGCGACGATCGCGTTAGCCTGTTTCTGATGGATTACGCCAATCGCGCCCGCATGAAGATCATGGGTCGCATGCGCGTGGTCGATATAGCCGATGCGTCGGCGATCGAACGTCTGACCACGCCCGATGCAACGGCGACAATCGAGCGCGGTTTCATCATTTCCGTCGAGGCCTACGATTGGAACTGCTCGAAATTTATTACGGAGCGGTATTCGGAGGATGAAGTCCGCAAGGTCGTCTCTGCGATGAGTGACCGGATCGCGGAATTGGAGAGCGAAGTGCGCCGGTTGCGCGGCGTCTCGGAGGTCGAGGTCGATTGATGATGTGGCGCAAAGCCGTTCAGTGCCTCGCCTTGTATGTTGCGTCCGCGAGCCTCGCGGTTCCTGCGCTTGCGCAGCGCCTGCCCCACGATCCAGCTGCCACGGGCGCTGATCAGATGCGGCTCGACCGCGAGCGTCTCGTGCGCCAGCAGACGGAGCAACGCCGCGAGCGTGAGCGGGCGCTGCTGCGCGATCTCGAGACGGACCGGCGGAGCATGATTGAGCGTTCGGAGCGTGCCCGGTGCAGAACCTGCGAGCCGAAGACACCCAACGTAAGGCCGCCTGCGATCAACCGACCTTGAGATAGGCGTAGCCCTTGCCTTGGAGCTGGCCGATCGCAGCAACGCCCGATCTGACGAGTTTCAGGTAGCTCTCGCCCCGGGCCTTTGAGAGATCAATCTCGAAGCGCTCGAACGTCAGCTGGCAGAGATAGACCTCGACCCCGTAGCTGGCCAGGCCGCGCATCCTTTGAAGCAGGTCCGGGTCGACGGGCGGGGAACTCTCCCAGGGCGTGCCCAGCAAGTCGCTCAGGTGATATTTGACGCCGCCACCATGCGCCACGATCACGATCTTGATTTCAAAGGGATCGAAATCGTAAGCGAGCAGGTGGTTGTTGATGTTGCTCAACATGGCGTCGTAGCGCCGATCGTCCGAGAAGTCGCAGTGGTAAAGGCACGACAGCGTCGCCTCTTGCGTCAGGTCATCGAGGTTCAGCGGGTCGGGTGCTGCATGCGCCGCCTGGGCGGCCAGCGCCCCCCCTCCGGCCAGAAGCCCGCCGATCAAATGCCTGCGATCGAGTATTGTCATCTTTGCCTCCCGCGTTTTGGGCCGAGGCACGCGTGCCGTGCCGCACTGTTGCGGTGTCCAAGCTCTTCTGACGTCGGTCACCGCGCATCCCCTAAACGCGGCCCAGGTTATGAGCCGGCCGCTTGGGATACGAAACCTCGGACGCCATCGGCAATGAACTGAATGGCAAGTGCTGCGAGCAACAGGCCGAGCAGACGGGTCAGCACCAACCTCCCGATGACGCCGAGGACGCGGGTCAGCGTATCAGCTGCGACAAAGCTCACAAGGCACATGAGCGAGACAGCGGCGATGACGCCGACGAGCGTGCCGAGTTTGACTGGATCGCTCCCTGCCTGTGCCGCGAGCAGGATCGCCGCCGTGATGGCCCCGGGGCCTGCCATCAAAGGGATTGCAAGGGGGAAGGCTGCAATCTCACGCGCCTTCAGGGCGTGATCCACGTCGATCTGTTGAGCTGCAACGCGCCGGCGGGTCTGGCGCAGCTCGAACACCATTTCGAAGCCGACATAGAACAGCAACAGTCCGCCCGCGATCCTGAAGGCATAGATCTCTATCCCAAGCGCGCCGAGCAAACGTTCGCCGATGAGCGCAAACGTGGTCAGGATCACGAACGCGAGAGCGGTGGCGATCAGCGCCGCCTTGCGCCGCTCACGCGCGGGCAGGTCTCCCGCGAGGCCCGAGAAGATCGGGGCGAGGCCAAGCGGATCGACGGCGACGACAAGTGTCGTCAGGGCCGCAACCAGAAATGCAGTGTCGAGCGTGGCCACGCTGCATTATCCCGTCACGACGTCCGTGCCTGCTGCCTCGTGACCCCACTCTACCCACGATCCATCGTAGACGGCGACGTCGCCCCGGCCGAGGATCGCGAGTGCGAGTGTCAGAATGCCGGCCGTCACGCCCGAGCCGCAGCTCGTCACCGTCGGCCGCGAGAGATCGACGCCCGCCGCATGGAATGCCGCGCGAAGCTCTGGCTCGGACTTCAGCGTCCCGTCCTCCCGGATCAGCGTGCCGTAGGGGACGTTGATTGCGCCAGGCATGTGACCCGGTCTGAGACCCGGGCGAGGCTCTTTCTCCTGACCCTTGAAGCGGCCTGGGCTGCGTGCATCGAGGACCTGCTCAAGCCCTTTGGTGATTGCAAGCTTCATATCGTCGAGGTCGCGTACCAGCCCACCGTTGAAGCGCGGCGTAAAGTGTGCCGGCTGGCGCGGCGGTGTCGGCTCATCGGTGACCGGGCGGCCCTCGGCGCGCCACTTCTTCAGCCCGCCATCAAGCACCGCGACGTCCTGATGGCCCATGATCCTGAGCATCCACCAGACTCGCGCTGCAGAATAGAGCCCAACAGTATCGTAGACGACGACACGGGTTCCGTCTCCGATGCCCATCTTTTTCATGGACGATGCGAATTGCACCGAGCTCGGCAGCATGTGCGGCAGTGGATTGGAGTGGTCCGAAATCGCTTCGATATCGAAAAACAGCGCGCCGGGGATGTGAGCCTGATCGTACTCGTCGCGCGCATTGCGGCCTGCCGTTGGCAAATGCAACGATCCATCGACGACAATCAGATCTGGTGCCTCAAGCCGGTCAGCGAGCCAGTTGGTGTCGACTAGGTGGCGATTGCGCAAGCTCGTCATGGCGTTCTCCCCGTGTGCTCTGGCCGCGTTTGCGGTCCGCTCTCTCGACGTTCGATGCTGACCGCGAACGAATTGTTATGCGATGCGCCGATCACTCTGCGAGCGCAACGCGGATGCGGCGGTTGAGACGGCCCTTTTTCTCGATCTTTGTGATTGCAACGGCGCAAATTTCGCGTGTGCTCGCGACGTGTGTGCCGCCGCAAGGCTGCAGGTCAACCGACCCGTTCTCCCCGATCGCAACGAGGCGCACGCGACCCGAGCCGCGCGGCGGCTTGACGCTCATGGTTCGCACGAGGCTCGGGTTGGCATCGAGCTCTTCGTCCGTGATCCAGCGTGTCGAAATCGGATGGTCTGCCGAGATCAGCGCATTGAGCCGCGCCGTCAGGTCGTCTTTCTCGATCGCCCCCGCGTCCTCAATGTCGAAGTCGAGCCGGCTCTCATCGACGCTGATCTGACCGCCGGTCACAGGAAACGGGATCAGGCTGCACATCAGATGCAGGCACGTATGCATGCGCATGAGGCGGTGTCGGCGTTCCCAATCGAGGATCGCAGTCACGCTCGCGCCTGGCTCTGGCAGGGTCGTCGCCTGTCCCGGGACGTGCACGATCGTCACCCGATCCTCCTCGTACACCGTCGTTGCGATGTCACAGGCCCCGTTGTCCCACAGCAGGCGTCCCGCGTCGCCCGGCTGCCCTCCCGACGTTGGATAGAAGACGGTCTGGTCGAGGACGATCCCACCGCGGTCCGTGATGGCACGCACCGTGGCACGCGTCTCGCGCAAGCCTGCGTCGTCGCGAAACAGCGGTGTCGTCATGGTGATTCTTTCCGGTTTCGAGGCAGGAGCTGCCGCCCCTCAGTCGCGGCGGCTCCAGACTTGGCTTCGGCGGTGGCTGCCGGGCGGCACGAGGTGACACACGTTGTGGCGGCGTCAGCTGCTCGGCTCGAAGACGTTGGGCATGGTCCGTTTGGTCTCTATCCATTCCGGGACCGGGAGCCCTTTTGAGCGCAAGAAGGTCGGGTCGTAGATCCTGCTCGCATAGCGCGTGCCGTAATCGCAGAGGATCGTGACGACGATGCTGTTCGGCCCGAGTTCACGGGCCAGCCGCTTGGCACCGGCGATGTTGACGCCGGACGACGGGCCGAGGCAGAGCCCCTCTTCCGTGAGCGCGCTGAAGATAATGTCAAGGGCCTCGGCGTCTTCAATGCGGAACGCGTGATCGACGATGACGCCCTCGAGGTTGGCCGTCACGCGGCCTTGGCCGATGCCTTCGGTGATTGATGACCCCTCGGCTTTCAGTTCGCCCGTGGTGTAGTAGCTGTACAGCGCTGCACCCGGTGGATCAGCGATCGCGATCTGGACGTCCTTGTTCATGGCCTTAAGTCCGATGGACACCCCGCCGATCGTGCCGCCGGAGCCGACAGCGCAGCAGAAGCCGTCGATCTTCCCATCCGTCTGCACCCAGATTTCAGGCGCGGTGGTCGCGATGTGTGCGGCGCGGTTGGCAACGTTGTCGAACTGATTGGCCCAGATCGCACCGTTCGGTTCCGTTGCGTTGAGCGCTGTCGCGAGCCGTTCGGAATAACGGATGTAGTTATTTGGATCGCGGTACGGAACGGCCGGCACCTCGACCAGTTCGGCACCAAGCTGTCGCAGCGCGTCCTTCTTCTCTTGCGATTGTGTCGCCGGGATCACGATCACCGTGCGATAGCCGAGCGCGCGCCCGATCACGGTAAGGCCGATTCCGGTATTGCCGGCCGTGCCTTCGACAATTGTTCCGCCGGGGCGCAGCCGGCCTGCCGCTTCCGCTTCGCGGATGATGCCGAGCGCGGCGCGGTCTTTGACGGACTGGCCCGGGTTCATGAACTCGGCCTTGCCCACGATCAGGGCGCCCGTTTCCTCGGATGCGCGGCGGAGCTTGATGAGCGGCGTCTTGCCGACGGCATCGGCGACGTTGGCTGCTGAATACACGCCCGATCCTTTCCTGAGTGGCAGTCCAGTCCAGTCCAGTCTTGGTCCGTTGGACGGTAGCGATGCGTTGGAACCCGAACAAGCCCGGATGGTGCTTGGCAAGCGCTCCGTCAGCGGGCGCCTGCCCGTCGCGATCCGGTACAGCGCTTAACCTGGATTTAACCGCACCTCATCATTCTCCATGGGCAACTTGAGGTCCGCAGGCCTCCGCGTCGAGTGCCTGTTCTTGGAGGATGAACTGATGGCCATGGCTCTGAAAGGAGCAGTCGCCAGCGTAGCGGTCGCTGCGTCGGCACTCGCGATGACGGCACCGGCGTTCGCCGGGTCAAAAGACTTCGGATACTACCCGACACGTCCTGCGGCCGGCCCCTGCTACGTGCGCGGTGACATTGGCTACTCCCACGCTGCGACACCGAACGTGTCCTGGCCCGTCAACCGGATCATCCGGGAATACGACACAGACTATACCGCCGACGGCGTACCGCATCCACGCGATCCGGGCTACACCGGGAACCTGATCAACGAGACTTACGAGTACGCCGGCTCGAACGTTCGCAATGTCGAAATGGGCAACACGTTCGTTGGCGATATCGGCATCGGCTGCGGCTCGGGTTCGCGCGGGTTCCGCGTCGAGGCCGTGCTTGGCCTGCGCGGTTCGCAGAAGATCGATGGCGAGCCGAACAACTTCGAGATCATCGAGCGCTTTCCGGGCGATCCCGACATCGATACTGATTTCGAGGACCCGCTGCACACGCGCCTGCGCAGCTACACGCTGATGCTCAACGCCTATTATGACCTTGGCCGCTTCGGCAACTTCGTTCCTTACGTCGGCGCGGGTGTCGGTGTCGCCTATCACCGCATGGGCGAGGTCTACTTCACGGAAAACGAGTTCCTGACCAACCGGATCGAGGGCAATAATGACCTCTCGTTCGCCTGGTCGCTGATGGCAGGCACCGCCTACCAGCTCACCGATCGCGCGATCCTCGACATCGGCTACCGCTACATTGATCTCGGCAAGGCCAAATCAGGCCGCGCCGACAACGCAGGTTTCGTCAACCCGGCCGTCGTGGTCGACGATCTGGCCGCACACGAATTCAAGATCGGTCTGCGCTACCACTTCGGCTCGTCGGGTGGCGACGTCGTTCACGCCGACTACGCGCCATTGAAATAAGTTCGCGCAATCACAATGCCCGCAAAGTCCGAGCCCGGAGGCCGTAAGGCCGCCGGGTTTTTCGTATTTGATGGCATCGGGAAGTGCCCGACGCTCACTTTTGGTTGCGCGAGCCATTGATTTCAGTCTCGGCTGGCGGATATATGCCCGGCCTCCAGGCCGAGCAGCCTGCCCGGTGGACGTCAGTGCGATCGCAGGCCGTCCAAGCGTGCTTGGCGGCCGAGGCGGGCGTGGTGGAATTGGTAGACACGCCAGATTTAGGTTCTGGTGGCCTTGGCCGTGGGGGTTCAAGTCCCTCCGCCCGCACCAGATCGCAGGCCGACCGTCGATCCAAAGCGCTGCCAGTCAAGTGCCATCGCGGACGGATCAGCATTGCAACGGGCCCGTTTGCCGCGGGCCGCTTCAGTTTGGTTGGGTGAGAGATGCAGGTTACCGAGACGAGCTCCGAAGGTCTGAAACGCGCGCTATCCGTCGTGCTTCCCGCAACTGATCTGAAAGCCAGGGTGGATCGCCGCATCGACGAGATGAAGGACCGCGTTCAGCTCAAGGGCTTCCGAAAAGGAAAGGTTCCGCCCGCGCACCTGCGCAAGGTGTTCGGACGCTCGTTGATGGCCGAAGTCCTGCAGGAAGCGGTTGAGGAGACCACCAAACAGGCGCTCGAGACCCGCAATGAACGCCCTGCGATGCAGCCGAAAGTCGACCTCGTCGACGACAGCAAGATCGACAAGGTGATCGCCGGTGAATCCGACCTCGCATTCACCATGGAATACGAGATCCTGCCGAAATTCGAGGTTGCAGACCTTGCAGCTTTGCAGCTGGAGCGGCTCGTTGCCGAGGTTCCGGGTGAGCGCATCGAGGAGGCCTTGACCGAGATCGCCACGCGCAACCGGGACTATGCCACCGTCGAAGATCGTGCTGCAGACGACGGCGATCGTCTGACGATCAGCTTCGTCGGCAGGATCGATGGGGAAGCCTTCGATGGGGGCACGGCGGAGGACGTCGACCTCGTGATCGGTGAAAACCGCTTCATTCCGGGTTTCGAGGATGGCTTGCGGGGGGGGAAAGCCGGCGAAACGCGCATGGTGAATGTGACGTTTCCCGACGATTACTCCGAGGAGAGCCTCAAGGGTAAGCCGGCTGAGTTCGAGACGAGCATCAAGTCCGTTGCCGTCGCGGCCCCAATCTCGATCGACGACGCGCTGGCTCAGAAGCTCGGTCTCGAATCTCTCGATCAGCTCCGCGGGGCCGTCCGAGGCCAAATCCAAGGCGAGTACGATCGCGTCTCCCGCGACAAGCTCAAGCGTCAGCTGCTCGATCGGCTCGATGAGGCGCACACGTTCGAATTGCCACCGTCGCTTGTTGACGAAGAGTTCCAGGGACTTTGGAACCAGATGACCAAGAGCCTGGAGCGCGCTGGCAAGACCCTCGAGGAAGAAGGCAAGACCGAGGAGGGCGCACGAGAGGAATTCCGCAAGCTCGCTGAGCGTCGTGTTCGGCTCGGCTTGGTGATCGGCGAGATTGGCGACACGGGGAAGATCGAAGTCACCGAAGACGAACTGCGTCGCGCGCTCATCGAGCAAAGCCGGCAATTCCCGGGCCAAGAGCGAATGGTGTATGAGTATTACGAGAAAACGCCTGGCGCGATCGCACAGCTGCGTGCGCCGATTTTCGAGGAGAAGGTCGTTGACTACATTCTGTCGTTGGCCAAGCCGGTCGACAAGAGCGTGTCAGTCGAGGAACTCCTGAAGCCGCTTGACGATGAAGAGCCGGGTGGGGACGCCGCCAGCGCCTAAGTGAGGTCGTTTGACGATCGCCTCGACGCGCCATTGGTCGCGCCGAGCCTGGAGCGCGCGCTTGGCGTTCCGCTCGCTGCTGCACCGCGATAGGACTTTGGAGCGGTCGTCTCGCCATCCGGCCGGCCGTCCCCTTCGCCGGCTGGTTCCCGGCTGGTTCATTGTGGGACTGGCGCTGGACGGCCGAGCCGACTACATCCCTAGAGTCGGCACCCGCACAGACCTGCTCGCAAACCCGACCGGCCATAGCTACTCAATAGGACCCGTCACCTCATGACCTTCGATCCCGTCGCGCAGATCACCAACTCGTTCTGGCCCATGGTCGTCGAGCAAACGACGCGTGGTGAGCGCGGCTATGATCTCCCCTCACGCCTTCTCAAGGAGCGGATCATCTTTGTGACGGGCCCGGTCGAAGATCACATGTCTGCGTCGATCTGCATGCAGCTTCTGTTTCTCGAATCCGAGAACCCGAAGAAAGAAATATCTATGTATATCAACTCGCCTGGCGGCGTTGTCACGAGCGGCATGGCGATCTACGATACAATGCAGTTCATCAAGTCGCCGGTTGCAACGCTGTGCATTGGGCAGGCCGCTTCAATGGGCTCGCTGCTGTTGACGGCTGGCGCCAAGGACATGCGGTTCGCGCTGCCGAATGCCCGCATCATGCTGCATCAGCCCTCGGGTGGTTTCCAGGGCCAAGCATCGGACATCGAGCGTCACGCCGAAGATATCATCAAGATGAAGCGCCGGCTCAACGAGATCTACGTGCGCCACACTGGCCAAGCGTACGAGATGATCGAAAAGACGTTGGACCGCGACTACTTCATGACGTCCGAGCAGGCCCGTGAATTCGGCTTGATCGATCGGGTTCTGACATCTCGCGACGAAATGGCGTCAGAAGCCTGAGCAAAGCCCAATCTGAGGCTAAGGGACACACCGCAGGCGGTTGGCGGGCCGCTGAGCGGCGCGTCAGGGCAGAATCTTTCCAGAGCGGGGATCGCCAAACAATTTCGGCGCAACATGAAGGCCAAGCGCGCGATCAATGACAGAGAGAGGCGCTGATCAGGACTTGTTCGACGGCGACCTCGATGCACCGACCGGTCAAGTGCGGCGTGGTATCTCACGCCCACGACAGGTGGCCAAGTCGCTGGTATCGGCGTTGCTCACAAATCAGTTAAAGCGCCTTGGCACATGTTCGCAGAAGCCGACATAGTTCCGGCACGATCGTCGCATGGATTCAGGAGGTCTGATCAAGTCTGATGACGTGATCGGCGGTTGTGCCGATTAATCGAATCTTGATCCAAATCGCCGGAGCATGCTCTGATCGACAAGCGTGGCGCTGTAGTGCACGCTCAACACGAGCCCGACCCGCCTCGATCCTCGATTGACCGGGCCGGACCTAAGCGCAACCAAACATGCGCAACGAGGGTGATTGATCCGAATGGCCAGCCAAGAAAAAAACACCCTGTACTGCTCGTTCTGCGGCAAGAGCCAGCATGAGGTCCGCAAGCTGATTGCCGGCCCGACCGTGTTCATCTGCGACGAGTGCGTCGAGCTCTGCATGGATATCATCCGCGAGGAGAACAAGAACACTCTCGTCAAGTCGCGCGACGGCGTACCGACACCGAAAGAGATCAAGGCCGTTCTCGACTCCTACGTGGTCGGCCAGGATCACGCCAAGCGCGTGCTCTCGGTTGCGGTGCACAACCACTACAAGCGTCTGAATCACGCCTCGCGCAGCAACGACGTCGAGCTTCAGAAGTCGAACATTCTGCTCGTCGGCCCAACCGGCTGTGGCAAGACGCTGCTCGCCCAAACGCTCGCGCGCATTCTTGACGTGCCATTCACCATGGCCGATGCCACGACGCTGACAGAGGCTGGGTACGTCGGCGAGGATGTCGAGAACATCATCCTGAAGCTG
>JBHJOC010000003.1:0-20396 GCA_050330095.1 Hyphomicrobiaceae bacterium
AGATGTGGAGCAAACCATGCGCCGCAGCGCCGCCGCCGACCGGCTGTCGACCTTCGGTCGTGTGGGGCGAAACGCCGCCAGCGCGCAGGCCGGCTCGGCAACTGCCAGGCAGCAGCACCGTCGAACGAAACCACCCGCTGGCGACATTCCGCACGCTCATTCTCCATGCTCTCCCCAGCTGGCAATCGCCACAAATCATGAGCCGTATGGCCGGCTCAAGACCCAATGAGCGGCGCCGATCGACTGTGGACGAGTGCTCGACCGTCGTGCGATCGATTGTGACCGCGAAGTGCGACCTTGCCACGGCAATTCGTGGCACCCTCGGCAGAACAGTCTCGACCAGAGCCCGCGCCCAATGACAGATGCACAGCAAGCGCCAGACATGGCCGCGCTCGAACGCATGATTGCGGGTGCCATGCGCCAGGCGCTGCGACCCGGGCTCTATGTCATTGCAACCCCGATCGGCAACCTCGCTGATCTTACCCTGCGTGCAGTCGTCATCCTCTCGCGCGCTGATCGGATCTATGCGGAGGATACGCGCGTTTCACGTCGACTTCTGGCCGCCTACGGGTTGGTCCGTCCAATCCGTGTCTACAACGACCACAGTGGCGAACAGGTGCGCGATGAGATCGTTGGCGAGATTGCCGAAGGCGGGATGGTCGCCCTCGTGAGCGACGCCGGTACCCCGTTGATCTCGGACCCAGGATATAAACTCGTCCGCGCCGTGTGTGACATGGGGCATCAGGTTTTCGCGGTGCCGGGTCCGTCCGCGCTGACGGCCATGCTGTCGATCTCTGGATTGCCCACGGATCAGGTCCTGTTTGCTGGGTTCTTGCCATCGAAAGCGTCGGGTCTCAGACGCAGGCTTGAGGCGCTCGCGGCCGTTCCTGCGACCCTTGTGATTTATGAGGCCCCGCAGCGCATCGCCCAGTTGATCGACATCGCACATGAGGTGCTGGGCGACCGGCAAGCTGCCATCGGTCGGGAACTGACCAAGCTCCATGAGGCCGTCGTACGTGGCAGCTTGTGCGAGCTTCGTGACACTCTCGGCGGGATGCCACAGAAAGGAGAGCTTGTGGTCGCAATCGCCGGCCCTGATCCGGCGGCCGATGCGCATGACATTACCGATGACGTGATCGTGACGGCCCTCGACCGCGAGCTCGCGCGGGCTGGCCTTGCCCAGGCGGCAAAGGCCGTATCTCTGGCGCTCGGCGTACCGAAGTCGCGGGTCTTTGCCATAGGCCGGGATCTGAAGCGCGGCAGCGAGGTTGGGCCCGAAGGCGATCGACGAGAAGCAGACAGCGACACGGGTCCCGAATGACGCAGCGGCATGCTCATCAGCGCCGACGCATCGACCCAGCGCAACGGCCGGAGCGCCGTCGTGCGATCGAAAAGGCAGCGCGCAGGGCTGAGAGTTTGGCGGTTCTCGTCATGATAATCAAAGGCTACCGGATCATCGGCCGGCGCGTGCGCACGACGTCCGGCGAAATCGATATCATCGCCTGCCGCGGGCGCCGGCTCGCGTTCGTTGAGGTGAAGCAACGCAGGACCCTCGCCGAAGCAGAACAGGCGGTGACGCCGGCGGCTCGTGCGCGAATGGCAAGGGCCGTCGAGGCATGGCTCTCGCGTTACCCGGAGTTTCTCAACCACGACATCGGGCTCGATCGGTTTGAAGTCGTGTCCCTGTTTCGGTTTCGCTACGCACCTGACACGTTGCACACAGGTGCTGCCGGACGCTAACTGGCGTCGAATAGCCTGCCAGTCCGCGCTCGTCGGCTCAGACCTCTGTTTAGCCTCAGCGATGGCTGCCCTCTGATATCGGCTCGAAACGAGGCCCCCTATGCCGCTCAGCGTTGCCTGCCAGATGGACCCCATCCATTCGATCGAAATCACGGGGGATTCAACGTTCGCCATCCTGCTGGAGGCGCAGGCACGAGGTCATCGGCTCTTTTACTACACGCCGCAGGACCTGTTGCTTGATGAAGGCCGCCTCGTCGCACACGGCCATGATCTTGCGGTGCGCGATGTCGAAGGCGACCACTTTGCGCTCGGCGAGCGGCGCGAGCTCGACTTGCGCTCCATGGATGTCGTGTTGCTTCGCCAGGATCCGCCCTTCGATATGCATTACATTACAACGACCCACCTGCTTGAGCGCATCCACCCCGATACGCTCGTGGTCAACGATCCGGCGAACGTGCGCAACGCTCCGGAAAAGATCTTCGTGCTCGATTTTCTCGATCTGATGCCGCCGACGATGGTGACCCGAAGTCTCGAGGACGTGCGTGCCTTCCGCAAACGTTACGGCGACATCATCCTGAAGCCGCTCTACGGCAATGGCGGCGCGGGCGTGTTCCTGCTGAAGCGCGACGATAGCAACCTGAACGCCCTGGTCGAGACCTTCCATGCCTTAACGCGCGAGCCGTTCATGGTGCAGGAGTACCGGCCCGAGGTGAAATCTGGCGACAAGCGAATCATTCTGATCGATGGCGAAATCGCTGGCGCGATCAATCGCGTTCCCGCGGAGGGGGAAGCGCGGTCCAACATGCATGTCGGCGGGCGCGCTGAGGCTGTCGAGTTAACGGATCGGGACCGCGAGATCTGTGCCAAGCTTGGCCCACACTTGCGGGCGCGCGGACTTGTTTTCACAGGTATCGACGTGATCGGTCCGTATCTCACCGAAATCAACGTCACGTCACCGACCGGCATTCGGCAGGTGAAGCGGTTCGGCGGCGCCGATATCGCGGCGCTCATGTGGGATGCGATTGAACATAAGCGCACCCGGGCGTGAGGCGTGAAGGCGTTGCGCGCAGACGATCCATTTTTGTTCGCAAAAAGTTCTTGTTTTTGCCGGCGTGCTGGGCTAACTTTCGATCATCGATGGATCGTGGTGGTCCGGCGGATCGTGTGCCAGCGTTGGAGTTTGGGTCATGTACGGGCGAATAACGACGCTCGCGTTCGTCGGCATCGAGGCCCGCCCGGTCGAGGTCGAGGTTCGGATCACCTCGGGAACGCATGCGTTCTCAATCGTCGGGCTGCCGGATAAGGCCGTCGCGGAGAGCCGGGAGCGGGTGCGCAATGCCCTCCACGCGATCGGGCTTGGGCTTCCCTATAAGCGGATCACTGTCAATCTCGCACCGGCAGACTTACCCAAGGAGGGAAGTCATTTTGATCTTCCCATCGCGCTGGCCTTGATGGCTGCGATGGAGGCGATCGCACCTGATGCGATCAAGGGTTACGCGGCAATCGGCGAACTGGCGCTTGACGGGCAGATTCGTTCCGTCCCAGGCGGACTGCCGGCAGCGATCGGGGCCAATGCCGTCGGAAAGGGTCTGATCTGTCCCGACGCGTGTGGTCCGGAGGCCGTTTGGGCGGGGTCCGATGTCGACGTAGTCGCAGCCCCGCATCTTCTGTCGCTGGTCAATCATTTTACGGGCGCCCAGGTTCTACGGAGACCGGAGGCGCGCGAGCAACCGCTGAGCGTAGGCCAAGCTCTCGACCTTGCGGAGGTCAAGGGTCAGGAACTGGCGAAGCGGGCTTTGGAGATTGCAGCGGCCGGCAGCCACAACCTGCTTTTCATCGGGCCACCGGGGTCAGGCAAGTCGATGCTGGCGCAGCGCCTTGGAACCATACTCCCGCCCATGAGTGCGGCAGAGATGCTCAGCGTTTCGATGGTCCACTCCCTTGCTGGCGAGCTCGGGAGTTCTGGCTTGATCACGGCGCGCCCCTTCAGGGCGCCGCATCATTCAGCAAGCATGGCGGCACTTGTCGGTGGCGGGACTCGCGCGCGCCCCGGTGAAGTCTCGCTTGCCCACGAGGGCGTTCTTTTTCTCGATGAGTTACCCGAGTTCTCGCCTCAAGTGCTGGATTCGCTCCGTCAGCCCCTCGAGACGGGTGAGGTCGCCATCGCCAGAGCCAATCACCGCATTACGTATCCTGCGCGGATTCAGCTCGTTGCCGCAATGAACCCGTGCAGGTGTGGCGGTGGTGCAGCAGGGCAATCGTGCAGGCGTGGTCCATCGTGTTCGGCCGACTACCAGGCGCGCATCTCCGGGCCGCTCCTCGATCGGATTGATCTGATCGTTGAGGTGGGTGCAGTCTCGGCTGCGGATTTGTGCCTGCCGACGCCAACGGAGACGAGCGAGACCGTGCGGATCAGGGTGGTTGCAGCGCGAGGGCGTCAGGCGACCAGGTACGCGAAGCTCGGTGAGCGGGGCGATCTGGCAAACGCGCATGCCAGCGCAAGACTGCTCGAGCTGTCGGCCCGCATCCGGGCCGAGGCCATTCAGTTGCTGCGTGACGCTGGCGAGCGGTTGGGGATGTCCGCGCGTGGGTTCCACAGGGCGTGCCGGGTTGCAAGAACCATCGCTGACCTGGACGGTGCCGACGAGGTTTATCGCCACCACATGGCCGAGGCGCTGAGCTACCGGTCCGAGGTCAGAGCTTCGCGGCCAGCGGAACCGGTTGAACGCGCTAAGGGGAACCGGCCCGCCAGTGAGACGCGCTCCCGGCCGGTCTAGCGGCGGTGGTCTTGACGATCAGCTCCCGATCCATCTGCCTGCGGCTCAACAATATGCGCGACGCAAGGCGCATCCGCGATCGAGTGGTCGGATGGAAGTGCTCTGGTACCGCCGATCAGAAGTCCCTGGATGGCGAGAGCTGCGGATCGTGCAGGGCCTTCTGATCGAAAAGCGGTGCGAGTGTCATTCAATTGCTCGTGCCCTTTGCGTTCAGAAATTCGTTCCGGCGGCTGACGAGGGTGACAGACGAACGATGGAACGCGGATCCTAATGTTCCGTCTCCGAAACTTGGTTCCCCTTCGGCACCCGATTGACCACGTGTCGGAGACGGAGCACGAGCAACTTCATGGGTCTCGTGTTGCTTTTGTCACTGACGCTTGGCACGCGAGACTGCAGGAGGGGGGCCAAGCATTGGTGACGCATCACTAGTGTGATGACCGAGAAGTCCGCTGCATACCTTTCGGCTCGGCTGGGGGGCGGAATTCTCGGTCTCTATCACCCCAGGCTTTTTATATTGCTAGTGTCGTTCAGACCTCGAAATTCGTTCCGAGCGTGCGGCAGAATGAGACGAATTTCGCGGTCACAACACTAGCGCGTGGGAACGGGCACGTCGCCGCGGTAATCGTAAAACCCACGTTGCGTCTTGCGACCGAGCCATCCTGCTTCGACGTATTTTACGAGCAATGGGCATGGCCGATATTTTGTGTCAGCGAGTCCCTCGTAGAGCACCTGCATGATAGCGAGGCACGTATCGAGGCCGATGAAGTCGGCCAGCTCCAGCGGTCCCATCGGGTGGTTCGCGCCGAGCTTCATGGCGGTGTCGATCGCATCGACGGTCCCGACACCCTCGTAGAGAGTGTAGACGGCTTCGTTGATCATCGGGAGGAGCACGCGGTTCACGATGAAGGCTGGAAAGTCCTCCGATGTCGCGGTGGTCTTGCCAAGGCTCTCCACGAACGCGCGCGAGACATTAAATGTGTCGTCGTCGGTCGCGATGCCCCTGATGAGCTCCACGAGCTGCATCACTGGCACAGGATTCATGAAATGCATTCCGATGAAGCACTCGGGCTTCGGCGTTCCAGACGCGAGCCGTGTGATCGGAATTGACGACGTGTTGGACGCGAGCAGCGTCGTATCCGGTATGATCCCCCGCAGCGAAGCAAAGATCCGACGCTTGACGTCCTCGTCCTCGGTCGCGGCCTCGATAATCAAGTCGCAAGCGGCAAGGTCGGCAAGCTCGGGGCTGGTCGCAATCAGCTGAAGCGCCGAACTCATCGCCGTCTCATCGATGATGCGGCGGGCAAGCTGACGGCGCATGTTCGCTTCGATCGTTGCAATCGAAGCTGGCAGCTTCTCTTTCGCGATATCGTTGAGCAGGACTCGATAGCCCGCCAGCGCCACCACATGGGCGATTCCGCTGCCCATTTGCCCCGCTCCGATAATGCCGACCTTCCTCACACGCGCCCGCGCCAAGGCCTCACCGATGAGTGGGGAACTCGTGTCAGCTTCGATCGTCATCTCAAGTGGTCCTTGGTCAACGCAGGGAGTGGCGCACCGCAGGGACTGGTTCTGGACGTCACCAGACCAGTCCTCCGTATTGCAATGCATCATAGCTATCAGGTCAGATCGTATGCCGTGTTGCAACAATCATGTGCAACCTGCGCCTTGCGCTCGGCGCCGCCACCGAAGACGTACCGCATCGCCCGGAGCCTGTGCATGGCGCAACCTTGGAGCGAAGAAGGACAATAATGTCAATGGGTTGCGAGCATTTCCGATCAGGAGGCCGTGCATCATCCGCAACGCCCGCCGCTCAGCGTCTTCTGATCGAAAAACGGCAAGAGATTGAGTATGTTGCGGGTCCCCCTTGCCTTCCGCAGCTCGTTTTGGCGCCTGTCAAGACTGACAAACGAACCTCGGAAAGCAGGTCCTGGCGCACTATCCGACCACACATGACCGCATTCGCGGTGAAGTGGTCCGTTAAAAATGCTCGATTCGTCTGTGGGCCACTCGCAACATCGATGCCTGCGTGGCGCGCGTCGCCTCACCAATCACATATGAACCGGCGAGCGAGGGGCGCGCGCTGCGCATCTGACGCTTGATGGCCGGACGCAGCGCGGTCCCGAACCGAGCTTCAAATGAAAAAGCAACACGAGCCCGAGAGAGCTGCTCGTGGTCCCCATGGCTTCGACGATTGATCGTGGGCATGCTGTGATGGAAACCAAAAGGGTCTGAACTGGAACGCTATCCCTGCCCGAGGGTGCGTTCGAGCTCCGGCAGGGCTTCGAACAGGTCGGCGACAAGTCCATAGTCGGCCACTTGAAAGATCGGCGCCTCGCCATCTTTGTTGATGGCCACGATGACTTTGCTGTCCTTCATGCCAGCCAAGTGCTGGATCGCGCCCGAGATGCCGACGGCGATGTAGAGTTCAGGCGCAACGACTTTGCCCGTCTGGCCCACCTGGTAATCGTTCGGGACGTAGCCGGCGTCGACGGCCGCGCGGCTCGCCCCGATCGCTGCGCCGATCTTATCGGCAACGGGCTCGATGAATTTTGTGAAGTTTTCGCCGGATGCGAGGCCGCGGCCGCCACTGACGATGATCTTCGCAGATGCAAGCTCAGGGCGATCGGAGGTCGCGATGTCAGCGCGCGCGAAGCGCGATTGGCCAACAGTGGCCGGTGCTTCCACCGCCTCAATCGGGGCGGGCGCCCCCACCCGCTCACCTGTCGCCGCGAACGCCGCTGTGCGAACAGTTACGACCTTCTTATGATCCGTTGCGACGACCGTCTGGATCGCGTTGCCAGCATAGATCGGCCGTTCGAAAGTATCGGCCGCCTTGATCGCGGTAACATCCGAAATCTGCATGACGTCGAGCTTTGCTGCGACCCGCGGAAGGATGTTTTTTCCGTTCGCCGTCGCTGCCGCGACAAGCGCTTCATAACCTGCCATCAAGGGCACCACGGCGGCGGTCACCTCTTCGGCGATTTGATGCTCAAGGTGTGGCGCATCCGCCATCAGGACCCGGCTCACGCCGTCGAGACGGGCCGCGCCTTCCGCGGCTGCTCGACACTCAGACCCAACGACGAGGACGTGGACATCCGCCCCGATCGCGCGCGCCGCCGTCAGAGCTTTGGCCGTCGCAGCGTTCAATTCACGGTTCGAATGTTCAGCCAAAAGAAGAACAGTCATTCAAAGAACTCCCGCTTCGTTCTTGAGCTTTTCGACAAGTTCGCCAACGCTTTTGACCATGACGCCCGCCTGGCGCTGCGGAGGCTCAGCCGTCGAGACCACTCTGAGGCGTGGGGAGATATCGACGCCGTAGTCGGACGGCGCCTTGATCTCGAGCGGCTTCTTCTTAGCCTCCATGATGTTGGGCAGGCTCGCATAGCGCGGTTCATTAAGCCGCAGATCCGTTGAGATCACGGCAGGCAGGCTTACGGTGAGCGTTTGGAGGCCGCCATCGACTTCGCGCGTGACATCAGCGGTCTGAGCACCCAGGTCGACTTTGGAAGCAAATGTCGCTTGCGGCCAATCGAGCAGCGCGGCCAACATCTGGCCGGTCTGATTGCAGTCATCGTCGATGGCCTGCTTGCCGAGAATGACGAGCCCAGGGGCTTCGGCTCCCACCACCGCGGCGAGGATCTTTGCCACGGCAAGCGGTTCGACACTGTCGCCATCCGCCGTTTGGACGAGGATGCCGCGATCAGCACCCATGGCGAGCGCGCTCCTGATCGTCTCCTGCGCCTTGGATGGCCCGATCGAAACCGCGACGACTTCAGTCGCCTTGCCCGCCTCTTTCAGTCGCAGCGCCTCTTCGACTGCGATCTCATCAAACGGGTTCATCGACATCTTGACGTTGGCGAGTTCCACGCCCGATCCGTCGGTTTTCACGCGGATCTTGACGTTGTAATCGACAACGCGTTTGACGGGCACGAGTATCTTCATCCGGGTTCTGCTCCGATCGTGCTTGCCCATTTCAGCTCAAGCGTCCGTGCGTCCACTACCAGGACGATAGCACCGTCGCAGGATTGGACGCGGTCTTGCTTTCGTATGCTCCCGCCGCGCGAAAAGTAAATCGCAAGGCGCGCCCGTTGCCACCACAGTGGGGCCCATGCTGATACGCCGCTGCGAAAAGCTCAACGGGCGCCATTGGGGCAACGTGCCAGCGCAGCGTCGACTGACGATCCAGTGCGCGATCCATTCGCCGGTTCTGATGCGCGCTCATACTGCGAGTCCTCGATCGAACAGCGGCACACCGGGGCGACGCATGAAGATGACCAGAACGGCGCCCGCAGCTAGCCCTCCGATATGCGCCCACCAAGCGACTGGACCGACTTGAGGCATGGCGACCATGACGAATTGCAACACGACCCATGCTCCGAGGGCCATGGCAGCGCTAATCTGCAGGGGGATGAACTTGAAAGCGAGGACCCAGACCCGCACCCTCGGGTGTAGCATGAGATAGGCCGCGATGACCCCTGCGACGGCTCCTGACGCGCCGATCAGCGGCACATCGGATCCGCCGGCAAACGCCGCGTGAGCAAGCGCAGCACACACGCCGCACAAGATGTAGAAGACGAGAAACTTGAAATGGCCCAAGGCATCCTCGACGTTGTCGCCGAACACCCACAGAAACAGCATGTTACCCAGCAAGTGGGCGAAATCGCCATGCAAAAACATGTAAGTGACGAGCGTCGCACCTTCTGGGATGCCATAGATGTTGCACCCACCCACCGCCGCGCCGCCTGACACGCCAACGCCTATGAGTTCGCCCGGAACCACTGCGAGACTGACCAACATGCATTGGTCTATTCCTGAGAGCTGGAGAATGAACACGGCCACATTGGCCGCGATCAGCAACAGCGTCACGTATTGAAACGGTATATCTTTCAGCTTGTTATCGTCGACCAGCGGGAGAAACATCGGAATGGCCTCGATTGCGGGTTCGATGCGCGACACAGGGTTGTGTGCGCGGCGGGCAGACACGAACTCGGCAGTATCGTCTGAAAGTATCGTCCGACGCGATCGCTTCACCGCCTCCACCAGAGGGTGAACCATGACGGTGCAATCACCTGTGCGAATTGACGCATCGTGGCCACAGCGTCAACCGGGCTATTCGGATCCGGGCGCTCGTGCCGGATCGCGGCCCGCCGAGCCCGACCTGCCGCGCGGTCAGCCTTGATTGCCACCCGGCACCCAAAGAACGTCCCGATCGCCCAAGTCGTTTACGAAGCGGCTCGCGACGAACAGATAATCCGAGAGACGATTGACGTAAGTGAGCACGGCGTCACCCACGGCTTCGCCAGGCTCAGCACGCAACGACACGATCAAACGTTCCGCGCGCCGGCAAATCGTGCGCGCCATATGCAGGTGCGCAGCCGCCGGTGTGCCGCCCGGCAGCACGAACGAGCGGAGCGGTCGAAGCTGTGCGTTCATGGTGTCGATCTCGCGCTCGAGGCGCTGAACCTGCGCTGCGCTCACGCGGAGCGGCGTGTAGGGCAAAGGCTCGCCGGTGTCTGGAACGCAGAGGTCTGCACCGACGTCGAAAAGGTCATTTTGGATGCGAACAAGTGCCTGATCGAGTTCGCCGTGCTCTGGTTTGAGAGTGAGGCGGGCAACGCCAATGGCCGCGTTGGTTTCGTCGACCGTGCCATAGGCTGACACGCGCAGCGCATCTTTGCGCAGGCGCTGGCCGGTTCCGAGCGCCGTTGTTCCGTCGTCGCCCGTCTTCGTGTAGATTTTGTTCAGAACAACCATCGATCACTTTCCGATCGTGAAGCTTGCAGAGGCCCCGCCCCCCCGCGCGATGTGGTGGCAGCAGGCGGAACCACCCAAGCTGAGAGGTTCACGGCGCCTGGCACATTGAAGAACGAACAAACGGCTCGTGTGTTCTTCATTTCGCGAGGTAGATTGCCAACATTGCAACGACGATCGCGATAGCCTGCAGGCCGATGCGCCAACGCATGAGCGTTTGGCTCAGATTGGCGCTCCCGTTGCGCAGCATGTTGCCGAGGCCGAGGAGCAACACGACACCGACGGCCGCGGACGCCAGAACGGTGGCGTAAACTGATACACTCGACATCTCGCTCTCCTGCATCATCCCGCGGCGCTTCGACCAGAGCGAGCGAAACGAGCCGCCACGAAGCATCACTGCGGCGTTGTGCTGACACAACGTGGTTGCAAAGTCACCTCGTCGCCCTGCTCCAGGACCCCGATCAGCAGCCCCAGCACCATCGACGCAGGCACCTCGTCAGAGGCTACGGATCGAAAAGCGGTTCTCGAAACACTGTCCGGCTGCCGAGATCACCGAGACGTCCGCTGCAGGCTCGCGAGCAAGGCTTCGACGCGCCCATCTTGGTTCTCATTACACGAGAACGTTGAACTTACTGGCTGATCGTGATCGCTCGATCGCGCGCATCCAGCAGGTCGGGTGAGATGTCGTCGCCCCAACTCGCACGCTCTCGATCAAGAGCCATGCGCCCACGGCCGCTGCAGATCCGTGAGCGCTGCTGATCAGCGAGGAGGGGAATAAAGACCAGAAAGTGTTCAAGGCTCAAGGCCTCGCAGTGCGCGGAACGCCGCAGTGCCACGCTGGTGCGCGCTTCCCAGTACCCGCTTTGTACCCGCTTTCTGCAGTTCGCTTGTCCGTCTTGTCAGGCGGAGAAACGAACTTGGGAAAGCAAAGGGTATTACGGGAACGCGGCAACGTCCTGCCGGGTCTACGCGGGGCGGTGTCCACGGCTTCGAAATAGCCTTAATTGTTCGCCTACCGTTCATCAGGCATACTCGCGCCCGTGTGGGGGGCGTCAGCGCATACCGAGCCGGTGTGCCAGGGCAAACTGTCGGGGCCTGGAGATTGGCAACAGATCGTCGATCAAGCCAACCATCGAAGCAGCGTTCGCCAGCGCGGCGCTCGCGCGGCCGTCTGAGCGCAACAATTCGTCATAGCAGCGCTTTTTTCATCGCGTTCGCCCTGGTTCAGGTGCTCCACCCGGGGGTGAGAGCCCAGGTCAACGGGTCGCCAGCAGGTGCGCCGCCCCGCGTCGAGATCCTCACCGAGCGGGAGGCGCGCCAGCGTGAACTCGATCAGGCCCGCCAGCGCGAGCAGGCGATTGTCCTGTCGGCGCGCGAGCTCGAAGCCGAGCGTGAGCGGCTCAAGACGGAGCTTATGGACAGCGCCCGCACCGTCCAGGTCACGGAGGCGAAACTCACATCGATCGAGTCCCGCCTGACGGAGTTGGAGATCCGAGAAAAGTTCTTTCGAGATGCGTTGGCGCGGGAGCATGAACAGCTTGCAGGGCTGCTGGCCGCCATGCAGCGCATGGGACGCAACCCGCCGCCGATTATCGCCACACAGCGCACGGATGCGCTTGCCATGGTGCGTAGCGCCATGGCGCTCGCGCAGGCCTTCCCCGAGCTTAAGGCGGCGGCCGACAAGCTCAAAGCTCAGATCGACGGTCTCGTGCGGATCAAGGCCGAGATCGAGACGGAAAGAGACCGCCTGCGCGGCGAAAACATCAGGCTGGCGTCGGCACAAACCCGGCTCGAAGACCTCATGAAGGCCCGCGACCGTTCGCTGGCGGAGCGCAGTCAGGAGTTGGCCGAGATCAGGGCTGCGTCCGAGCGGCTCGGGCGCAATATCCGGGATCTCGATTCGCTGCTGTCATCGCTGGATGCGGTTGTGCGGCGCAATACCGAACTTGGCGCCTATGACGAGGCGTTGCGGCGCGAGCGGCAAGCCGAAGCGTCCCGGCCCCGCGCGGCCGACGCGCAGGCGCCGGGGCCAACGCAAGGAAGCCCGCCTGCGACAGCGCCAGATGCGCCGGACACCAGCAGACAGGTTGCCGCTCCCGGGCCCGACCGCGAGCCCGTCATGGGTCAGTCAGGCTCGCAGACGAGCGAGACCCCGCCGCGGGCAACCGGCCTCAGGTCCGACGAGCGCGACATCGCGCTGGCATCTCCGCCCCGTGGTGGGCTCGTTCTGCGGCCAACACAGGATACGGGAGCGGTACGGACGAGCAGGCTGGTGCCGTCAATCCCGTTTGACCAGGCGAAAGGCAAGCTGCCGCTGCCGGTGGTTGGTCGTCGCGTGCGAAGTTTTGGCGAACGCATGGACGTCGGGCGCGGTCGATCCGACGGCATCGTCCTCGAGACCCGGCCCAATGCCAGAGTAACGTCACCAAGCGACGGATGGGTGGTTTACGCGGGCGAGTTCGGCAGCTTCCGGCACGTGTTGATCATCAATGCTGGCGGCGGCTACCATGTCATGTTGGCCGGCCTCGCCCGGATTGATGCACAGATTGGTGATTTCGTCCTCGCATCGGAACCTGTCGGTGTCATGGGCGCGACCGTCGGAGCGGAGGGTGCGCCACTGCTGTTCGTGCAGTTCAGAAAGGGTCGACAGGCGATCGATCCCGACCCCTGGTGGTCGAAGGGCCAGATCGTCGCGCAGCGTTGAAGCGGAGCGATCACGGGTATTCTATCATCAACGTAACTGTCTTAAGGATTGGGAAGGGCGTATCGTAATCTGCTGGGCGAGGTTGCAATGCAGCGTGCCGAGCGTTGGACGCAGCCATGGGACCAGTCTGGCTGGCGCTCGGGCATGAGCCGCATCCGGAGCCGGCGGAGACAAATTAGGTCTTGGATTTGCGTGGATCTTTGTCACCTGACGCGGGGTGCCGAGGCTGACCGCGTACGGCAAACAAATTTGGGTGCTCCGCGAATGAGCGCCGTCCTTGAGAGGAGTGACTGACCGATGCGAAAGGTAGACGTCGCGTTCTGGACGTTCACGTCCATGGCGCTGCTCGCCGGTGCCACGACCGTCATGAACGTGTCGAAGACCTATTCGGCGCCGACTCCAAACACCGAGATTTACAAGCAGCTGGACCTGTTCGGGGACGTCATCGAGCGCGTTCGCAAGGACTATGTCGAAAAGCCCGACGATCGCGAACTCATCGAGTCTGCGATCAACGGCATGCTCTCGGCGCTTGATCCGCACTCGGCCTATCTTAGCCCGAAGAGCTTCCAGGACATGCAAGTCCAGACCCGCGGTGAGTTCGGCGGCCTCGGGATCGAGGTGTCCCTCGATCAGGCAACCGGTTATGTGCGCGTCGTCTCGCCGATCGACGAAACGCCGGCTGCAAAGGCTGGATTGCGTGCCAACGATCTGATCACGCACCTCGACAACGAGCCGATCGCAGGTCTGACGCTTAACCAGGCGGTCGAGAAAATGCGTGGACCGGTCAACAAGCCGATCAAGCTGCGCATCGAGCGCGCCAACAGTGATCCCTTGGAAGTCACGCTCGTTCGCGCTGTGATCAAGATCAATCCGGTGCGCGCACGCCTCGAGGGTGACGGTGAGATTGGTTACATCAAGATTTCAACGTTCAACGAGCAAACACACGCAAACCTTGTCGAGACCGTCAAGACGCTCCGGCGCGACGGCGGCGACAAGATCAAGGGCTTCATTGTCGACCTGCGCAACAACCCGGGCGGCCTTCTGGATCAGGCCGTCGCGGTCAGCGATGATTTTCTGGAGCGCGGTGCGATCGTGCTGACCAAGGGACGCGACCTCGCCGAGACCCAGCGCAGCCAGGCTCGTCCCGGCGACATTACGGATGGCAAGCCGATCATCGTCCTGATCAACGGTGGGTCTGCCTCGGCGTCCGAAATCGTCGCGGGCGCTCTGCAGGACCACGACCGCGCTCAGGTTGTGGGAACGCGGTCGTTCGGCAAAGGCTCTGTCCAGACGATCATCCCTCTCAGTGGCAACGGTGCGATCCGCCTGACAACGGCGCGGTATTACACGCCATCGGGCCGCTCGATCCAGGCCAAGGGGATCGTTCCCAACCTGATTGTAGAACAGGAGACGCCGGAAGAGATTGCGAAGCGTGAAGCACTGCGTCCGCGCGGTGAGGCGGGGCTGCGGGGCCACCTGAGCACCGAGGATCCGTCTGGCGACGAAGCGTCAGGGTCGTCGGCCTACGTGCCCGAGAACCCGGCTGAGGATCGCCAGCTTCAGTTTGCAATCGCAAAGTTGCGCGGCACGCCAACGGACATCGTTGCACGGACGCCCGAAGAGATCGCCAAGGCTCGCTTGGAAGCAGCGAAGCCGGCCGATGGTGCCTCTGGCGGCTCGACGACTGAAAACTGACGACGATGGTCGCTGACCAGTGGCAAGAGCGTTGCAGCGGGCGATCAGTCCGCGGCAACAGCGTGACGTTATCGAAATCACGGTCAGCTGCCAGCGCGCATCCGCAGCCTCCCCGGGGCGCTGGCTTCAGGCCATCATCGCAGATAGTGAACCCGAGCGCATGGTGACACTGATCCCTGGCGCCGCGGCGCAGCGCACGGTTGGCGCTGAGGGGCCCGCGAGCGCTTTATCGCTCCCGAAGGCGCGTGCCGCCGACGCCAGCTCACAGGCGCCGGCAGTTCACGATCTGGTCGGTCTCGATCGCTCTGGACTTGCGTCGGCGCTGCGCCAGATCGGCGTGCCCGAACGCCAGCTCCGTATGCGGGTCAACCAGCTCTGGGGCTGGATCTACGTCCGCGGCATCACTGACTTCGACGGGATGACCGATGTGTCGAAGGCGACGCGCGCTCAGCTTGCCGAGCATGCGCGCCTGAAGCGGCCTGAGATCGTTCGCGAAGAGGTGTCAATCGACGGGACCCGGAAATGGCTGCTGCGGCTGGAGCAGGGGCCGCGCGATCTCGCCGCGCCAGAGATCGAAACGGTTTACATCCCTGAGACAGACCGCGGCACGCTGTGCATCTCGAGCCAGGTCGGCTGCACGCTGACGTGTTCGTTCTGCCACACCGGGACGCAGAAGCTGGTTCGCAATCTGACAGCTGCCGAGATCGTCGGCCAAGTCATGCTCGCGCGTGACCGGATCGGCGATTGGCCTGATGCAATTCGTCCCGATGATGGGCGATTGCTGCCCGAAGGTGATCGTAAGATCACCAACGTCGTGCTGATGGGGATGGGCGAGCCACTCTATAATTTTGATAATGTTCGTGACGCCATGGGCATCGTGTCCGACGAGGCGGGGATTGGCATTTCGCGCCGCAGGATCACGCTCTCGACATCGGGCGTCGTGCCTGAGATCCCGAGGTGGGGTCGCGAGGCCGATACCATGCTGGCGATTTCGCTTCACGCAACGACAGACGCGCTGCGCGATGAGCTCGTACCATTGAACAAGCGTTGGGCGATTGCTGAGCTGCTCGACGCGTGCAGAGCTTATCCGAGCCTGTCCAATTCACGCCGGATCACATTTGAGTACGTCATGCTCAAAGGCGTGAATGACAGTCTCGCCGAGGCCCGTGAGCTCGTGCGGCTGTTGGCGGGGATACCGGCGAAAATCAATCTCATTCCGTTCAACCCTTGGCCGGGCACACAGTATGAATGTTCAGATTGGGCACAGATCGAAGCCTTCGCAGAGGTCGTCAATCGTGCAGGCTACGCGAGCCCGGTTCGCACGCCGCGCGGAAGGGACATTCTAGCAGCCTGCGGACAATTGCGATCTGAGAGCATCAAGGTCAGGGCAAGCGCGCTGTCAGCGATCGGCGAATCCGGCGACGGGCGCGAGGTGTGACGGTGCGGCCACCAGCTCGAACAGCCCGTCGGGCGCCCGACCGCCCCGACCGTCCAACGACTGTGTCTGGAACGCTGCTGCGTGTGATCATCGTGCCAGTCGCGTTCGCTATAGCCGGGCTTTCGGCAGCAATCGTGTTCGTCTCTCTCGGCCTCGAACGCGTGACGCTTGCGCTGCAAAACGCAACGCTCGACGAGACGCTGGCGCGCGAGGTGATGGGCGCGCTGACCTACGGCTCCGTCGTACTCTCCGCATTGACCATTGTGCCGGTTTTGCTGCTGGTGATCATTGGCGAAGTGGCTCGGATCCGCTCCGTACTTTACTATGTTGTCAGCGGTGGTGTTGGGCTGGCTGGGGCGCCCCTGTTGGCATCGCTCTCCATGGGGGCAGACTTGGGGAGCTCCACGGCTTCCGTCTGGCAGGTCGCTGCGACGGCGGGGTTCTTTGGTGGTTTTGTTTATTGGTTGATCGCAGGCCGGACGGCGTGAGGTTGCGGTGGCTGGTGACGCGGCCCATTGATATTGCACGCAATCTACGTCTAGTGTTCCGCCACTGACATGTGCTTCCGGCTGGGCTCGGTTCGGAGCAGATGTCGGAGACATCAGGAACGCTAGCAACGCTATGATTCGAGTGTTGCTTTTGTCACTGACGCTTGGTCCCGATCCAAGCCGCGAAGCGAGACCAAGCGTTCGTGACGCTAGTCTAACGCGCGGGAGTTGGAGCGCGTCGAGGTTTGAGATGTTTGCAGCAGCTTTCCGGATTCTGTTCGGCCTCATCGTCGCGCTGCTTGTCGCTGGCGCGATCCAAGTCCTGTTCGCGCTGACGCCGACTGAACTCGCGCTCGCTGGACAGGAAGCCTGGCAGACAGCGGGCGTGCTGGTGCTGTTCTCTGCAATTGCAAGTGGGCTGGTCGCGACGCCGATCGTCCTTCTACTCGGGGCGTTCGCCGAGGTATTCCGTATCCGCAGTTTTTCGTTCTTCGTTTTGGTTGGCGTTTTTGTCGCGTTGGCGGGTTTTGCAATCCTTTACCTCGGCGAGGGGCCAAACGATCCGACGCTCGCCAACAGCTATGCCATTGCAGCGTATTTGACTTCGGGTTTCTTTGCTGGGATCTCCTATTGGCTTGTGGCCGGGCGGTTCGCGGGCAGGCGGCGCAGGTCCCTCGATGATGCTGCCTTCGTTCGCACGGAGAGCTCAACGCCAAAACCAGAAACTGAGCGTCAGCCAATCAAGGTCCAGAACGCGCAGGCCACCAGTGCGCCGCCCGCGAAACAATCCGTCGCCAGTGTTCCGGTCGCGGGAAGCAAGCCAGCCTAACGCGCATCCTGCGTTGATTCAGAATTACAGTTCTGGTTTAGATTTGTTAATTGCTGCACTGCAAAATAAGTGCTAGCGGAGTCCACCGGGCGCGACGCGGCACGGGCATCGGCGCCCCTCAGCCAGACGTTCGTAACCCCCCATGAACGGTGCTCGGTCATTCGGTTAGATCCTGAGCGTTGCGCCGACGATACCGGGGAGCCTCCTGATGTTGACACCGTTTGGTGCGCCACTTTACTTCGGATTGACCTTTTTCAAGGCAGCCGCTGATGCTCAGGCGTCATGGTACTCAGCGTGCTTTGCTGCTGCTGACAAGGTCTCACGCATCAATGAGACACCATCCGACGCTGCGACCCGCGCGATGGCGCCACGGCATAAGGCGCCGAGCGGGTCGTGGTATCGTGCGCCGGCTGCGCCATGGAACGAAGTCGCGGACGGTCTTGCCGGCGCGCGCGCCGTTACCGCGTTCTGGCAGAGTACCGTGAGCCCCGCTGCGAGCTTCGGCATTGGACCGCTCACGGCACCCGCCATGGGCGTGCAGTCCGGTGGGTTCCCATCATGGCCATTCCACCAGCTTTTCCCGAGTCCGTTTGCAACGACCGTAGGATCGCCGTTCGCGGGAACATTGGGATGGCCGGGCCTTATCCCTTCCCCGTTGATGCTCAACCCCTTAGCGACGCCGGCGGCCATAATGGCGGCTTCGGCGATTCCGAGCCTTTTGGCTCAAGCCATGGCTGCGATGTCGCAATTGCCATCGGGCACCGAGACGCTTCGAAGTGCGGTGCCGGCGAGAGCTGATGTCGCCGTAGCGGCCAAGCGCGCCGAGATCACCGTGAGCGCACCAAAGCCCGTGTCGGCTCCTCCCACTCAGCTATCAGAGGCCGTTGGGCGCCAGGCGGGCGCGCATACCTATCCACATGAGGCTGTCGCGTCGATCACGCTGCCCGACCAGACGGTCTTCAAGATTTCGATTCCGATTGCCCAGCCCGTCGCGTTCTGGCCTTGGGCCGGGGGCTTCGGCGCCGGTGGCTTCGCAGCGCAGAACCAGACGATCGAGGACGCTGTGCAACCCGCCGATACGCCGCCCGATGCCTCACCGAATTTAAGGGTAGCCGGGCGCAGCAAACCGACGGACGCGGCCTGAGATCCGGCGGCGGCACATTCGTCTTCTCTGTCGGCTGTACCGCCACCTGGATGCGTTCAGCTCGTACCGCCTGCTTCCCGTTGTGCGGTTCAGCGTTTGACGAGGGTGACGGGCGAACGAGGGAAAGCGGGTCCTAGTGTCGCGTCACGAACGCTTGCTGTCCACCTTCTGCCGTCTCGCCTGCCAGGCGTTAGCGACAAAAACAACACGAGACTCACGACGTTGCTCGTGCTCCGTCCCCGACACTTGGTCAATCGGGTGTTGAAAAGGGAACCAAGCGTCGAAGACGGAACACAACTAGGCTTTAGATGCGCGACGCAGCCGGCAGTAAGGCTTGAGCGCACGTCCGCGCTTGTCGACCGAGGTTTTGCGGATAACCCATAGGCAGGACGCCTGGCCGCTGCATGCCGGTTGCGACAGACCTTTGCACGGTGACGCTGTTGCCCACTGTGCCATAACGGGTGGCTGGCCGACCCCCGCGCCCGCCAACACGAGCGCCACTGTGAATACTGCGGCTCTGCTTCGGGCCAATCTCCAAACGCGCATAATCACCATATTCGTCCTCGGGCAATGAGCGTGCCCGCATCGAGCACGATGACCACGGCGACGCTGAAATCGTCTAGGCGTAGCCGCGCGTGAGGCATCATCCTCGTCATTGCTGGCTTCGCGCAATTCCCACTTCGTTTGGGTCGACTGGCGATGGCTTGGTCTTCAGCACGCTGCTTGCGGCGCCAACCGGCGTTCGGCTTCCAGGCGATCGCCCGACTCCCGTGGCTGTTGCTGGACGCGCCTGGGTGGTCTACTCCGAGCGCCACCACACGATCAGGGACCCGAAGAGACCATGAATTCAACGTCCGACGCGCGTCGCGGCAGCGTGACGAAGGTCGTCCTCGCCTATTCGGGCGGCCTCGACACCTCGATAATCCTGAAATGGCTGCAGGAAACCTACGACGCGGAAGTCGTAACGTTTACGGCCGACCTTGGGCAGGGCGAAGAGCTGGAGCCTGCGCGTCGAAAAGCGCAACTGCTTGGCATCAAAGATGAAAACATTTTCATCGACGATTTGCGTGAAGAGTTCGTGCGCGATTTCGTCTTCCCGATGTTTCGTGCCAACGCGCTCTATGAGGGCGTTTACCTGCTCGGCACATCGATCGCGCGCCCGCTGATCGCCAAGCGCCAGATCGAGATCGCCCGTCAAGTCGGTGCGGATGCCGTCTGTCATGGCGCGACGGGTAAGGGCAACGATCAGGTTCGGTTCGAACTCGGCTACTATGCGCTTGAGCCCGGCATCAGGATCATCGCCCCTTGGCGGGAGTGGGATTTCAAGGGGCGCGAGGACCTGATCGCGTTCGCGCGCGAGCATCAGATCCCGATCGCAAAAGACAAGGAAGGCGAAGCGCCGTTCTCGGTCGATGCGAACCTGTTGCACTCTTCCTCCGAGGGCAAGGTGCTCGAAGACCCGAACGTGAAGCCGCCGAATATCGTCTACCAGCGCACGATCTCGCCGCAGGAGGCGCCCGACGCCGTGACAACGATAACGGTCGGCTTCGAGCGCGGCGATGCCGTCTCGATCAATGGCAAGCGTATGAGTCCGGCGAGCTTGCTTGCTGCCTTGAACGGCTACGGCCACGATAACGGCATCGGCCGCATCGATCTCGTCGAAAACCGGTTCGTCGGCATGAAATCGCGGGGCGTCTATGAAACGCCGGGTGGCACCATTCTGCTGGCGGCGCATCGGGCGATCGAAAGCCTGACGCTTGACCGCGGCGCAGGCCATCTCAAGGACGAGTTGATGCCGCGTTACGCCGAACTCATCTACAACGGGTTCTG
>JBHJOC010000004.1:0-58689 GCA_050330095.1 Hyphomicrobiaceae bacterium
AAGTTCTGCTCGCGATGCCTGGGGGCACGGTGGTCGGAACCGTGTTCTTCCTGCTGCTCACTGCAGCGGCACTCACGTCGATGATCTCGTTGCTCGAGGTCCCGGTTGCGGTGGTGGCCGAACGCACCAGACTGTCGCGACCGATGGCAACTGCCATCGTGACCGCGATGATTTTTCTCGCCGGGGTCCCGTCGGCCCTGAGCTACGGCGTTCTTGCAGATATCAAGCTTGCCGGCCTGCCGATCCTCGACGCGGTCGATACGCTGACGTCGAACGTAATCCTGCCGATCAGCGGGCTTGCAATCGCAGGTTTCATTGGTTGGCGGTTGACCCGGCGCGAAGCCATCACGGCGGCGGACTTCAGCGACAGCGCCCTCGCCTCGGTTTGGCTGTGGCTTATTCGGATTGGCGTCCCGCTGACGATTGCGGTGATCTTTGCGCGCACACTCGGTCTCATCTGACGACGCGCGCAACAGCAGTTTCGATGTCGCCCGGACCGGCGGAGATAATCGCCCAGCGCGGAAGGGCCCCAAATGGAAAGGGCAGGGTTTGAAGCCCTGCCGTCCCCCCATGCCAAGAGTTTTGAAGCGCTGCAGTGGCGGCGCCGCTCAGTCCTCCTTGAATCCGTAGGCCGGGATGCCCTGTTCATTCTCATAGTACTTGAAGGGCAAAAACTTGCCGCTCATGGTGATCTTGACGCGATCGCCCTTCTCGTTGGGCAAGCGCTCCATGTGCATGTCAAAGTCGATTGCGGACATGATTCCATCGCCGAACTCCTCCTCAATCAGCATCTTCCATGCTGGCCCGTTCACAAGGACCAACTCGTAGAACCGGTAGATCAGCGGGTCCGTCGGCGGCATGGCAGTGCCGGCACCGCGCATCGGTACCTCGTTCAGCATCTTCTCCTCGATCTCAGACAAGCCGAACAGGGTGGCCGCCTTCTTCGCCAACGGCTTGACGAGCTTATGCTGGCCAAGCAGAGCCCCCACAACGAGCACGGGGCTCATGCCGCCGATCTCGGCGCAGATGTGCTTCCACGTCCAGCCACGCTCGCGCTTGATATCGAGGATCTTCTCGGTGAGTTTCTCACGGGTCATTGGTTCATCTCCGTTTCGTTCGGGTTTTTGCCGTGCCGCGCGGGCGTAAAGGCGCGCGAGAATTTTCGGCGGCCGGGGCGTCGAGCGTTTGCGATCCAATCCGCCGGGCTGCCGCGGGCCTCGACCGGCGTTGATAGACCTGCCGCGACGCTTCTGCGTGTTCGCTTTCATTGGTGGGCGGAATCTCCTTGGCGGCTGGCCCTGCGGACGCAACGGGTCGTACATGTGGCGGCGTGCGACGCAACTCCGGATCGGTGCCCGTTCCGGCAAGCTCGCGCGACCTCGTCGTCAGGAACTCAAGCAGATGATTGCGCAACGGATAGTAGTTCGGGTGATGATGGAGCGTTTCGCGCGTCCGGTCGCTCGGGAGTGTATTTTCGACGATTTCGGCAATGTGGGCTCTCGGGCCATTCGTCATCAGCACGATCCGATCGGCGAGCAGCATGGCCTCGTCGATGTCGTGGGTGATCATGAAAATCGTCTGATTGGTTTGCTTGCGGATCGCGAGCACCTCGTCCTGTAGCGAGCCGCGGGTCAGCGCATCGAGCGCTGAGAACGGCTCGTACATCAGCAGGATCTTCGGCTCGACGGCCAGCGCCCGCGCGATGCCGACGCGCTGGCGCATGCCGCCCGACAATTCAGCAGGTCGCTTGTGTTCCGATCCTGTCAGGTGGACGAGGTCGAGATACCGCTGGGCGTGCGCGCGCACCTGCACGCGTGACCAGTCGCGGTGCCGCGAGGCGACGCCGAGCTCGATGTTGCGCAGGGCCGATAGCCACGGCATCAACGCATGGCTTTGAAAAATCACGGCACGGTCGAGGCTTGGCCCGTCAATCTCTTTCCCACCAACCACGATGCCACCGGCGCTCGGCGTATCGAGGCCCGCGAGAATGTTCAGGATGGTCGACTTTCCGCAGCCGGAGTGGCCGATCACACAAACGAACTCGCCAGCTTGGATGGACAACCAGAGGTCCTCGAACACGGTTGTCTCACCGCGGCTACCCGCGTTGGGAAATCGCTTTGCGAGGCCCTCGATACGAATGAGGGCGCGTGCCGGGCCTGCAGCACCGTTTGCGGCCTGCACGGCCGACGGAACGAGGGAGTGATCCAAGTCTTTCATTCCCGATACCCCACCAGCTTTTGCGCTTGCGCCATCATCTGGTCGAGGACCATGCCAACCATGCCGATCAGAAGGATTGCGATGATCACGTTGGTAATCGACAGGTTGTTCCACTCGTTCCAGACGAAGTAGCCGATACCGGTCCCACCCACGAGCATCTCGGCTGCAACGATCACGAGCCACGCGATCCCGATCGAGATGCGCATGCCAGTGAGGATGGTTGGCGCTGCGGCCGGCAAGATGACGTTGAAGGCAGTGCGCCAGCTTCCGAGTTCGAGCGTGCGCGCCACGTTCACCCAGTCGCGCCGCACGCTTGCGACGCCGAATGCCGTATTGATCAGCATCGGCCAGACCGAGCAGATGAAGATCACGAAGATCGCTGACGCATTGGAATCCTTGATTGTGTAGAGCGCAAGCGGCATCCAGGCGAGCGGCGAGATCGGCTTGAGAACCTGGATGAACGGGTCCAATGCCCGGCTCATGAGGGGCGACATGCCGATCAGGAAGCCGAGCGGTATCGCGACGATCAGCGCGAGCACATAACCGGTCAGCACCCGAACGATCGAGTACCCGAGCTGGATGCCAACGCCCTTGTCATTGGGCCCGTTATCGTAAAACGGCCGCTGCAGGTGCTCCCACAACTTAGACCCGACTTCGCCTGGGCCGGGCATTGCGGACTTGCCCTGGGTCGCTGTCAGGCCGAGGAGCTTGGCATATTCGGGATCCATATCCTGCTGGACCGGCCCCGTCCCGCTCACGCCAATCTGCCAGGCAAACAGAAATGCGACGAGGAGGGCGAACGATACCGCCGCCGCCCTCACGCTGAGTGATTGCACCATTGTCCCATTCCGTTGTTCGGGCTGAATCGATTGCGTCGATCGAAGTGTCCGAGCACTGCGGCCAGGTCAGGTTCTTTTGATTGCAAAGCTCGCAATGTAGCCTTCGGGGTCGGCTGGATTGAACGTCTTGCCCATGACATCGAAGGACTTCATCGGATCATCGGGAGGCGTCAGCCCGACTTCCTTCATCAGCTCTGCCGCATCCGTCGCCAGATAGACCTGCTTGGCGATGGCTGCGTAGTCGAGGTCGCCGCTGACCTGCCCCCAACGCTTCATCTGCGTCAGGATCCAGATGGCGAAGCTCTCGTAGGGGAAGGGCTCGAAGTCGATCCGGTCGGGCACGCGCTGCACTTGGCCAAGACCGTCGGCAAACGTGCCGGTCAGGACCTGCTCGACCACCGTGACCGGCTGGTTCAGGTAATTTGCAGGCGCGATGGCGGCTGCGATCTCCTTGCGGTTCTCAGGCCTGGTCGCGAAGGCTGTCGCGTCGATAATTGCCTTGAGCAGCGCCCGATAGGTGTTCGGCATTTCGGTGACGAACTCCTGGCTGGCGGCAAACGCGCAGCACGGATGGCGGTCCCAGATCTCCTTCGAGAGCATATGGATGAAGCCAACGCCATCGTAGACGGCTCGCTGGTTCACCGGATCGGGCGCGAGGAAGCCATCAATGTTGTCGGCCCTGAGATTGGCGACCATCTCCGGCGGCGGCACGGCGCGGATCTGGACGTCCTGATCAGGATCGAGACCGGCTTCGGCGAGGTAGTACCGCAGCAGGTAGTTGTGCATCGAGTAGTCGAAAGGAACGGCGAATTTGAAGCCCTTCCAGTCCTTGGGGTCGCGCTTATCCTTGTGTTTGGTGGCCAACGTGATCGCCTGACCATTGATGTTCTCAACGGCCGGCATCGTGTAGGGGATCGGGTTCGAGCCAGCCCCGATCGTAATCGCGAGCGGCATCGGCGAAAGCATGTGGGCTGCGTCGTATTCCTTGTTCAGCGTCTTGTCACGAACGACGGCCCAGCCAGCTGTCTTGATGACTTCGACGTCCAACCCGTGCTTCTTATAGAAGCCCATCGGCTCGGCCATGATGATTGGCGTTGCGCACGTGATTGGGATGAAGCCGACCTTGAGCGACGTCTTCTCGAGCTTGCCGGTATCGGCGAGCGCCTCGGTTGCGGTGCCGATTGGAAAGAACTGGCTGATCGCAGCGGCGGCCGTTCCGGCGCCGACAGCTGAAAGAAACGCGCGGCGCTCCCGGTCGACGGGGAACATGGCGCGCACGACCGCGCTTTCAACGACCCGTTTCAGCAGCGCCTCTTCACCTGCCCTGGCAGCGGCATCGTGCTCGGCAGCGCTCGCATGCTTTCCGCAGCTGCAGCCCCCACGGTGCAACTCGTGCGTGTGATCGAACGGGTCATCAAAGCTCATCAGAGACTCCCTAGCCATGGCGCCGTCCTCGGACGGGCGACCCCCAACCTACTGGAGTCATGGCAAAGCGTATGCCAGTTTCCAAACGCCCCATAACGCTCTGAAACTAATAAGAATATTAGTCTATAGCACACAACTTCGCCACATCGAATGAATAAAAAACGTGCAGCATCACGTGTTTGATCAAAAATTCAGCTCGCCCGCCGATGAGGACGTGGCGCGCTCGTCATTGCAGCGCGAGGTTGCGAAACGTCACCATGCGAAAGGCGCGGCCATCTGGTGCAAAGGAGACCTGGAGCGCCGCAAGCCCGGATGCCTCAACGTCCGATTGAGCGCGGTAAACGATTGTTGCAGCAACTCTTACGCCGGCAACGTACCACCGCCGATTGCCTCCCGTTTCGATCGCGCGGTCGCCAACGCTCTGGAACCCGTGCCATCGATACGTCACGCCCCCCATGTCGACAGCTATGCCATCACTGCTCATATGAACGTGCTGGTCTTTATCGAGGGACGTGATGTGGACGCGGCATTCGATCGTGCCGCCCGACCTGGCGCAACGCTCGACCTCAAAACGAATGCCGTCGCTCTCCTGGATATCGGAGGCAAGGACCGGTGCTTGGGGGCGCTGTGCGCGCTGGGCCGGAGCAATCGCCTTGCGCAGGTCTTCAATCTCAGCCCGCAGGCACTCGAGCTTCTGCGTCAGGTCGAGGTAGGTATCCGTCGATCGCACCGTCACGTCGCACTGCGCTGATGCCGAAAGCGGCGAGCTCATGAGCCCGATTGCAAGCAGCGCAAGGGCAACTGCCAACTTCATATCTATCTCCAGATGCATGCGATGGGCGGGTTCTCGACGGCACAGGCGCTCGCCGGCAGGCGGGCTTCGGTCCGGGATGGTGGTGCTTCAGGAGCGCCCACCGCCGTAGGCACAGAGTGCGACACAGAGCGGCCGACGTTGAAAACGAATTCGCTGGTCAGTTTCGAAAGTCTTTCAGGCGTCTGTGCGCCGCCCGTCGCATCGTGAACGTCGCGCGTCACGCGCTTCATGAGAAGTTCGACGTCAACGTCCGGCTCCGCGATGTTGTGCAGGAACGCGGCGGTAAACGGACTATTCTCGCCCACGCCGTCCGATGCTGTCCGGCCGGGCTCCGCGGCGAAGACCACCAGCGTATTCGGGTTTCGGATCCGCATGGCGGCCAAGCCGCGAGGGACGGCTGCGGACCGATCGCGCCCCATGATGGAGCGCTGCAGCTCCTCAGCCAGCGGATTATCGCGACAGGCATCCAGAAAGACGAGGGTGATGGACGCGCGCTGCTCGATCGCCGCGATGACGTCTTGCAGCGCCACGGTCTCGTACTTGAGCGTCGCTTCGCTGCGCAACCGGGCGTCGCGGGGGATGAGATAATTCAGCTCTTTGAACTGCAGTCCGTGCCCTGCGAAGTAGAAGACGGCGGCCTCTGCTCCTGAAGCCTCGGCGTAGAAGCGTTCGAGCGTGACCAGAAGGTCCTGCAGTGTGTCGTCGATCGACGTGATCACATCAAAGCCCGCGCCGCGCAGTGCGGCCGAAACACCAATGGCATCGTTGCGGGGATTGGTGAGCGGTGGGCTATGGTCATACTCGGATATACCGATGACGAGCGCGACGCGCTTGGCGTCTGCGGTCGTGGCCGGCAGCACAGCAGCCGAGATTGCAATCAGCACAGTGACGCACCGCATCAAGAGTGCCATGCAACGCTCCACGGGGTTGATCCACAATGAGCGTTTAACCCGGCTCCACTCCCGCCACAACCTACCCGGTCGTCGCCACGGAGCTCAAGCCGCCCGAGGATGGCGGACCCTGGCGCCGTTCTCGAGCCAGTCTGGCGAAAGGAGCTGGAGCACCAACGGGGCAACCTCGGCGGGGTCCGGGTTCTTGGTCGGATTTTCGCCGGGAAACGCCTTCGCGCGCATGTCCGTGCGAAGCGGCCCCGGATCGAGGATGGAAACCCGCACCGCCGACGAAGACACCTCGTTCGCATACGTTTGCGCCAGCGCTTCAAGCCCCGCTTTGCTGACCGCGTATGGCCCCCAATAGGCACTCTGCGTGAGCGCAGCGCCCGAACTAACGAAAACGGCGCGGCCCGCATCGCTCGCGCGCAGGAGAGGATCAAGCGTTCGGACAAGCCGCCAGTTGGCGGTCAGGTTCGTGTCAAGAACCTTCCCCCAGTCGTCCGCCGTCACGTGGTTGAGTGGCGACAGAGTTCCAAGAATCGCGGCGTTGGCAACCAATCCATCGAGACGGCCGAAGCGCTGGTACAACGCTGGACCAAGCCCATCCACTTGCTCGCCGTTCGTCAGGTCCATCTGGATCAATGTCGGTGGCGGCCCGCCTCGAACCCTGATGGCATCGTCGAGATCTTCCAGGCGTGACCTGCGCCGCGCGAGCGCGATCACATGGGCTCCGGCCTCGGCGAGCGCCAGAGCACTGGCGCGGCCGAGCCCGCGGGATGCACCTGTGACGAGGATGATGCGTCCTGCGAAATTGCCGTGCTGCAAGCTTTTCGAGGCAGTCAGGGCGACCGCACCATTGTCCTGAGCCGATGATGGGCCCGAGTCGTAAACCGGCATCGTGCGTACAGCCTTACTGTTTTGCCGGTGGTGGCGCAGCGCGCTCGATCATGGTCTGCGTCCCTTCCTTGGCGCGCTCGTAAAGCCGCTGGCCGGTCTCACGCGCGCGTTCCATCATGGGTGCAGCACGGGTCCTTGCCTCTTCTGCGAGCTGTTCCAGGCGTTGTGCGCTACTGGCAGAAATTTCGCGGCTGCGACGCAACATCCGTGTGAAAAGACCGTCCTTCGGCATTACGTCCTCCACCTTCGCAGCCTCGATCGAATCGAGAAGCGCGCGGTGGGTGTCACGTGCACGGCTGTCAGCGATCCGATCTGGATGGCCGGAGAAGACCACCATTGGCGTGCATGCTGTGGTGACCATCTCGCCGGCCTTGAGCCACCGCGAATTGGTAACCTGCGTTTCCTGGGCAAAATAGACACGCTGACCCTCGACGGTTTGCGCCAGGATCGTCCGATCGATGATCGGCACGATATGACCGCCAAGGTCCTGAATCAGCTTGAAGCGGGGATTCGCTGGATCCGCGAACTGCACGAAGAACGCAACGCCGCCAGGGGTCTCAAGCGCCTTCTTGATCGCAGCATCCGTCGAATCGAGTGTTTCGACCTCGATCGCCTGGCCCAATCCTTCGGCGTCGATGTCCTGCAGATAGCGGAATGTTCCGGCGCTGCCTGAGCCTTCCGGTGGCAGGAAAAAGGCGAGTTGGCTGGCAAAGACCGACACCTCTCCGAAGCTCGTGATGTCAGGGCTCTTCGTCACCGCGAATACGCACTCGCGCGCATCGCCGACACGCACGGTCGTGAACGCTGAAGCTCCGCCGAACTTTCGGGCCGACAGAGCGAAGACGTCGAGCTGCGCAAACCCGAGGGCTTCAGGGGCAGCCGCGACGCGTGACATGTTCTCTTCCGTACCAGCACTCGTCCGGCAGGTCGCAGAGGCGCCGCGCTTGGCGAGCAGCGAGACGAGGCTCGGGCAGAAGTGGCTGTGATACGCGCCGGTTTCGCCGCCAGTGTGGATATCGACAGCGTCGGCCGCCCCGACGGTTCCAGCGAGCGTGACTGCGGCCAGGACCCCGAGAGTGAGGGCATGACAATACCCAAGGGTCACACGGCTCCGTGGTCGTGATGCTGAGATCGTCGTCATGGCCGTCTCCTGGCGCAATGGGCCCCGTCCCAGTTCAGTTGCCGATCAGGGTACGGGTTCGAGTGTTGGACTATGAATGTGCTGCCTCGATGTCGAGACAACAGGCCAAGCCGACCCCCATGCGGGCTGACGAATGCGGCGCGGAAGAGGCATGATCCGCATAAAGATTTAGCGCGCGTCAGCGAGAACGGTTTGCTGCTTGTGTGCAATGTCGAGTTCGCCGTCGATATCGGTGAGCGCTGTCGGATATTCGCCAGTGAAGCAATGATCGGTGTACTGGGGCTGCACCGGATTGCGCCGCTCATGTCCAAGCGCGCGATAGAGGCCGTCGACACTCAGGAACGCGAGGCTGTCGGCCTTGATGAAGTCGCGCATCTGTTCGCCATCCATCTTCGCAGCCAGCAACTCGGTTCGGGTGGGCGTGTCGATTCCATAGTAGTCGCCGTGTCGGATCTCGGGGCAGGCGATCCGCATGTGCACCTCGCGCGCACCCGCTTCCCGCATCATCGAGACGAGCTTTTCCGACGTCGTGCCGCGCACAAGGCTGTCGTCGATCAGGATGATCCGCTTGCCCTCGACGGCAGCGCGATTGGGCGCAAGCTTCAACTGCACACCCAGACGGCGGATTTTCTGGGCAGGTTCAATGAACGTGCGCCGCGAATAGCTCGAGCGGATGATCCCAAGCTCGAACGCAAGGCCGGACGCTGCACTATAGCCGAGAGCCGCCGGAACACCTGAATCAGGGACTGGAACAACCACGTCGGCCGCGACGGCGGTTTCGCGTGCGAGCTCTGCCCCCATGCCCTTGCGCATGTGATAGACGCTTTGGCCACCAATGATCGAGTCGGGGCGCGCAAAATAAATCGCCTCGAAAATACAGGGTCGCGCGGGTCGCCGCGGAAATGGGCGGTGGCTTGCGATGCCGTCCTTCGTGATGACGACGACCTCACCGTTCTCGACTTCACGCACGAACGTTGCACCCATGAGATTGAGCGCGCACGTTTCGGACGCCAAGACGTAGCCGCTGTCCTTACGCCCGATGACGAGCGGGCGAATGCCGACCGGATCCCGCGCGCCGATCAACATGCTTTCGGTCAGCACGACGAGGGCATATGCGCCCTCGATCTGCCGGATCGCCTCGACGAAGCGCTCAATGACGCGCTGCCCCCGCGCGCGGGCAATGAGGTGCAGAATGACCTCGGTGTCGGATGTCGACTGATAGATTGCACCGGATCGAATCAGGTCCCGTTGCAGCGTCCGCGCGTTGGTCAGGTTGCCGTTGTGTGCGACGGCCATGCCGCCGTGCTCGAGGTGCGCAAACAGCGGCTGCACGTTGCGGATCGTCGTCCCGCCGGCAGTCGAGTATCGGTTGTGACCGAGGCCGGAGCGGCCCTGAAAACGCGCAATAACGCTCTCGTCGTTGAAGTTGTCGCCGACCAGACCGAAGCGGCGCTCGGCATGGAAGCGTTCGCCGTCGAAGGTCAGGATGCCGCACGCTTCCTGTCCACGGTGCTGCAGCGCATGTAAACCAAGGGCGATCAGGGCGGCGGCGTCGTCGACGCCGAACACGCCGATGACGCCGCATTCCTCGCGCAACCGATCGTCGAGCACGTCGAAAACCAAGCCTGACGCGTCTGACGGGTGCCCACGATCTTCGTCGCCATGGCGTTCGACGGAGCTGTCAAAAGCGCAAGATTCGGATTGGGCGGCAGAGGATTCGCTGAGGTTGTACGCGCCTGAAGACCTGAGGCTTCGCTGCGCGTTTGGGTCGTCCTGCATCGGCCAGATCCTTTACCCGAAGACGCGGACTATCTGGAACAGTTACGTCGACACCCGTGCTCCAGCCTTCAGTGTGACAGATAATTGAAGCCGTCTGTCGCACAAGCGGAATAATGCTTGATACTGAGTTTCGATGAGATGGCCCTGCTGTTGATCAGGCAATGAAAGCTCTGAAGGAAGCAGATCAAGGAGCAGGCCTTCGAACGCTTGCCCGGTCGAACGCAGCGCCGGCATGGATAGGGATTCGCGCACCCACTCCGGCTGTGACGCCGGCGTTGGATACAGCTTCTCATAGAAGAGCACCGGGATCACGACCAGGACAAAGCCCCGAGCGACCCCGAAGAGAAAGCCGAACATCCGATCGAACATGCCGATCCGGCTGTCGAGGATGCTGTCCGAAAGGCGCGCCGTGATCAGGTGCACGACGACGAGCACGAGAAGAAAGACGATCGCGCCAATGAGAATCTGGGCAATCTGCGTTTCAAGGCCGATCTGGCGGCCAACGTCTTCTGCGAAGGCCTTTTGATAAAGCACGATGTACAGGACGGCTGCGCCCGCAAGCACCCAAGACAGGATTGCGAGCAGCTCACGCGTGAGCCCTCGATACATCGCAAGCAGGCCGGAGAGCAGGGCAACTGCGATCAAGGCTGCATCGAGGAAACTCAGGGGACCAATCATCGTCGTGTCCAGAATTCCGGCGACGACCGATTGTCCGATGCGTCGCGCGACGGGGCAAGTATTCCGCGTACGCCGCAGGCGATCTGCGAGCAACAGAACAGCAGCGCCTCACTTGCACGCACCTCTGGCCTCCGCAAGAGTTTTGAGGTGCAACAGCCGGTCGAGCCGCAATTTGTGAGCAGACGTGTCAAGATCGCCAGCCGCCGCGAGGATAGCACTCTTGAAGCCAAGCTTTTCGGCCTCCTTGAGGCGGGTTGCCGTGTGGGCAACGGCCCGGACGCTGCCAGAAAGCGCAAGTTCTCCGAACGAAACTTGATCGATGTCGACCGGCTCACCGGTCAACGCCGACAGGAGTGCTGCCGCGGCAGCCACGTCGGCTGCCGGTTCAGACACGCGAATCCCGCCAGCAACGTTCAAGTAGACGTCATGCTGCGCAAGCGAGACGCCGCAGCGCGCGTCGAGGATCGCAAGAACCATCGCCAGTCTGTTCGAATCCCAGCCGACCACTGCGCGACGCGGGGTCCCGAGCGGTGAGGGGACCACGAGTGCCTGGAATTCGACGAGTATCGGCCGCGTTCCCTCGATGCCGGCAAAGACAGCGGCGCCAGGGCTGTCCGGGTCGCGATCACCAAGAAACAAGCCCGAGGGATTGGCAACATCCGCGAGGCCAGATGGGACCATCTCGAACACGCCGATCTCGTCGGCCGGACCGAACCGGTTCTTCACCGCGCGCAGCACCCTGAACGCACGGCCCCGGTCGCCCTCGAAATAGAGAACCGTGTCGACCATGTGCTCAACGACTTTGGGACCGGCGATCTGACCTTCCTTGGTCACGTGCCCGACCAGAACAACCGCGCATCCCGCGGCTTTTGCAAAGCGGATCAGGCTCTGCGTCGCGGCGCGAACCTGGCTGACGCTGCCGGGGGCCGATTCGACCCCGTCGGCCCACAGGGTCTGGATCGAATCGACGATCACAAGATCGGCTGCCGGTCCGCTCGAAAGCGTTGCAAGAATGTTCGACAGATTGGTTTCGGCAGCGAGCCCGACAGGGGCCTCTGCAAGACCGAGGCGACTTGCTCGCATGCGCACTTGCGCAACCGCTTCCTCGCCGGAAAAGTAGACCGCACGCCGCCCAGATGTCGCGACCCTTGCGGCAACCTGCAGCAACAGCGTCGACTTGCCGATTCCAGGCTCACCGCCGATCAAGACGGCTGAGCCAGGTACGATCCCGCCACCCGTGACGCGATCGAGTTCGGTGCTTCCCGAGGCGATGCGCGCTGTATCCGCGCTGACCCCTGACAAGGTTTCGAGAGCAACGACTGAGCCACGCGTGCGACTGACAAGACCTGACCCTGGCACCGCTGCGACGTTTGCATCCTCAACAAGCGCGTTCCATGCGCCGCAGTCCGGGCACTTGCCCGCCCATTTCGGATGGCTCGAACCGCATTGCTGGCAGACGTAGTGCGCCTTTGGAGCTCGCGCCATCACTCAGCCCCCGCCGGATACAGGACACGCCAACACAACGCGTGGGCTCCGCGGCGCAAGTCCGGTCAGGATTTCATAGCCGATGGTGCCGGTCCGATCGGCGATGTTATCCACCGTCAGGTGTGAACCGACAACGGTTGCCCACGTGCCGGCTGCAACGACGTGGCCGGGCAGATCGGTTACATCGATCGTGGTCAGGTCCATGGAGATCCGGCCGATGATCGGGGCCTCGTGCCCGCAAATGCGGACAGTGACAGCGCGCGCCTGAGGCTCAGTGGAGAGTGCCCGCGGATAGCCGTCTGCATACCCGACAGCAAGCGTCGCAATCCTTGACGGGCGATTTACGATTGCCGTGGCGCCGTAGCCAACCGGGGTGCCCGCCGGGATCGTGCGAACCTGCAGGACCCGAGCAAAGAGTGAGACCACCTGAGTGAAGCCGTGTTCGCTTCTGGGCAAGGACCTGCCGCCGTAGAGCGCGATCCCAGGTCGCACGAGATCGAGGGCGTGGTCCACGTTTGACAGAGCTGCGGCGGAATTGGCAAAGCTCGCGGGCCATGGGGGAAGCTGTTGCCGCAGCCTGGCGAACGCCTCGAATTGTGCACGGGTCTGCGGCGAGCCAGGGTCGTCGGCTGAGGCCGGGTGTGTCATCACCAGTGCGACGTCCAAGCGCTCGCACAGAGACTGCTGAGCGGCAAGGGCTGCCACCTCGTCGGCTGGCAGGCCGAGGCGCGACATGCCCGTGTCGACATGCACGGCGGCTGGCCTTGCCTCGGGCCGGCTGCCCGCAAACTCGGCCCAGGCCCGAAGCTGTTCCAGGCTGGACAGCACAGGGCGCACGGACGGTGGGGTTGCGGCGAACGCCGACACGTCCGCACCCGGTAACAGGCCATCCAAGACGTAGACGACTGAGCCTGTCGAGGCGACAGCCAGCGCCTCTTCGAAGCTTGCAACAAAGAACGTGGCGCAGCCAGCCGACGCCAGGGCAGCGACAGTTGCCGGCCCCGTCCCGTAAGCGTTGGCCTTGACCACGGCTGCGCAGTGAGCACCGCGGGCAACCGATGCGACCTTGCGCCAATTCGACACGATGCCGGCCACATCGACGGCGAGGACGGACCGCACATGCGGCGACTGTTCAGCCAGTTCGAATGGCAACCTTTCATCGTTCACGAGGCTCGGGCCTCCAACCATCGCGCTGATAGAACCAACTGCAACTCATGACCGCAAACAAGCCGGCGCACCACAGCGCATGTGTGGCTCGTTGTCAGGCATAAGTCTCAGGGAGCCGATCCTCGCGGGCGAGGTTCGCGAAGCGGGTGAATTGGCTCTCGAACGCAAGTTGGACAGTTCCGACAGGGCCATGGCGCTGCTTTCCGACGATGACTTCGGCCCTACCGGCGACCTGCTGCATTTTTGCCATCCAATCGGTGAACTCAGGCGTTCCTTCATTGGGCTTGGCGCGCTCCACGTAATACTCTTCGCGGAACACGAACATGACGACATCGGCGTCCTGCTCGATCGAGCCCGATTCGCGCAGGTCTGAAAGCTGTGGACGCTTGTCTTCGCGCTGCTCGACCTGACGCGAGAGCTGCGACAGCGCGATGATCGGCACGTCGAGCTCTTTTGCGAGCGCTTTCAGTCCGGTGGTGATCTCGGTCAGTTCCTGCACGCGGTTCCCTTGGCTGCGCTGGGAGCCGGACAAGAGCTGAAGATAGTCGACGATGAGGAGATCCAGGCCCTTTTGACGTTTCAGCTTGCGCGCACGGGCTGCAAGCTGGGCAATGGTGATGCCGCCGGTCTGGTCGATGAACAGCGGCGCGACTGCCATCTCCCGGGAAACCTGCGACAGACGCCTGAATTCACTTTCGCTGATCATGCCGCGCCGGATCTTTTCCGACGCGATCTCTGACTGTTCCGAGAGGATGCGGGTCGCGAGCTGCTCGGCCGACATTTCGAGCGAGAAGAAGCCAACGATCCCGCCATCAGCCGCCTTGATCGTACCATCCGGCTGGCGTTCGGCGCGGTAGGCCCGGGCCACGTTGTAGGCAATGTTCGTGACAAGCGCGGTCTTGCCCATCGACGGGCGGCCGGCCAGCACGATCAAGTCCGAGCGCTGCAGGCCGCCCAGTCTCGCGTCGAGATCAATGAGGCCAGTCGACAAGCCTGAAAGGTGCCCGTCGCGCTGGTAAGCCGCGCTCGCCATCTGCACGGCTTCGACCAGTGCTTCGTCGAAGCTCTTGAACCCGCCGCCGTATCGGCCCTGCTCGGCGAGCGAATAGAGCTGGCTTTCTGCATGCTCGATTTGCGTGCTGGGTGGCAGATCAACCGGCGAGTCATAGGCGGTCGTGACGAGGTCCGTGCCAATCGTGATCAACATGCGCCGCATGTAGAGGTCGTAGATCGTTCGCGCATAGTCGACCACATTGATGAGTGCGGTCGCATTGGCGGAGAGCCGCGCAAGGTACTGCGGAACCGTCAGCGTGTCGTTGATTGGCTCGTGGTTCTCGAAAAACGTGCGCAGCGTTACGGCGTTGGCCCGCTTGTTGGCCGCGATCAGCTTTGCTGCCGTCTCGAAGATCTGCTGGTGCAACGGCTCATAGAAGTGCTCAGCCTTGAGGAACGTGGAGATTCGGTCGAGCGCTTCGTTGTTGATCAGGATTGCGCCGAGCAAGTCCTGCTCGGCGTCGATGTTGTGCGGCGCCTCGCGGTAGGTGACCGTGGGCTCCGTTGATGAGTGTGCACGCAACGCTTCGGCGGGCGTCGCGGGAGGCAGCTTTTGGGTGTTTGGTGCGGGCTGTGTCATGCGCCAGGGCTACTGCGAGTCGCGCCGGAGCGTGACGGCTTCAGCGGGCGCGATCGCGACTTTCCCGGCAATCCACAACGCAAAGAAATTGCGCCGGCGCGACATGCGGGCCACTCGCACGATCACTGGCACCATCACTGGCACGATCACTGGCACCATCCATCACGAAGTGAGGCGTGGCTCGCGCCTGAATTGACATCAAGCGTGCCACACCCATCGGTCAAGTGATGGCGCGACGCTTCACGCGTGGTCCTGCATGTCCTGCTCCGAGCGTGCAACGCTGCTGCATTACTCCTCGTCAGCTTCGTCCATCGCTTCGGGGTCGAAGGTCTCGAGATCAAGGGCCTCGTCGCGGATCACCGTGACGTCTTCGCCGCGAGCTTGGCGATCGGCTTCGTCGGTGGAGCGGGCGACGTTGACGTTGATGGTCACGACGACTTCGGGGTGCAACTGCACCTTCACGGTTGTCATGCCGAGTTCTTTGATCGGACCCGTCATCAGGACCTGGCGCCGATCTAGGGTGATGCCACCCTCAGTGACCGCTTCGGCGACATCGCGAGACGAGACCGAACCGTAGAGCTGACCGGTGTCGCCGGCCTGGCGGATCACGATGTAGGTTTGGCCGTCCAGGCGTTCGGCGACCTGGTCAGCCTCACGCTTCAACTCAAGGTTGCGGGCCTCGAGATGAGCCCGCTGCGACTCGAACTCCTTGCGGTTCTCTGCGGTGGCGCGCATCGCCTTTTTCTGCGGCAGAAGAAAGTTCCGCGCATAGCCGTCACGCACCCGCACAACGTCACCCATCTGGCCGAGTTTTGCGATGCGCTCGAGGAGGATTACTTCCATGGTCTTTGTCCTTTCTTCGTCTTTTGAATTCAATAGGCTATGAGATTGTCGCCCGAGACCGCCCAGTACCGCCGATCAGAAGTCCCTACACCTTCCGCAACACCCGCCTTCCAGGGACCTCTGATCGAAAAGCGGTAAGAGTATCAGAATGTTGCTCGTTCGCCTTGCTTTCCCGAGTTCGTTTCGGCGCCTGACGAGGGTGACGGGCGAGCTCCGGAAAGCGGGGACTCAACCTGCGGCCGGCGGTGGTTCCGACACCGCTCAGGCATCTCGCCAAGGCTCTCGGCGCGTTGAAGTGCGCTTCCACACGCCGACGAGGCAGGCGGCCGAGCCAAGGCGAAACGGCTCGGCTATGTTGGGGCCGGGGGCGAGCCGCTGCCCGGTGGCCTTGGACCCACAGTGGCTTCCGTCGTCCGGCGTCGGAGGGGAGAAAAGGGTTCGGCCATCCCGATGACGGCAAGCAGCAGCCACGTTGGCAGGAAGAAGATCACCGCCAGATAGACGATCGCCAGCAGAAGGAAGCGCGCCGGCATGCCGCGCGTAAGTTGGTGGAGGATCGCAAGGCCGATGGTGGCGTAGAGGACGACGAATGCCCACACGAACGCGGTCGCCATCAGTCCGACCAACCCCTCGATGAACGAGATCACGGCTGCGCCAACGAACACGAGCGGAGCAAAGCGCGGGAGCGCCAGCATGGTCAGGTCGGGCCAGGGCCGCGTGGACCGGCCCGAACGATCCACGATCTTTGCCCCAAGCCACATGTTGAGCATGCTGATGAGTGTCAGCAGCGAGGCGGTCGCGGCTGGCAGCGACCACAGCATGATCTCGGCCAGCTGGTCGCGACGCTCTGGCGTCATCTGCGCTGCAACGTCATCGGGAATGCTGTCGCGCTGCAGTTCGAAAAAGCGGTCGATCGTCGCCCGCAGTTCTGTCTGGATGCTCGCGAGATCGCTGCCAAGCGTCGGGATCGTTACGGCTGCAACGCCGCCGGACCAAAGCGCGATCGCTGTGGCCACCCGCCCAACAGGATACCACTCACGATAGGTCTGCCCGTTCGGCGCGACAGCATCGCGGTGAAGCATTGTGAGATAGCTGAAGGCCGCGATAGGCAGTCCAAACAGGAAGAGATGCACCAGCGCGCCGCTCGGCACGGTGAGGGCCGCGACGAGGATCGCGGCAACAACCCCAGCCCCTAAGGCGGTCAGCCACCCCCAGCCCAGCCCCGCAATTGCGAGCGGCAAAGGTGTTAACGTGAGGGTGAAGAGAACGCCCGCGATCCCACCTGCGACGGCAGCCAGCAGCAGCACGCCTGAAGCAAGCCCAGAAACGAGCGCGATCAAAGGTTGGAACGTCATCTCTCAGCTGTCCCGCGCATCGGCGGTTAGAGGCGCAACGGGTGCTGGAGCCGATTGCGGTCCCAAGTTCACCCGTGTACCCCAACCTTGGCAAACTCAGCGCTGTTGCGAGCGCCACGACTACGTTCCGACACCTGATAACGTGCAGGCCGCCGGCAGGCCGTCTCGTCACTTGATCACGTAAGGCAACAACCCAAGGAACCGGGCGCGCTTGATTGCCTTCGACAGCTCGCGCTGCTTCTTTGCTGAGACCGCGGTGATGCGGCTCGGCACGATCTTGCCGCGCTCGGAGATATACCGGCTCAGCAGCCGGACATCCTTATAGTCGATCTTTGGAGCTTGATCACCCGAAAACGGGCAGGTCTTGCGACGACGATTGAAAGGCCGGCGAACCGGCTGGCTCGATGCTGTGGTCATGGACGTCGATCCATTTTTGGCGGCCCCGGATCGGGTGATCAGACGCGCGCTGAAACTTCAAAAGGGGCTGATCACTCGGTCGGGCGCGGGCGGAAGGTCGAGCCACCTCTGGGGGGGCGATCTCCACGGTCTGGCCGTTCTCCGCGGTCCGGCCGGTCACCACGATCGCTGCGTGGCGGGCGATCGCCGCGCGGCCCGCCACGGTCACCACGATCGCCCCTGTCGCCGCGCTCTCCGCGCCCACCACGCTCGTCTCGATCCGACTTGCGCATCTGCACCGAGGGGCCGGCTTCGAGTTCCTCGACGCGAACGGTCATGAAGCGGAGCACGTCCTGCGACAGGCCCATACGCCGTTCCATCTCGGCGACTGCTGGTGCTGGAGCGTCGATGTTCAAAAGCGCGTAGTGCGCTTTGCGGTTCTTGTTGATCTTATAGGCCAAGGGCTTCACGCCCCAATACTCGTTCTTGGTAATCTTGCCGCCACCTTCTTCGAGGACCTGTTTGAACTCGGAGACGAGGGCGTCAACCTGCGCCTGCGAAACGTCCTGGCGCGCGAGAAACACGTGTTCATAAAGCGGCATAGGGGCCTCCAAAGGAACGAGGCGCGCTACGTCAAGCGCACGTCGCTCTGTTGATCCCGGCGCAAAGCCTCTTTCAGGCCGCACGCGATGCGGGAGGCCCAAAGTCGACCCAGAAGAGCGAAGACACGGGAACCGGCCATACAACCATGACCCGCACGGGCGGGCGTTCCGTTCAGCCTTCAGCCGGGGAAGCCGCGCTTATACAGAAGCAGCGTTCGAACGCAAGACCAAGAGAGCCCGACTGGGCCTTTCGACGACAGGGAGATTGCCCGGTTTTGAGCTTCCTCGCACCTGATCTGTGGCCGATCGCGACGGGCCTGCAGGTGAATATCGCAGCGATTTGCAGAGCGCCTTATTCCACTCGACCGCAGGACGTCTCGCAGAAGTCACTTGGACCATTGCTTGACAGCCGCAGCTTCGCCATGGCTAAAGCCGCAGCCCGATCGGTGCGTGTGTGGTGGCTTCTTCGTCCGGCGTGCGGGTCCGATTGGCGGCAACGCGCACGACCATGGCGCGTGGCGCTTGAGGCTCTGCGCCGGTGTGGCGGTGCGGGGCGCGCGAGGTCTGAACGGTCGAACGGGGTCGCAACGCGATCGAGGGTGTTCAATGACAACGGCTTTCATCTTCCCCGGGCAGGGCAGCCAAGCCGTCGGGATGGGTCGCGAACTCGCCGAACGGTATGAGATCGCGCGCAACGTCTTCACCGAAGTGGACGATACGCTGTCCCACGCGCTATCGCAAACAATGTGGGAGGGTCCAAAGGAGGTCCTCACGCTGACAGAGAACGCCCAACCGGCCCTAATGGCAGTCTCGGTCGCGGCCGTGCGCGTGCTTGAGAGCGAGTTTGGCGTGCCGGTTTCGTCCGCCGCTTTTCTTGCCGGTCACTCGCTTGGTGAATATTCAGCTCTCGCGGCTGGGGGCGCACTGTCATTGGCTGATGCAGCGCGGCTGCTCAGGCTGCGCGGCAAGGCCATGCAGTCCGCTGTCCCTGTGGGCGAAGGCGCGATGGTTGCTTTGCTTGGCGCCGACGTGGATGTGGCACGCAAGATCGCTGAGCGCGCCTCTGGGGCCGATGTGCTCGACATCGCGAACGATAACGACCAGGGTCAAGTTGTGTTGTCTGGCGCGAAATCAGCCTGCGACCGCGTCCCTGCAATTGCCAAAGAGTTTGGCGTTCGCCGCGCAATCCCTTTGGACGTCAGTGCGCCGTTTCATTGCCGCCTCATGCAGCCAGCGGCCGATGCCATGGCGCAAGCACTCTCTCAGACATTGATCAGCCAGCCGCGCGTTCCGATCGTCGCCAACGTGACCGCGCGCGCAACGCGAGATCCGATCGAGATCCGCGATAATCTGATCGCTCAGGTTGTTGGAACGGTCCGGTGGCGCGAGTCCGTGATCGCGATGAAGGAGGCCGGGGTCACGACCTATGCAGAACTCGGCTCAGGCAGGGTCCTGTCGGGTCTCGTGCGTCGCATCGACCCCGACTGCACGACGGGGTCGGCCGGGGTTCCCGACGAGTTCGAGACGCTCGCGCGCCTGCTGCTCGGCGATTGAGACAGGTGGTCCGGGTGGCGATGAGGCAAGGCGGGAGACGGGAGACACCGCGCGCAGGCGCGCAATGCTCGCCTAGTATGATGACCGAGAAGTCCGCTGCATACCTTTGGGCTAGGCTCAGAGGCGGACTTCTCGGTCTCTATCACACCAGGATTTTGATATTGCTCGTGTCGTTCAGACCTCGAAATTCGTTTCCGGCGTGCGGCAGAATGAGGCGAATTTCGGGGTCACGACACTAGTGTGCTCTTGCCAGCTCTGACCGGGCCTGAGGTGTGACGACGTCGACTTTTGCTTGATATGCCCCTGGGATCGACGGCTCTGTCGGTCCCTTGTAGGCTCGGGAAACATGACAAAGGAAGTGATCGCCATGTTCAACCTCGAAGGTCGAACCGCGCTCGTCACCGGGGCCACTGGGGGCATTGGCGAGGTGATCGCGCGCCGCTTGCATGCACAGGGCGCAACGGTCGCCATCTCTGGCCGGCAGCTCGCGAAGCTGGAGGCGCTTGCTGCGGATCTTGGCGACCGCGTTGCCGTGGTGCCCTGCGATTTGGCCGACCGCCAGCAGGTCGGCGGCCTCATCGACGCCGCCCTGAAGGCTCTTGGCCGTGTCGACATCGTCGTCAACAATGCCGGCCTGACACGGGACAACCTCTTTATGATCATGAAGGACGATCAGTGGGACGACGTGATCGCCGTCAACCTGACCGCCACCTTTGTCATCATGCGTGCTGCTGCGCGCGCCATGATGAGGGCCAAGACCGGGTACGGCCGGATTATAAACATCTCGTCAGTGAGCGGCATCGTGGGCAATCCAGGGCAGGGCAACTACGCCGCATCGAAAGCAGGCATGATCGGGATGACGAAATCTCTGGCACGTGAGGTCGCCTCACGCGGGATTACGGCGAACTGCATTGCACCAGGGTTCATCAAGACCGCTATGACCGACGCGCTAACCGAGCAGCAAACCGGCGAGATCATGAACGCCATCCCCGCAAAGTATTTTGGGGAGCCTTCGGACATCGCTGCGGCCGCGGTCTATCTCGCAAGCGACGAAGCGCGCTATGTCACGGGCCAGACGCTGCACATCAATGGCGGCATGGTCATGCCCTGACGTGAAGAACGCTGCGCGGTAGCGTTCCCACCGAAGATGAACAGCATATCCCAAGGTCTTGGTCTGGCTATTCAAGTTCGAAGGAGTGTGGTAGCGCCGCCCGGCGCGCAGGTGGGTCTGCCAGAAGAGTCTGCGAACGGCAGGGTTCGGGGCGCGCGCAGGGACGGCACGAACGCAGCCGGCGATTGACTTCCTTTAGCGGTTTGAGCCTCGCGTGCGCGGACGGTGGCTTGGTTTGGAGACAAGGCGCGCGCCAGCGGACAAGTGCGTGCAACGAATGAAGTTGACGACCAGCACAAGTACCAACTTTCCGAAGTTCGTTTGGCAGTCTCGTCAGGCACCGCAACGCACTTCGGATCGCAACGTTACTAGCAAGATACTGACTCTCGGACCGCTTTTCGATCAGAAGTCCCAGGACGTCGGGTGCTGCTGATGGTGCAGGGACTTCTGATCGGCGGTACTAGTTGCCTTGCGGCGCGAGTCGGGCGCTGTTGCCCTGCCCCGCTCGAGCGCGGCGGTCGGTTAGAATTGCGGCAGGCGAGGCAGTCGACTAAGCCCCTCGGCTCCGGAAGACGAAGATCAACATGGTAGGAATGACACAATGAGCGACATCGCAGAACGGGTTAAGAAGATCGTCGTGGAGCACCTCGGCGTCGAGACCGAGAAGGTGACGGAGAACGCATCCTTCATCGATGACCTCGGCGCAGACAGCCTCGACACGGTCGAGCTTGTGATGGCGTTCGAGGAAGAGTTTGGCTGCGAGATCCCGGACGATGCCGCCGAGCATATTCTCACAGTCGGTGATGCTGTAAAATTCCTGGAAAAAAACGCCAACGCAGCCTGATCGCCGGGACCAGCCAGCGGTCGGCGACTGATCGTCGACCCGCCCTGGCGGCAAGCTTGTCCTAGGCGCGTGCTCGTGCTGGGCCGCGTGTCCGGCACGCCAAGCCGCACTTCGTTGATCTCACCTCGCGGGAGCCGGTGAAAGCTGTGCCTCTGACTGCAGCGCTGCCTCGCGACGTGCCCGGTGTGGCAAAGATCGAAGGCTTGCGCGGCCCACGATCATAGCCGGGAGGTCAGGTGTGGACGTTCCTGTACCATCGCCATCGCGCGCTGGAAAAATCGCGGGCTGACCAGAAGCAGACGATCTGACAGGCTTCCAGTGGGGCTCTTGGGCGTGGAAAGTTCCGCGCAGAGCCAGCGAGACACACGCATCATTCGGGCGGGAGGGAGTGAGCCATGAGGCGCGTCGTTGTTACAGGTCTCGGTCTGGTGACACCCCTGGGCAGCGGTGTCGAAAGCAGCTGGCGCGCCCTGCTCGCCGGCAAGACCGGCGTGCGTCGCGTAACCGAGTTCGAGGTCTCTGACATTTCGGCGCAGATCGCGTCGTTCGTGCCGCGTGGCGATGGCTCCAACGGGACCTTCAATCCCGATGCGGCGATGGCTCCGAAAGAGCAGCGAAAGGTCGACGATTTCATCCTCTATGCCGTCGCAGCGGCGGACGAGGCCCTTGCCGATTCTGGCTACGTTCCGGTGTCGGACGAGGCCCGGGAGCGCACGGGTGTGCTAATCGGATCCGGCATCGGCGGCTTGCAGGGCATCGCCGAGACCTCGCTTCTGCTTCAAGAAAAAGGGCCACGGCGCGTGTCGCCGTTCTTCATTCCCGGCCGCCTCATCAACCTTGCCTCAGGTTATGTGTCGATCAAACACGGGCTGAAGGGTCCCAACCATTCGGTCGTGACCGCGTGTTCGACCGGGGCCCACGCGATCGGTGACGCCGCGCGCCTCGTGGCGTTCGGGGACGCTGACGTGATGGTTGCGGGTGGGAGTGAGAGCCCGATCTGCCGCATCGCGCTCGCAGGGTTTGCGGCCTGCAAGGCGCTCTCCACCCACTTCAACGATGCACCCGAGCGCGCCTCACGCCCATACGATCGCGACCGCGATGGATTCGTGATGGGGGAAGGCGCTGGGATCGTCATCCTTGAGGCGCTGGAGCACGCGAAAGCGCGCGGTGCGCGCATCTATGGTGAAGTCATAGGCTACGGCATGTCGGGCGACGCCTACCACATCACAGCGCCCGCCGAAGATGGCGACGGCGCCTATCGCTGCATGCGCAACGCCTTGCGCAGCGCAGGGGTCAATCCTGACGACGTCGATTACGTGAACGCTCACGGCACATCGACACCCATGGGCGATGAGATCGAACTCGGTGCGGTGGAGCGCGTGTTCGGCAACGCAACCGCGAGGATGGCCATGTCCTCGACAAAATCCTCGATCGGCCACCTTCTCGGCGCCGCGGGATCGGTCGAGGCGATCTTCTCGCTGCTTGCGATCCGCGACAACATCGCCCCAGCGACGCTCAATCTCGAGAACCCATCGGTGGAAACGCGCATCGATCTCGTCCCGAATACGCCCCGAGAGAAATCCATCGACGTGGTGCTATCGAACTCGTTCGGTTTCGGTGGAACCAATGCCTCGTTGGTGATGCGTCGGTTTTCCTGACGGCGCGCGCCACTCCTAGCCCCGCCGATCAGAAGACCCTGCACCGTCTGCAACACCCGCCTGACAGGGGCTTCTGATCGAGAAGCAGCACGAGAGTCATCAGTTTACGCGTACCCTTTGCTTTCTGTCGTTCGTTCCAGCGTCTGACGAGAGTGGCGGACGAACGGCGGAAAGCGGGTACGAGCGAACCGGACGCTGGCGCCCATTGTCGAACGGTTGCGTCGCGTTCAAGCCACAGTCCTCAACGCGGTGAGCCTCGTGAGGCAAAAGAACTGGTGCGCAGAGCGGTTGGTCACGATCTCGTCACGGGCGTCGCGTTCCTGGCAGCGCTGAGGAGCCTGCGGATAGCAATGGTCGGCTTGATTTGAGCGAGCGAAACCACACCGAAACCCGGCGCACGCGTCCTCGAAGCGGTGCCGAAGCTGGCGAGGCGCGGCGCCCCCCGCCGCCGCCGCAGAGTCGTCGCCGACCGGCCGCGCGCCGGAAGTCGAGCTTTGCGCGGCGTCTGAGCGGCTTGTTTTCGGCAATCTTCATCCTGGTCGTCGGCGTGGCGACCAGCATCCTCTGGTTTCAGCACAGCGTCGTCAGTCCTGGCCCACTGACCGAGACGCGATCGTTCGTCATCGAGCGCGGAGAGAGCGCGCGCAGGGTCGCAGCACGGCTTCGCCAGGATCGCATCATCTCGAGCGAAGCCCTTTTCACCGCGCATTATCTCACCCAGTCCTTCTGGCAAACGACCGTCGAGAAAAGCCAACCGCTGAACCTGAAGGCCGGCCGGTTCGAATTTGAGCCGCGTGAATCAATCGCCGGCGTGATGGCGATCCTCGCGCAGGGTCGAACGCGGCCGAACGTCATCACGTTTCCCGAGGGCATGACGAGCGCTGCCATCGTGAGACGCCTTGCAGAAGACGAGCGGTTGGTGGGTGAGGTGGTCGCGACCCCGCCGGAAGGCCTTTTGATGCCAGCGACCTACGACATCGGACCTGGAACAGCGCGCCAGGACATCATCGACCGGATGATCCGCGAACAGTCCGCTCTTGTTGAGCGCCTTTGGCAGACCCGGTCGCCTGGCTTGCCGATCAGTTCCCCCGAGGCCGCAGTGACGCTTGCCTCGATCGTCCAGCGTGAGATGGGCCCCAACGACGATCCGAAGCGGATTGCAGCGGTCTTTCACAACCGTTTGCGCAAAGGCATGCGGTTGCAGTCTGATCCAACCATCCTCTATGGCCTGTTCGGTGGCGATGTGAATTGGGCGAAGCCGATCCTGCGGAGCGAAATTCGCACAACAACGCCGCACAATACCTACAGGATTGATGGGCTTCCGCCGACGCCGATCTGCAACCCTGGGCGAGCAGCCCTAGAGGCCGTGCTCCAGCCAGCCGCGACCAACGACCTGTTCTTCGTCGCAGACGGCAGGGGCGGGCATGTGTTTGCAGAAACGCTGGACGAGCATCGCCGCAACGTCCAGCGCTGGCGTGAAATCGAGCGTGCGATTAGAGAACGCCAGCGCGGTGCTGCAGATCAGGATCAGGCGAATGACGAGCGGGATATTCTCGATGATCCTGACCCCGACGCGCAGGGCGAGCCCACGCGCGAAACTCCGGCGTCGGCTCCAGCAGCGGCTCAGCCGCCGAACACACCGATCGGTGTTGCACGCCCCGTTAGAACGAGTGACATCACGCCTGATCGTCCACCTGGAGATGCTGGAACGATCGTCCCACTTCCGAGGCGGCGTCCCACACAGCAGAACTGAGCGGCAGGCCAGGATGGCTCCTGCGGCCGTCTAGTTGTTGCGTCACGAACGCTTGGTCCCCACCTCCTGCAGTCGCGCCGGCCAAGCGTTAGTGAAGAATGCACCACGAGAGTCATGAGTTGCTCGTGTTCCCTATGTCTCCAACACTTGGTCAATCGGGTGCTGCAAAGGAAACCAAGTGTCGGAGACGGAACACTCGTGCATCATCCCACCAAGACAGTCGGGGGTCCGTGTGCCAGTGATCAGCATGACCGGGTTCGGCAGTGCATCGGGCCAGAGTGCAGGCGCGCAGTGGGCCTGGGAGCTTCGCAGTGTCAATGGCCGCGGCGCTGATGTTCGTGTCCGCCTGCCGCCAGGCTTCGAGCGTCTCGAAGCGCGCTCCAAAGAGCGGATTCTGGCCCGTATCACGCGCGGCAATGTCTCGGCTTCGCTGTCCGTCGCACTTGCAGTGCAACCTGCAAGGATGCGGATTGATCGCGCCTTGCTCGATCGGCTTATGGAGACGGCGATCGAGGTTCGCTCGCGCTACGGTCATGGCGAGATCGATATTGCCAGCCTGATGGCCTTGCGCGGAGTCATTGTGCCTGAGGACGATGGCGTTCTCGCGACCCGAGGCGACCAGGAACTCGATGCCCCATCCAGGGAACTCGACTCGGCGCTCATCGGATCGCTGGACGACGCGCTCGGTGAACTTTGTGCAACACGCGCAGCCGAAGGTGAGCGGCTCTCGGCAATCCTTCGGCAACTGCTCGATGAGATCGTCGGTCTGACCCGGTCGATTGCAGAGAGCCCAGCGCGCAACCCGGACGTTGTCGTTGCCAGGGTTCGCCAGGCGGTGATGCGACTGCTTTCGGAGGGAGATAATCTCGATCCCGCGCGGCTCCATCAGGAAGCGGCACTGCTTGCCATGCGCACCGATATTGAGGAGGAGCTCAGCAGGCTTCAGGTGCATGCCTCAGCGACGCGGGCGCTGCTTGCCGGAGACGGCCCGTGCGGGCGCAAGCTCGACTTCATCGCGCAGGAGTTGAACCGTGAGGCCAATACGATCTGCTCGAAGGCTCAGGATGGCGGGATCACCACGCTCGGCTTGGGCTTGAAAGCCGCAATCGACCGCTTCAAGGAACAAGTCCAGAACGTGGAATGACCGATGACACAGCAAGCAAGCCCCGTGGCCCGGCGCGGCGCCATGTTCGTCGTGTCGTCGCCTTCGGGAGCCGGCAAATCTACCCTATGCCGTAAGCTGATCGCGGCCGATCCCCATATCGCGATGTCGGTCTCCCTGACGACGCGACCACCTCGCCCAAGTGAAGTCGATGGCGTCGATTATCACTTCGTCAGCAAGGACAACTTTGAGGTGTTCAGGGATTCGGGCGACCTGCTCGAGTGGGCGGCCGTGTTCGACAACTATTACGGCACGCCGCGCGCCGAGATCGAGCAGCGGCTCGCTGGCGGGGACGACGTTCTCTTCGACATCGACTGGCAGGGTGCAGTCCAGCTCGCCGCACGCTGCCCGGGCGATGTCGTGCGCATCTTCATCATGCCGCCTAGTTTCGCGACGCTGGCCCAGCGCTTGCGTGATCGCGGCCAGGATGCCGATCAGGTCATTGCGAAGCGCTTAGCCGGTGCTGCAGCAGAAATCGCCCGCTGGCCGCTCTACGACTACGTCATCGTCAATGATGAGCTCGAAGCGAGCTTTAGGACGCTTCAGGGCATTGTCGCCGCCGAGCGTGCACGTCGCGACCGACAACCCGGTTTGACGGCGTTCGTAGATGGACTGTTGGATGCAGCCCGAACGCTGGATCGCAGGCAGGACAGCACCTGATACCAGCGAGCGCGAAAGCCCGTACCTGCCGTCTGGCCATCGTGTCGCCATCGTCGCGATTGCCCAGCACGCTCATCGCTGACTATAAGTCTTCGACACAGAGAAAAATTTGGGCGCGCCCGTCGGCCCGAACGGCGTTTGGAGAATTGGGAACATGACCGCGCATTGGAGCCCGGACAGTTGGAGAGGCAAGCCCATCGTTCAGGTGCCCGACTTCCGTGACACGGATGCCTTGCACGCCGTCGAGCAGAAGCTGCAAAGCTTTCCGCCGCTGGTTTTTGCAGGTGAGGCGCGCAACCTTCGGCGCCAGCTGCGGGAAGCAGCCCATGGCCGGGCTTTCGTGCTTCAGGGCGGCGATTGCGCCGAAAGCTTCGCCGAGCACCACGCCGATCACATCCGCGACTTTTTCAAGGTCTTCCTGCAAATGGCGGTCGTGCTGACCTATGGCGGTCAGTTGCCAGTGATCAAGATCGGGCGCCTTGCCGGCCAATTCGCAAAGCCGCGCTCCTCGCCGGTCGAGCAGAAGGGCGGGGTCGAACTGCCGAGCTACCGCGGCGACATCGTCAATGGCGCCGAATTCACCGCTGAGGCGCGTGAGCCTGACCCGCACCGCCAGCTTCAGGCCTACAGACAGTCAGCTGCGACGCTGAACCTGATCCGCGCCTTCGCGATGGGCGGTTTTGCCGATCTTGAACGCGTGCACCAGTGGAACATGGGCTTTGTCGCAGCAAGCCCGCAGGGCCACCGCTACAAGGAATTCGCAGACCGGATCTCGGAGACGCTAAGCTTCATGCGCGCGTGCGGAATCACGTCAGACAGCACGCCGCAGCTGCGCACGACCGACTTCTACACGAGCCACGAGGCACTGCTGCTCGGCTACGAGCAAGCGATGACCCGGCTCGATTCGACCTCTGGCAATTGGTACGCAACCTCTGGCCATATGGTCTGGATTGGCGACCGAACCCGGCAGCCGGACCATGCCCATGTCGAGTACTGCCGTGGGATCCATAATCCGATTGGCCTCAAGTGCGGACCAACCCTTGATGGGGATGGACTGATCCGCCTCCTCGACATCCTCGACCCCGGCAATGATGCGGGTCGCATCACGCTCATCTGTCGGTTCGGTGCCGACAAGGTGCTTGAGCATCTGCCGCGGCTGGTCCGCCGTGTGAAGAGCGAAGGCCGCACGGTTGTTTGGTCCTGCGATCCCATGCACGGCAACACGCTGACCTCAACGACGGGCTACAAGACGCGGCCATTCGACAGGATCCTCCATGAGGTGACCCAGTTCTTCGATGTTCACCAAGCTGAAGGCAGCTACGCGGGTGGCATTCACATCGAGATGACGGGCCGCGACGTCACCGAATGCACGGGTGGCGCGCAAGCGATCAGCGACCATGATCTCGAAGATCGCTACCACACCTATTGCGATCCACGCCTCAACGCCAGTCAGTCGCTCGAACTCGCCTTTCTCGTCTCGGAGCGATTGAAGCGCGACCGGCTCGCCGTTGCCGGACTGGCGGCTGCTTAAGATCTCTGCGCCGGGCGTGATACGCGGTCTACGTGGTCGCGTTTCGGGCCTGCGGGCACACCCCCGTCAAGGCTCAAGTTACAACAGAACGTCCAAGCCGACCGGTCAGCGGTGGTCGGCCGAACGCTCAGGTCCTGGCTCCTGGACGGCCTGCTGAGAGCCGGCAAGAAAAGTGGTGCGTGGACCAGCGCGCCGCACGACTGCTCGCCATTGTTCTGCGCCTGGAGTTCACCCGGTGGAAAAGAGACGACGTCTTCGCATCGCGCTCGCGCAACTGAATCCCACGGTTGGTGATCTTGCCGGCAACGTTCTGAAGGCGCGGGAGGCCGTAGCCCGCGCTCAGTCTGACGGCGCCGATCTTGTGGTGTTTCCCGAGCTGTTCATTACAGGCTATCCGCCTGAAGACCTGGTCCTCAAGCCCGCGTTCGCCTTCGCGGCGCGAGCTGCTGTCGAATCGCTCGCAACGACGCTGGATCGTGACGGGCCGGGTGTTGTGATCGGGACCGTTTGGCCAGAGAACGGGGCCACTTACAACTCGATCGTCGTGATCGACCGCGGTGCCATCCAGGCCGTGCGCCACAAGGTTGACCTGCCCAATTATGGCGTGTTTGACGAAAAGCGCGTTTTCACCGCAGGGGCGATGCCTGGGCCTGTCGCGTTTCGCGGTGTCCGCATCGGGCTGCCGATCTGCGAGGACATCTGGAAGCCGGATGTCTGCGAATGTCTCGCAGAATCCGGCGCCGAATTGCTCATCGTGCCGAACGGCTCTCCGTTTGACTGGAAGAAGCCCGACGTTCGCCTCTCGATCGTCGTCGCACGTGTCACCGAGACGGGCCTGCCGCTCGCCTACGTTAATCAGGTTGGCGGACAGGATGAACTCGTTTTCGATGGCGCGTCGTTCGTGATCAACGGCGATCGAAGGCTGGCGGTGCAGATGCCAGCCTGGGACGCTTCGATCGTTGTGACCGATTGGGCCGAAGACGAACAAGGACAGTGGCGCTGCTCGGCTGGCCCCTTCACGGCCATCGAGGCTGACGACGCCGCGGCCTATCAAGCGTGCATGCTCGGGCTCCGGGATTACGTCGAGAAGAACCACTTTCCAGGTGTCGTTCTCGGGCTCTCGGGCGGCATCGATTCGGCGCTGGTTGCAGCGCTCAGCGTCGACGCACTTGGGCCTGCGCGTGTTCACTGTGTGATGCTGCCCTATCGTTTCACATCGCGCGCAAGCCTTGAGGATGCGGCAGCCTGTGCCAAAGCGCTCGGTGTGCGCTACGATACGGTCGAAATCGCCGGCCCGGTCGATGCCATGACAGCTGCGCTCACACACCTGTTTTCCGGCCGGAACTCGGACGTAACGGAAGAGAACCTACAGAGCCGGATGCGCGGCACAACGCTCATGGCAATCTCGAACAAGTTCGGCGGGATGGTCGTGACGACGGGAAACAAGTCCGAGATGTCCGTTGGATACGCGACGCTCTATGGCGACATGAACGGCGGCTTCAACCCTATCAAGGATCTTTATAAGACCGACGTCTATCGGCTTGCCGCGTGGCGCAACGAGAACCTTCCGAAGGGCGGATTGGGGCCTGCGGGCACGGTGATCCCGGTCAACATTATCTCGAAGGCGCCGACGGCGGAACTGCGAGAGAACCAAACCGACCAAGACAGCCTGCCGCCCTACGATGTGCTCGACGACATCCTGCGATGCCTTGTCGAGAACGAGATGCCGATCACGGAAATCGTCGGCAAGGGACACGATCCGCAGACCGTGCGGCGCGTGGAGCGCATGCTCTATCTTGCCGAATACAAGCGGCGTCAGGCAGCACCCGGCGTCAAAATCTCGGCCCGCAACTTTGGCCGCGATCGGCGCTATCCAATCACCAATCAATTCCGCGAGCCAAGCGTCGATTGAGCGGAAAAAATATCGGAACTTTCTGCATCGTGCGATTGCGGCGTCAAAGGTCACTATGTACGCTGAGCAGAACTGGAGATCGGTTCAGCGTTCAGAGGGTGCGGAAATGGCGTCTCTGTCTTCAATGCGGTTGTTCGCTTCAACGATGGCACTCCTGATCGCGATGATCTACCCGGGCTTGGTGCTCGCGAGCGATCCTGTGCCTCAGCCCCTTGAACCCGCCATGTCCCTCTCAGCCACCAAGAGCTCGGTGTCGGCCGAACTCGTCGTTGCCCAGCGCCGAACGCCGGCGATTGGTTGGGCTTATGGTTATGCAACCCGCGGGCAGGCCGAGCGGGCCGCGCTGGCGAACTGCCCGGGTCGTTGCCGGGTTGGTGTCTGGTTCCGCAACGCCTGCGGTGCCATCGCGAGTGGGAGTTCGGGCGGCTGGGGCACAGGGTGGGCTGGCAGTATCGCCCAAGCCCAGCGCCAGGCGGTTAGGTCTTGTGCGCGGTTCGACAGGAATTGCAGCGCGCTGCGCTGGGTGTGCAGCAACTCCGGTTTCGGGGCGATCGCCGCAGGTTATTGACGCGCTGGTCCTTGCGAGGCGTCGCGCCTGAGTTGACCGATCGGTGTGGCACGCTTGACCTGAATTCAGGCGCGCGAAGCGCCTCACTCCGGCATTGATGGTGCGAGTGGCCTTGGCGTGGCAGCTGACCCGTCAGCGGTTGCTGCGACCGATCGATCTGGGCGCGACTGGCTACGAGTGGGGCAAGTCTGAGGTCGTCCTTCTGGCCTCATGAGCCTTGGGTTGGCTCATCGGCGTCCCGCACCGAAGGCGCAGTTCATCGGCATTCGAACGCCCTGATTAATGGAGGCGTTGCAAACTTCGGTTAGCCTCGGGTGCGCTGCTGCCGTATCTCTGCGTGCGAGCCCGCTGATGCAATCGTTTACCTCGTCCCGAGCCCCGTGGCTCAAGACCTTACCTGCCGTTCGCGCAACACTGCCGAAGCAAGTGTTTCTCCAGGCTACCCGTGGGCGCGCGCTGCGCATCGAACACCATGTCGAACGGGACGATGCGGGGGCGCTGTTGAATTTCGTGCTCTATGCGCTGGTTGGCACGGCCTTCCTCCACGCCGTGGTGATGTTGAGCTGGGAGAGCCGCTACTTGATTGCTGCAGGCTTCTTTATTGCCGTCGGGCTAATGGCACTTGCCGATAGTCTCTGGACACGATCCGTGAACTACTTCGCCGTGGTAACCAACGACCCAGGCCCGCAATACAGGGTCGCCGTGCCGTCGCTCGAAGAAGCCCGCGCCATCGCTGCAGAGATTGGAAGGCGGCCCTCGACCGGCCCTACCCACCCTGCGTCAGGACTCGACTACGCGTGAGCCAGCACGCGGTCTTGCAACGGCGGCGCAGCTGACGCAGGGTCCCGGCGCATCACGCGAGGCCCAAGACCATGCCCGATCCCAAGGATCACGACTCCCCAATCGTCAGGTTTGCTCCGAGCCCCACGGGCTATCTCCACATCGGCAACATCCGCACGGCAGTGCTGAACTGGCTCTTTGCGCGCGCGGCAGGGGGACGCTTCATCCTGCGCTTCGACGACACAGACACCGAACGGGCGCGCCAGGAGTATGCCGATGCGATCGTCGAAGACCTAACGTGGCTCGGACTGGCGTGGGATGACAGCGTACGGCAGAGCGATCGGACTGATCGCTACAATCAGGTTGCCGACGCGCTCAAGGCCGCGGGGCGCCTTTATCCATGTTTCGAGACACCTGACGATCTCGAACGCAAGCGCCGGCTGCAACGCGCGCGCGGCGTTCCACCCGTCTACGACCGCGCGGCGTTGACGCTGACGCCTGATACGATTGCAGCGCGCGAGGCTGCAGGCGAGCGGCCACACTGGCGCTTTTTGCTTGTTGACCGGGCAACGCTTGCCGGCGGTCCACTGCCACGTGTTGCGTGGGACGATCTCGTGAGGGGGCATCAGGAAGTCGACCTCGGCTCGCTGAGCGACCCGGTGCTGATCCGCGAGGACGGGTCGTTTCTTTACACGTTCACGAGCGTTGTCGACGATGTCGATCTGTCGATCACGCACATCGTTCGCGGCGAAGACCACGTCACCAACACAGGCGTCCAGATGCAGCTGTTCCGTGCCATTGGGGCGGAGCCACCCCAGTTCGCGCACCATAGCTTACTCGTCGGCGCGGACGGCGCTGCGCTCTCCAAGCGCCTTGGCGATCTCGCGATCCGGCGTTTCCGGGAGCAGGGACTTGAACCTGGCACGATTGCAAGCCTCGCAGCGCTGATCGGCACCTCGGACGCCATCGAGCCGCACCGCACGGTCGCAGAACTGGCGGAGCGGTTCGCGTTTGCAAAGATCTCACGCGCGCCGGCGCGTTTCGAGCCGAAGGACCTTGTGACGCTCAACGCGAAGCTCGTGCAAGCTCTCACGTATGCCGACGTTGGCGCACGGCTTGAAGCGATGGACGTGCAAGGCGGGGCGCCGTTCTGGGAGGCTGTGCGCGGAAACATCGAGACGGTTGCTGACGCCCATCGCTGGTGGACGATCGTGGCAGGGCCTGTCACGCCAATCATCTGCGATCCAGATGTTTGTGCCGCCGCGCGCGAGACGTTGCCGGAAGGTTTGCTTTCGGCCGAGGTTTGGGGGCCTTGGATGGAGGCCGTGAAGCGGGCGACGGGGCGGAAGGGGCGGGCGTTGTTCATGCCCATCCGTCAGGCTCTCACGGGCCTTGAGAGTGGACCTGAATTGGCGCCGTTGCTTGCGTTCATGGGCCGCGAGCGCATTCTCGCGCGCCTGTCCGGCGACACCGCTTAGGGTGGCGTCTGATCGTTCTCAGCGGCAGGGGCGTGCGATCAGTCCGGCAAAACTGCTCTATCGTCGCGAGCGCAGTCATAAGCTGCAGCGAGCCGCGCGAAGTCCGCGACCGACAGCTCTTCGGCCCGGCGCTCTGGCGCGATCCCGGTCCGATTGAGCAACAATTCGGGAAACGGCGTCAGCTGCTTCAAGCTCACCCGGAGCATCTTCCGGCGCTGCCCGAACGCGGCCGCGGTCATGCGCGACAGTGTGGCGATCCGGCAGGTTGGCATCGGTGCGGCCAAGGGCTCGAACACGACGACACTCGACTCGACCTTAGGTGCTGGCACGAACGCGCTCGGCGGCAGGTTGAGCGCGCGGCGGACGGCGCAGCGGTACTGTGCAATCACCGAGAGCCGGCCGTAGGGCTTGGTTCCTGGTGCAGCGAGGATGCGATCTGCAACTTCGCGTTGGAACATCAGCACCATCGAATCGAACCAGGGCGGCCATGGCTCCGTCTCGAGCCAGTCCGTCAGCAGCTTGGTCGCGACCCCGTAAGGCAAGTTGGCGGCAATCGAAATCGGACGCTCGACATCTCTGACAAGCGATGCCCAGTCGATCTTGGTGGCATCGTCGAACACGACGTCCAGCCGGCCGGGCCAGGCGCTGGCGATCTGCCGAAGCGCTGGTTCGCATCGCGCGTCGCGCTCGACCGCAATGACCCGACGCGCACCCTGCATCAGAAGTGCACGCGTGAGGCCACCCGGGCCGGGACCTACTTCGACGACCGCTCGCTCCGTCAGTGACCTGCCCGCCCGGGCAATCCTCTGGGTGAGATTGAGATCGAGGAGAAAGTTCTGGCCCAAACTCTTGCGCGCCGTGAGCCCGATTGCGGCGATGACGTCCCGGAGCGGCGGCAGGTCCTCTGGCCGGTCGACCTCGACGAGCGTAGAGGCGCTTGCAGCCGGCTCGCCGGCGCTCATGGTGCCGGACCGCCATCGCAGCGCGCACGGTTCTCGACCATGGCTTGGGCGAGCAGCACAGCCTCGATGAAGCTTGCGGCCGATGCCCGTCCCGTTCCCGCGAGTTCGAAAGCCGTTCCATGATCCGGCGATGTGCGCACGAACGGCAGTCCGACGGTTGCGTTGACACCCGTGTCGAAGGCTAGCGTCTTGATCGGGATGAGGCCCTGGTCGTGATACATCGTCACAGCAACGTCGTAGGTTGCCCGCGCCTGCGCATGAAACATCGTGTCCGCTGACAAGGGACCACGGACGTCAAGCCCGCGGGCGCGCAATGCTTCGACTACGGGGCTGATCACATCGCGCTCTTCGCTGCCGAGGAGACCAGCCTCGCCCGCGTGCGGATTGAGGCCTGCGACCGCAATTCTTGGCCGTGGCACTCCAAAGTCCCGCACCATCGCGTTCGCAACTGTGAGAAGCGTGGCTTCGAGCCGTTCACGCGTGAGCAGACGTGGTACGGCCTCGAGAGGGACGTGGACGGTGACCGGCACAACCTTCAACTCGGCGCTTGACATCAGCATCACGGGTGCGCTGCTCGGCGCGTCGGGAAAAAACGTGCCTGCAAGTTCACCTAGGAATTCGGTGTGGCCAGGGTGGTGAAAATCAGCAGAGCTGACAATGTGCTTTGCGATCGGGCCGGTGACGAGGCCGCTGGCCGTGCCGGCTGAGATCGCGTGGACAGCAAGACGGATCGACATGATGATGGCCGCTGCGTTGCCTGGCACCGGACAGCCCGCTTCTACGGGGAAGGGGTAGGTAAGCGCCAGCACGGGCAGGGCTTGCGGGAACACCTCGGGCGCATCCTGCAGCGCTGAAATCTTCTGGATCGGAATGTTGAGGCCAAGGGCCTCTGCGCGCGCGGCGAGCATGGCTGGGCAGGAGATCACCGCGAAGGCCGAGAGTACAGGCACTCCGCTCGATAGCGCCGATGCTGCTTTGCACCACGCTGCGAGGCACACGTCCGGCCCGATCCCCGCAGGATCCCCGACGGTCACCGCCAGAGGTCTCGTGCTCGCTGCGCGGTGAGACATCAGCGTGGTTCGATGTGGGCGTCACGCATGAGATCGGCAAGGTGCCTGCGCCCCAGGGCATCGAGTTCCCGCTGTTGGATTTCGCGCTGGGCGCGCTCGCGCGCTTCCAGTGAGGCGCCAGCGGACTTGCCACAGAGCGCGTACAACTCGACACCGTTCGAGCCCAGGCTCGGTGGCGCCATCTCCCCAACCTTCGCCGACAGCAACAGGCTGCGCGTTGGTTCGGTGACCCGGTCGGCGGTCACTTCACCCAAATCATCAAAGCGGGCGCCCTCCGCGCTCCCGGCAAGCTCGCCCGTCGATTGGCACCCTCTGAACCGCGACCTAAGTCCTTCTGCAACCCGAAGTTGGCGCGCGGTCTGGGCCTGATCGAGGTTGGCCGCCAGTGGCAGCGTAATGCGATGAAGCCGAAGCTTCGTCTCGTCGTCGGCCTCGCTTTGGCCAAGGAAGGTGTCGATCTCTCGCTCGCTAACCGACAGCCTCATGCGGTAACGCCGCGACAACAGGCGCGACCACGCGATATTCGCTCGAAATCGCGCCTTCATCGATTGGGCGCTCGCACCAAGCTTGGCGAGATGCTGCTCAAACTGCGCACCGGTCATGTTGTTGCGCTTCGCGATCTCGCCGAAGATCTCGTTCACCTCTTCGTCCGTTACCTCGACGCCGTTGTTGCGGGCGTCGAGCACCTTCAAGCGCTCTTCGATCAGTTCCTCGCGGGCTGCTTTGCGCAGTTGCGGCAAGGCGCCAGCCTGGGCGCTCCGCATGGCCTCTTCTTGGAGCTGGCGACCGAACGCCTCCTTTCGCCTTTCGAAGATGGCCAGAATCTGTTCGCGGGACTTGCCCTGGTTTTCCTCGATCGTGCGCTGCAAAATGGCGCGCAGCCGCTCGTTGGTCCGCGGGCTCTGGACGAGCGATTGGAACTGCGCGCGCGCGCGCTCGCCGAGGTTGGCCGACAAGGCGAGAAGCCTTGCACGCTCTTCGATTTCGAAGTTGGTAATGATGTCGTCGTTGACGCGCAGGGCGATGGCCGTGCGGTTTTGGCCGGCGGACGCACTGCCACGCTGCGGGGCTGAACTGCTCGTCTGGCCGCGGTCTTGTTGGCGGGCGTTTCCGTCAGGGACACGCACGGTGACGCCCGGCAAGTCGGTCGTTTGTGCAGCGGCCGGTATGACGCGGAAGGGGGGGGAGAGTATCAGGCCGGCGCATATGACGAACGCGAAAGACCTCGCATTGGCCTTCCCACTGGCCCTTCGAATGGTCGCGGCCATTCTGCAAAAGCTGGTGCGCGTAAAGGATGTTTGCTTCACGCCCGTACCCCTCGTCGTTGTCTCCGGAGCCTCCGGCTGCGAGGTCGCGCTGGCCCTTGGGGAACACATTACATCAACAGGCCCTGATGCTGGCCTGAACCGGACCCTCCAAGTGAGGCCGTGTCACCAATCCGGCACCCGATCCAGGTTGAGAACAAAGAAGGAAATCGGGCGATAGCAAGGCGGCTGCTATTTGACCTCCGACCCACCCAGAGAATTCAGGAGATCCGATTGTGTCTGGAACTGTCCCAGATGCTTGAGGTCGAAGCGCACCATCAAGGTCCGGTCTTTCTCCAGATCCGAGATCGGGTTGGTGACGAACGTCTCGGTGTACGACACGGCAAACACGAAACAATCGTCAGCATAGCGCAAAGTAAATGAATCCTGCAGAATCTTGCGCTCGTCAATGTCGTATCGGATGCCTGCACCAACCTGCCAGAAATCGGTCAGCTTGAGCCCAATGTTCGCAACGATCTCCTGCTGATCGTCGCCCGGATTCACCAGATTGTTGTCGATCGTAGCGCCGTCCTTGAAGCCATATGTGGCCGACGCGAACACGGGTCCGTAACTGGCTCTGACGAACACGTCGGCCTGACGCAGAGCGAGGTTGGTTTCGTCGAACCGGGCCTGTGCCACAACGTCGAGGTTCTGGCTCGGCGAAAGATAGGTACCCAACACGAAATCCGAGCGCCGGGTCTCGAGGCCGCTGTTGGGCGTGATCCCGGGCTGTGGTCCAGCACTGCCCGGCAAAGACCCAAACGATGAAAACGGGTTGTCGTCGGCAAGTGAGAAACTCAGGCCGGCGAGAATGCGTGCATGGCCACCAAAATCCGACTGGAATGTATACTGCAAGCCAACGTTGGCGCGGGACCCGCTTTCGATCCGGTCGAACCCAGAAAACTTATCAATCTCGAACAGGTTGGTATCTTCGAACACAAGGCTTCGGGCGTCTTCGTTGGGCAGCGTCGCCTGATCATCGCCAAGGCTCGTGCGGGCAATCATCTGGCCGATGGGAGCGACGACGTGCGAGGCCGATGCGGTCCGTGCGACCCAGGGATATTCAGCAAGCACACCGGCCGCTGCCACGCCACGGGCCCGGCTGCGGTCCGCGAAGTCTAACCCCGTCGAAGCGTCCACCCCATCCTCGATCAGGAAGAAGTCGCCTCGAAGATTGGCAAACGGCGTGTAGGTGATCCCAACCTGATCGATCAGTGTCCGGCGCCATTTCACATCGGCACTGACGCGGTTGTGAGAGTTGATCTCCTTCTGTCCTGGGCCGAGGTTCAACTCGCGCGATAGGCTCAACGTGTTGACGTCAAGCCTCAACTCTCCCCCGAGGATCGGGTCCCCGAAGATATAGTTCCAGTCGATGACCGGGTGCACCTGGCTGTCGGCAACCGGCGATCGCGTTGGGCTCAGGCGACCGAAATGATAGCCCCAGACAGAGAAATAATTCCGCTCGCTCTGGCCGATAAGATTGATCGAGTTAATGCGCTCATTATCGAGGATCGAGTCGAACTTGTAGAACCGCCGAAAGCTGTCATCGCTCTCGAACATGACATTCCAACCAGCGCTCCACCATGACGACAGCGAGACCTTGCCGCGCGTATGTATGAAGCCGCGCAAGCCATCAAGGCTGCGGTCCTTGTTCGGAAGATTGCTCGAATCCTGATCGATCGCGGCGAAGTCGACGCTATAGGAGACCCGTGACGATCCCGCCAGGAAGCGTTGGCGCCACTCGCCCTGGAACATCAGACCCTGCTCGGAGAAATAGGCCGGGTCGAACAGGAAGTCATAATGGGGGGACAGGGCGAAATAGTAAGGTATCGAAACGCTCACGCCAAGGTCCGTCGAATAGCGATAGGTCGGCTGCAGGAAGCCGGACTTGCGCTTCACGGATGGGTCGGCGTGCTCGAAGTAGGGCAGGGCAAACACCGGGATGCCGAACAACTCAAATTGCGCGTTCTCATAAGAGATCACACCTGCGGCTCGATCGTGCGTCACCCGGCCCGCAGTGAGACACCAAGTCGGCGGTTTGCCGTCGGCAGCCTTACACGGCGTGAACTTGCCGTCCTCGAAGACTGCCACATTGCCATCCCTACGGATCGCCCGACGCGCTGTGATCCGCGAGTCGTCGCGGCCAACGACGCTGAGCGACTCGACGAAACCGTCGCGAAAGTCATCGGTCAATGTGATCCGCTCGCCGCGCGTCACGATCCCGCCGGGCTCGGTGAGCACGACATTGCCGAGCGCAGTCAGCGTGCCAGCTCGCTGATCGTAGACGACCTCGTCGGCGCGAAGGGCAAAGTTGTTGAACGAAATCTCGACATTTCCACGTGCCGTCACCGTCTGGGACGCGCTGTCGTAGACGAGTTCGTCACCCTGGAGGTTGAGCGGTTGGGAGGTATCAGGGCGAACGAGATTGCCGATTGGGCTCGGCGTGTTCGCGAACGCGGAGGGTTGCGCGCTGGTCGTGTTCGCGACAGTCGGGTCTTGAGCGTGGGCGGCGTGAATGACCGCAAACTGCAGGAGAAGAGCACACGCAGGGGCCCAGAGCGCAGCGGCAAAAGCCGTGCGCGGCCGAGTTCCCTTGTGCTCCAGATCCAGCATTCGTCTCAGCCATCTTCCTGGTGAAGGAGCACTGTCGAGGCCAACAATGACGCAACACCAACGGGGACCCATGCAACGACCCAAGGTGCCACGAGCCCGGACGCCCCAAGCTGTCGTGACACTTCTACCGCCAGAAACATGGCAAAGCCCGCCCCCAACCCAAGCAGGACCATAGTTTGCACACCTCCCGAGCGGAATGACCGCAACGACACAGTCGCCCCCAAAAGGACCATCGCGATCAGCAGCATCGGGCGGGACAGCAGGAAGTGGAACTGCACTTCGTAAGGGGCCGTTGGCAAGCCCGCATCACCAGCAAGATCGATCAGACGCGGCAGATCCCAGATGGACTGGGCGATGAGCGAGCCCACCGCGTCTTGCACGCGCTCGGGACTTAGGTGCGTCGCGAGATGGTAGCGCTCGAACCGTTGCGGGGCATCTGAGGGCCGACTGACCCAGGCGTTGGTCAGTTCCCAATAACCCTCGCGCAGGTCAGCGCGCTCGGCACTCAGGCGTTCGGCGAAGGATCCCGTCCGACCGAACTTGACAACCGTGACCGTGGTCAACGTCTCACCGCCGTTGGACACGGCCGCGCCGTGGATGACGGAAGAGCCATCAACGCTTTCCTGTCGCAGCCAGGTCGGCCGGTTCGACTGGATCAGGAAATTGGCTTCACGGCCGTAGTAGCGCGCAAACAGCATTTCCGACTGGCTGCGCGCTGCAGCAGCGAGCGGGTTATAGACGGTCACCCCAAACACGCCGAAGCCGAGGGCAACGATCGCGCCCGGCGCAATAAACTGCCACACGCTCATGCCCCCGGCGCGCATGACGGCGAGTTCGCTTTTCCGATTGAGCTGCAACAGCGTCCACATCGTGCCGGCAAGGACAGCGAAGATGATCAGCAACTCGGCATAGGCTGGCAGCCGCAGCAGTGTGAGCATGACCACACGGTCGAGGCTGACTTCGCCGCGCTTGCCCGACTGGCGCAGCATCTCGATAAAATCGATCATGAAAATCAATACGCTGCACATCACGAACACGGCGAGGATCGCGACGAAGAAGCGTTTTGCTAGATATGTCGATAGTGTCGGGTGCCGCACGGTTCACCCCGCACTCGGCGCAGCTGGCGTCGCCTTGCCGCGGCGAACAACCGTGCTCCCGATTGCGCTCAGGCGCTCATCGAGAACAAGTTTCCAAGCCCGGAGCCGTGCGCTCGGTGCGCGCGGAATGGATTTCCAACGCATGAATGCAACGCTGCCGACAACCCCGGCGAGCGGCACAGCATACAGCAGCGGAACAGCGGCTTCGGATGCGGCGACGAGGTTGTTGGCTGCAAGACCGATCAGCCGGAGAATCACCGCGACGAGGCAGGCTGTGATGAGGGCGGCGCCCCTGTTTGTGCGCGTCGACTGCGCTTGCCCCACCGCTGCGACAAGGATGACGACGAACATGACCGGATAGAGCAGGCTCGAGAAGCGTTCGTGGATTTCAGCGCGGAACTTTCCTGGTCCGGCCTTGAACTGCGGATCGTCAGCCTCTGGCCAAAGGAGCTCGTCGAGATAACGCTGACGCGGGCGCCACGAGAAAGACGCAACCTGACGCTCGAGGGAGTCGAGTTCAACGACGTAGCGATCGAATTGAACGAGCCGCGCTGCTGCCACGACCTCAGACTGATGCGTCACGAACCCATCGGCCAGAACCAGGTACGGACGCCCGTCCTCCTTCCCGATCAGGCCGCGGTCGGCGACAAGCGTCAGCAACTGATCCGGCTTGCGCGCATCGTGGAAGAGCACGCCGAGCAGGTCGCCATTTTCGCCGCGGTCACGAACGTGAACGGTGACATCCCGCTCCGGCGTTCCGAACGAACCGGGCGTCAGCACTTTCGAGATCAGGTCGGAACGCACCTGAATGATCAAGTCGTTTGCAAGCCGCAGCGAGGCTGGCATCACGTAGAAATTCAGCGCCGCCAACGAGATCGTGACGAGCGCGGCGAGAAGCAGGAGCGGGCGCGCGATCCACCAGAGCGTCGCGCCAGACGCCGTCAGCACGATCAATTCGCTGTCGCCGTTCAAGCGATTGAGCACGTGGGCCGTCGCGATCAGCAGCGCAGCCGGTGCAACGAACCCGAGGAGGCTCGGAACTGCAAGCGTCGTAATTGCCACGAAGGTCCACGTGTCCTGACCGCTCGAGGTGACGATGTCGAGTTCCTTGAGCGCAAGCGCGACCCACACGATCCCGGTCAGCGTCGACAGGATCAGGGCGAGGGCCCCGAGCGCCTGGCGAAACACGTAGCGGGTAATGATTGACATCAACCACCTTGAAACAGCGCCGTGACAACAGGAACTTGCGTGGCGAATTGAGCGCCGCGGCGGCGCAAGCAGAGCGCAGCGCGACGCAACTCCTAGCGCCCTTGGCGGGTCGCACGCGACCGTGGCGAAAATCGGATTACGCGTCCCCGCAACGGGCAGCCCGTTGCGGGATTGATCTCAGTGGTGCAGGTTCGCCATAGTCCCGCGGCATGCACCTCGGAGCCGAGCCGTCATCTGCGACGCCGCGGGCCATTCCACTGCGAACGTCACCGCACCGGACGGCCACGATGCCACGTCAGGCCTTGGATCTTTCGGCCTTGGATCCCGCGGCGTCGGTAACCGTTGGTGCCATGTCCGAACTGAACCATCGGCCGCGGGCCGCGCAAGAGCCTCTGTCGATCCTCGGGTCTGTCATGACCTGAAATCAAACCTGACGTTCAAACCTGCCGTTCAAGGACCTCGATATGCCCCGCACACTGACGTTCGCGTTCGATGACCTCAAAGCCACGCCGTTGCCAACCACGGTCATGTTCGCCGAGCACGACGGGCGATTGTCAGGGCATGCCAAGAAGCTCGACCGGCAGAGCGATGGATTTATCGCACGCGCGCTGGCAGCAGCCTCGTTCAAGGGGAAACGCAAAGCAACGATCGAGGTGCTGTTGCCGGTTGGGCTCTCGATTGAGCGCCTGATCGTTATTGGCGTGGGCAAGTCGGCAGATATGACGGCGAAGACTTGGGCCGAGATCGGGGGTGTTGTAGTCGCACAACTCGTCCAGCGCCGCATAGAGGCGGCAAGCATCGTCGCTGACCTGCCGATGGTCGAGGATGCGAGCCGCGTCGACATGGTTGCGGCATTGGCCCTTGGGGCGGATCTGCGGGGCTATGAGTTCGCGGCATACAAGTCGTCGGCACAGAACGACGACACACGCACGGGCGTGCTGACGGGTCTGACGCTGCTGACGTCGGACGTGAAAGCCAGCCGCAGCGCCTTCGAGCAGGTCGATGCGGTCGGCGCTGGCGTCGCGTTTGCGCGCGACCTCGTCAACGAGCCGGCCAATCGGCTCGGCCCCGTTGAATTCGCAGATCGTCTCGCAGTTCTCGCGGACGAGGGCCTCGAGGTCGAGATCTGGGATGTCGCGCGCCTCGAGAGCGAGCGGATGCACGCCTTGCTCGCGGTCGCGCAGGGCAGTGAACGACCGGCCCGGGTCGCTGTGATGCATTGGCATGGCGGCAAGTCGAAGCGTTCCAAGCCGCTTTGTTTCATCGGCAAAGGGGTCTGCTTCGACACAGGTGGCATCTCCATGAAGCCCGCAGCCGGCATGGAAGACATGAAGGGCGATATGGGTGGGGCTGCCTGCGTCGCTGGATTGATGCTTGCACTCGCGCGCCGCAAAGCGCCCATCAACGTTGTCGGCATCGTCGGCCTCGTCGAGAACATGCCGTCCGGGACGGCGATCCGTCCTGGCGACGTGATCGGGTCGCGGGCTGGCAAGAGCATCGAAGTCTTGAACACCGATGCGGAAGGCCGTCTGGTGCTCGCAGATCTGCTTGCATACGCTGAAGAGGTGTTCGATCCAAAGCTGATGATCAACCTTGCAACCCTGACAGGTGCGATCATGGTGGCGCTGGGCAAGGAGAATGCCGGCCTGTTCTCGAATGATGACGCTCTTGCAGACTCGCTTCTGAAGGCGGGCGAGGCGACGGGAGAGACAGTGTGGCGCATGCCGCTGGCCAAAAGCTACGATAAGCTGATCGACAGCAAGATTGCCGACATGAAGAACATTGGCGGTCGCAATGGTGGGGCGATCACTGCAGCTCAGTTTCTCCAGCGTTTTGTCAGCGATACGCCATGGGCGCACCTCGACATTGCCGGCGTCGCATTCGACTCGCCCAAGTCCGACATCAATCCGTCCTGGGGCTCTGGTTGGGGCGTGCGATTGCTCAACCAGATGATCGTCGACCATCACAATGGTTAAGACGCTTTTGCTGACGCTGCGGCGTGCTGCCAGTGGGGCGCGGACGCTTTTGCTCGTCTCTGATCGTCAGGTGGCGCGTGACATCTGAGGTATCGCGCGTGTCACCGGCATGAAAGCGTTGATGGCAGATGTTGGACTGGGTCGGGTCCAGGGCTGCGACGCGGCCCGACGCGGCCCAGCGCCATGAACTCCCGCGACAACGGATCCGAGCCAGACCCGCAACGGTGCCGCGCCATAACAGCCCTCGGGCCAAGCGCAACGCGCATCTTGCTAGGAACGTGGCTCCGTTAAAATGCACATAGAAAAACACTTTGGATCGTTTGGTTCCATAATATTGATTACGCGCATAAAGGTTGTGGCGCAATTCCGGTCCGGCTCCGCCCTCATCCACGCCCCACAGCTGCAAGGAACCAAAAGACGATCCGGGCGATTGCGACAGCGAAGACAGCGATGACAAAGCCCGGCAGCACATTCGTCGACGCGACGATCTGGATGTAGGGGACCACGTTTTCCGGCACGACGAAGCTGAGAAGCTGGCCGATCAGCGCGTCCGTGGCTTGCGACAGTCTGAACAGGAACTCGCTCGCCGTCGCGAGATCAGGCTTTCGCGCGAGGTTGAAGGTTGCATCGAACGCAAGCGCCTGCAGGCTCGCCGGCTTGATGAGACCTGCGAGCTGGTACACGTACAAGCCAGCCGAGAACACGATGCCGAGCGGCAGTGCCAGCCTGAAATAGCCCCAGCGCGCGGCCCGTGGTCCCCACGTCAGTGAGACGCGCAACAGCGCCGACGTTCCTATGAAGACGCACAAGCCGAACAGCACGGCCGTCCAGGCCAGCCGATCCTGGTCAGTGCCAGAGAAGGTCAACAGCGCTACGAAGCCTGCGACAAGACTTTTGAGGCCCGCCTCCCCCGTCGTCCATAGTCGAGCCAAGGCCGCAGGAACTCCGCTCAAGGCGCGACCGAAATAGAACGGCATCTCGTGGGCAAACCGCGCATATTCCAAAGTTGCAGCCGCACTCAGCGCAACGAGCACAGCAAGGCCCGCGAACCAAAGTGGCTCGACTGCGCCGAGATATGCGACAGCGACGATAAGCGCGATCTCGAGCACCACGGCGACGAGATTGATCAGTATCCGCATGTGACCGCCAGGCGCCGATGATGTCGCGTTCGGCACTTCAGAATTCCCGCGGGCCGTGTATAGGCAAAGCGCGGTCTGGACAATACGCCTCGGGGCAGACACTGACCTATCGGCTTGCCTAACGACCAGCATCGCGCGTCATCAAAAGAGGACCGCCCCCTTATGAGCGCCAGCGAACACGCGCAGAACTTGGCAGACAGACTTCGCCTGCGGCCTGCACTTGGCGATGCGGAACAAAAGACGATCGAAGACCTACTTGCGGTGATGGTCGCGCTGCGCACGCCCGGCACGGGATGCCCGTGGGATCTCAAGCAGACGTTTGAGACCATCGCGCCGTACACAATTGAGGAAGCCTACGAAGTTGCCGATGCGATCGCGCGTGGTGATCTGGTAGACCTCGAGGAAGAACTCGGCGATCTCCTGCTGCAAGTCGTCTACCACGCGCAGATCGCCTCGGAGCAGGATGCGTTCGACTTCACAGATGTCGTCACGGGCATCACGCGCAAAATGTTGCGCAGGCATCCGCATGTGTTTGGCACGCAGCAGGAGCGCGCAGCCGGTGTTCAGCCCGGCTTCTGGGAGGCGATCAAGGCCGACGAGCGTGCCGAGAAGCAGGTTCGACGTTCGGCTCTGGCGCTCACGTCGACGCACGCGTCAGATCGGGACGAACCGAGGTTCAGTGCACCCGGCGCCGAGGTCCATTCGCAGCTCCTCGAAAAGGTCCCGGTCGCCCTGCCCGCCCTGACACGGGCTCTAAAACTGCAGCAGATGGCCGCAAAAGTCGGATTTGACTGGCCGTCGCTTAGCCCCGTGCTTGCGAAAATGCGCGAGGAACTTGCCGAGCTCGATGCTGAACTCGCAAGCGGCACCAGCGCTGAGCGCGTCACCGAGGAGTTTGGCGATCTCTTGTTCGTGATGGCGAATGTCGCGCGCCATCTGGCGATTGATCCTGAGGCGGCCCTCAGGGCGGCGAACGAAAAGTTCGTTCGACGCTTCGCCGCAGTCGAACGAGCAATTACCGCGGGAGGGGGCACGCTCGAACAGGCAACGCTTGAGGACATGGAAGCCCACTGGACAGCCGCAAAGCGCACTGAAAAAGCCAACACGACCTGAGCCACACCCGTGCCGGCGCGTGCCGTTACGACTGCGCAACCCCCTGCCCGCGCGCCGACATTCGCGCTGCGAGTTGCGCCGAGATCCCTGGCGATAGCCGCACGCGCAGCGTCGAACGGCCGTCTTCGGCAACCGCGCGCGCCAGCACCTCGCCATGCGCGTAGAGCCAGTGCAGCAGAGCGCCGTCTTCAGGTGCGATCTCGACCTCGGTCTCCACGTCGTGCGCGCCGACTTCAGCGTCAATTGCATCGAGAAGGCCCAAGAGCCCCTCGCCCGTGATGGCTGAGACGGCGATCGGTCTTGGCTCAATCCGCGACAAGCGGGTCTCGAGGCCGGCGCGATCGTCGGCGCCCATGAGATCGATCTTGTTCCAGACTTCGCGGAGCGGCGTGTGGTCGTGCGCTGAGAGATCAATGCCGATCTCAGCGAGGACGCTGTCGACGTCGCGGCGCTGGGCTTCACTCTCGCGATGAGAAATGTCACGCACGTGCAGGATCAGGTCGGCGTTGATGACTTCTTCGAGTGTCGCACGAAAAGCTGCCACAAGCAGTGTCGGCAGGTGGGAGATGAAGCCCACGGTGTCGGAGAGGATAATGCGGCGACCGGAGGGCAGTGCCACCTCCCGCATAGTCGGATCGAGCGTCGCAAACACCTGATCTTTGGCGAACACGCCGGCTCCCGTCAGGGCATTGAACAGAGTAGATTTCCCGGCGTTGGTATAACCGACGAGTGCGACCACCGGATAAGGCACCTTGCGCCGGCCTGCCCGGTGCAGTTCCCGCGTCCGAACGGCGCTCGCAAGGTCCTCTTTGATCTTGGCGATCCGCTCACCGATCAGGCGCCGGTCGGTCTCGATCTGGGTCTCACCAGGCCCGCCGAGGAAGCCGAACCCGCCACGCTGGCGCTCAAGGTGGGTCCAACTTCGAACCAGTCGGCCGCGCTGATAGGTCAGATGGGCAAGCTCAACCTGCAGGCGGCCTTCTCGCGTACGGGCACGCTTGCCGAAAATCTCGAGGATAAGGCCAGTGCGGTCGAGAACCTTTGTCTTCCAGGCCAGTTCGAGATTGCGCTGCTGGATCGGGGTGATCGGGTGATCGACGATGACGAGTCCGATGTCTCCGACTGCGACCGACGTTGCGATCTCCTCAACCTTGCCAGTGCCAAAAAGCGTTGCTGGCTTTGGCGTTGTAATCGGGACAACAGCACTGTCGATCACGTCGAGGTCGATTGCCTCTGCGAGCCCTACAGCCTCACTGAGGCGCTCTTCCGGTGAATGATGGTCTTCCGGGGTATCCTTGGCGCCGCGCTTCAAGACGGGCACAAGGACAATCGCGCGGCCTGTCGACCGTGAGTCAGGCGAAGGAATGATCGCTTCGAGCGGCGCGTCGCTCTCGTGTCGTTCAGAAATGTGGTGTCGTCCTCAGCGGTTGGGGTCGCAGTCAGCGGTGGCGCCCTTACGGGTCAATCATCGCCGCCTGACAACGAAGCCCTTATATTGCGAGTCTCAGGGAACGATTCAACGGTTCCCCCCGACAGGCGGCTCAACCTCAGGCGGGTCAACGGCCAGCGCCCGGCTCAAGGGATCACTACATCGGTCGCATCGGCCCTGAACGCCTGTCGGCACGCCCCGTGCGGGCATTGATTTCGCGAGTGGCCTTCAGAACCCCTGCACCATCCGCAACATCCGGCTTCCATGGACGTTTGATCGAAAAGCGGTACGAGGTCCAATATGTTGCCCGTGCCCTTCGCTTGCCGAAGTTCGTCTCGGCGCCTGATGAGGGTGAGCGACGAACCACGGAAAGCGTGTCGTCGCCGATGACGCCTGCCGCCATCGGAAAGGTATCCGACGTCGACCATCCTCGATATCCCGCCAAGTCCGCCCTGTGCCAGCTTCTGCGCGCGGCTCGACAGCGTCAGCCTTCTTCGTCTGACGTCTCCATCAGGTTAACAGGCTGCGACGGCATGATCGTCGAGATCGCATGCTTGTAGACGAGCTGCGAATGCCCGTCTCGCCGCAGCAGAACGCAGAAGTTGTCGAACCAGGTGACGATGCCTTGAAGCTTGACGCCGTTGACGAGAAAGATCGTCAGCGACACCTTCTGCTTGCGCACCTGATTGAGGAAAGTGTCCTGAAGGCTTTGGGTCCGTTCCGCTGCCATATCGGTGTGCGCCCCGTCTTATCTTGACGTTTGAGTTGCCCGCGAAAGCCTCCGTTGGCCGGAGTCCTCGGTCGTGTGATCGCCTGCCCTCAGCTTATAGCTGTTTCCTAGCCTCTGTGCGACCGCCGTGCGCGGCAGTCGGTGCCTGATTTTTGATCAGCATCAGACTCTGAAGCACTTTGAGGGCGCTCAAGCCGAGGATTCCGCAAAATCATGGAACTTTTGTCGCAGGAGTCTGCCAACTGTGCCGGGCGCGCCATTGCCGACGGGTGTGTCATCAATGGCGACGACCGGCATGATGATGTTGGTCGCCGACGTGATGAACGCTTCATGGGCACTTTTCGCCTCGGCGACAGTGAAGCGGCGCTCTTCGAGCCGCAACCCCTGCGCCTCGGCCGCCTCGAGCGCCGTCGTGCGTGTCACACCGCGTAGAATTGCGTTCGTCACGGGTGTGGTAACCAGCGCACGGTCGGGCGTGACGATCCAGGCATTGCTTGATCCCCCTTCCGTCACGAAGCCCTCGGCATCGACGAACCAGACCTCTTGCGCCCCTTTCGACCGCGCCCGCTCCTTGGCGAGGCTCGCCGGGAGCAGCATGACGGTCTTGATGTCGCAACGGTTCCAGCGCGGATCGAGCTCAGTCACGACCTTAATGCCGCTCTCCGCCTTTCGTTCAGCATCCGCGCGGGCGACGCTGCGTGCGAGACAAACGAGCGTGAGCGGTGTGCCCGCTGGGGGAAACAGGAAGTTGCGCGGCGCCACACCGCGGGAAACCTGAAGATACACCAGACCGTCGCGCACGCGGTTGCGCCGGATCGTCTCCCGCATGATCCGCCCCAGCGCCTCTGCAGGCATCACCGGTTGCATCGACAGTTCGCGCAGCGACCGCTCCAGCCGATCGATATGCCGGCGCTCGTCGATCAGCGCGCCATCGCGCACTTCGCAGACCTCGTAGACCGCATCGCCGAACTGGTAGCCACGATCCTCGCAGTGCACCGATGCTTGGGCGTAGGGCTTATACAGTCCGTTGACGTAGACGATCCGCGTCATCGAGCTTCAACTTTCGCTAGGGCGCGGGCGGGCGCCGCATGGGCCTCTCCGAGTAGGAGGGCAGGATCTCAAAGAATACCTGGACCGAAAAGCTGGGGGCAGGCCAACGTCGTCCGCATAAAGCGATTTTGGCGCGACGGCCACTAATTGAAATAGTCGGGCGCAACCCGAAACATCTGCTCGGCGTCGTGGACCCGATCGGCCATCGCGAAAATAATCACACGATCCTTCGGCTTGAGCTCGGTGTCACCGCGCACTTGCACCGGCTTCGTGTGGCGCCAGACCCCGGCGATACGCAAGCCATTTCCAAGCTTCAACTCTGAGATCGGTCGGCCCACAAGTGGCGAGGTTTCGAGCGCATCCCCTTCGATCAGTTCGCCGCGCCCGCTTTGGACGGCATGCACGCCGCGGATGCGCCCGCGCCGGACGAACTGCAGGATCCGGGAGGTCGTAATGGCGCGCGGGTTCACCTGCGCATCGATCGCCAGGGACCGGATCATGGTTGCATACCCCGACGAATTCCACAGGCAGATGCTGCGCTGGCAGCCGAGCTGCTTTGCCAGCACGGATGTCAGAATATTGACTTGGTCGTCGTTGGTCAGCGCAACGATCGTCTCGGCCGTCGCAACATCCGCCTCGCGCAGCAACTGCTCCGACAGGGATGAGCCGTGCAGGACCGGCGTCTCCCGCAGATCCTGGGCAAGGAACATCGCCCGTTCCCGGCTACCCTCGATGATCCGCGCACGAACGCCGCCCGCGCGCTCTTCGAGTTGCTTGGCGACATAATAACCGATATTGCCGCCGCCTGCGATAATGATGCGGCGGGCCTGGTTTTCGACGTGCCCGAAAATCCGCAGCGTTCGCGCGATGTCCGTTGTCGGGACGGTAATGTAGACGTCGTCGCCGACGCGCAGCCGCTCACTGGCGTGGGCGACTGACAGTTGCCCGTTCCGCACGATTGCAACGATCGAAGCTGGAAGATCAGGAAAAAGGTCGGCAAGCTGTGACAGCGTCGTGTCGAGCACCGGGCAGTCGGCGGCGCACGCGATCCCGAGCGTGGTCATTTGGCCATCGATGAAGCTGAACATCTCGAACGCGCCGGGCTGCTCGAGGCGTCGCAATACGGCTTCACCGACCTCACGCTCTGGTGAGATCAGGTAGTCGATCTTCATGCCGCCGTGGCCGAACAATGATGGATAGTCGACTGACGTATAACTTTGTGCGCGCACGCGGGCGATTTTCGTCGGGATATTGAACTCGAGGTCAGCGACCTGACAGGCAACCATGTTGACTTCGTCGTAGAGCGTCACGGCGATCAGCATGTCGGCGTCTGCGGCGCTCGCGCGTGCAAGCACGTCCGGATGAGCGCCGTTGCCGTGGATCGCGCGCACGTCGAGCGTTTCATTCGCGCGTTGGACCAGCGCTGCCTGGCTGTCGATCACGGTCACGTCGTTGCCCTCGGTCGACAGGCGTTCGGCGATGCCGAGACCGACCTGCCCCGCGCCGCAAATGATGACCTTCATGGCTTTGCGCCTCGTGTTCGTGCGCGGCGCGCTGTTGGAAGGCCGCCCGCCCTACGCGCCGTGGAAATCGGGCCCAATCCTGTGGGCCTCGCGCCGTGCCTCGTGTTGCGCATGGACGCATTGGTCCGGTCGCGCGATGCATCCAAGCACGCGCGACGTCGGCTCAGATCTGGCTACCGCGCTGGTCAGACGTCACACCCAGCGCCCGCAACTTCCGGTGGAGTGCTGAACGCTCCATGCCAACGAACTCAGCCGTACGGGAGATGTTGCCGCCAAACCGATTGATCTGTGACAAGAGGTATTCGCGCTCGAAGATCTCCCGAGCCTCTCGAAGCGGCAGCGACATGAGATGCTCAGACCCGCCATTGACGGGCAGCGGAACGTTGGAGCCGATCTCGTCGGGCAACATATCGGCGGTGATCACGGCATCGGGGTCACCGCCCGCCAGGATCATCAGGCGTTCGATATTATTGCGCAGTTCGCGGACGTTGCCCGGCCAGTCGTGGGCTTGCAGCACGGCCATTGCATCCTCACCAACGCGGCGGGCGGCGATGCCAGATGATTGGGCCACCTGTGCGATGAAGTGGTCGACCAGCGCCGGGATGTCCTCGCGGCGTTCGCAGAGCGACGGCACACGGATTGGCACCACTGCCAGGCGATGGAACAGGTCCGGGCGAAACCGGCCCTCCTCCATTTCGCGCTCGAGGTTGCGGCTCGTCGACGAGATGATGCGCACGTCGACTTCGACTTTCTGGCTGCCGTCAAGCCGCAGGAACTTCTGCTCGACGAGAACGCGCAGCACTTTCGCTTGCGTCTCGATCGGCATGTCGGCCACTTCGTCGATGTAGAGCGTGCCGGAGTGTGCTTCCTCTAGCGCCCCGACCTTGCGTGGCCCGCCGGTGCGATCCTCGATGCCGAACAATTCTTCTTCGACGCGGTCAGGCGCCATGGACGCCGCGTTCATCACGACGAACGGGCCATCAGCGCGGTTTGACTTTGCGTGAATAACGCGCGCCGCCAGTTCCTTGCCGGTTCCCGAAGCGCCGCGGAGCAGCACCCGACTGTTGGTCGGCGAGACTTTGTCGATCTGGTTGCGCAACTGGTTGAGCGAGGCCGAGGCGCCGATCATATCATTGCTGACGATGCTACGCTCACGCAGCTGGCGCACTTCCCGACGCAACTGCGATGCCTCGAGCGCGCGCATGACAACGAGCAGCAGCCGATCGGCCGTGAACGGCTTCTGGATGTAGTCGTAGGCGCCGCGCTTGATGGCTGTCACCGCCGTCTCGATGGTGCCGTGGCCCGAGATGATGATGATCGGCAGATCTGGGTGAACGCGCCGAATAATGTTCAGAACCTCGAGCCCGTCGAGGCGGCTTCCGTTGAGCCAGATGTCGAGAATGACGAGATGCGGCTTGCGGTTCTCGATTGCGATCAATGCTTCATCACTGTCACGCGCAAGGCGACAGCGATGGCCCTCATCTTCCAGGATGCCGGCTACGAGATCCCGGATGTCGGTCTCGTCGTCAACGACCAGTATGTCGGCAGCCATGAACGTCTCCTCCGTAGCTCCGTTGGTCGGGGAAGCCGCCACCTACTCGGCGGCCACCCCTTCCGCCGCGGTTCGCTTGTCCGCGTCGATGTTCCGTATAGGCAGTTCGATGCGCACGCGGGCGCCGCTCGGGCGATCGGCGGTCTCGGGTGCATCGTCGAGAACGAGGCTGCCCGCGTGCTGCTCGACGATCTTCTGGACGATCGCAAGGCCAAGTCCGGTGCCCTTGGCCTTGGTCGTGACATAAGGCTCGAGCAGACGCGCGCGCTGCTGCTTGTCGAGACCAGTGCCGTTGTCAGTGATTTCGATGACAGCCGTATCTGCATCGCGGAACACCTCGACCTCCACGCGGCCCACGTATCCGGGCGGTGCAGCGTCGCTTTCAGCGAGCGCCTGAACGGCTTCGGCGGCGTTCTTGACGATGTTGGTAATCACCCGGTCAATCAGGTGCGGATCGAGGGCCATCACCATCTTTTCGTCCGGCACCTTCAGCGTGATGTCGGTGTTCTGTGTTCCCATCTGGAACAAGGTGACGGGGTCTCTGACGGCTGTACGCAGGTCGGCCATGACCATTTTGGGTTCCGGCATCCGCGCGAAGTTTCGGAATTCATCGACCATCCTGGAGACGGCGCCGACCTGCCTGATGATCGTGTCCGTGCACTTGTCGAACACTTCGCGGTCGTCGGTCAGCACGCGCCCATACTTGCGCTTCAGGCGCTCCGCGCTCAGCTGGATGGGCGTCAGGGGGTTCTTGATCTCGTGGGCGATCCGCTGCGCGACGTCGGCCCAAGCCGACGCGCGTTGGGCGTTCACAAGTTCGGTCATGTCGTCGAACGTGACGACGGCGCCTCGGTTGACGCCCGCATCCTCGCGCGTCACCCGCACGGTCAGGACGCGGACGTGACCATCAATGTCGAGTTCGAGAGCCTCACTCACTGGTGCTCGCATGCCGCCTGACAGACGAGGCCCAACGTGCGCTGCGAGTTCCGGCAACACCTCTTCGAAGCGGCTGCCAACGAGATTGCCGGCCGGTCGGTGGAGCAACGCTTCAGCAGAGGTGTTCACGAGACGGATCTCACCTTCATGGTCGAGCCCGATCACGCCAGCGGAGACGCCCGCAAGCACGGCTTCCGTAAAGCGCCGCCGCTCAACGAGTTCTGTATTGGTGGCAACGAGTTCGTCGCGCTGAGCCTTGATCTCGTTGGTCATCGTGTTGAAGGTCTGGGACAGGCGGCGCAAGTCGCCTTCACCGCGCCTGATCGGCAGCTCCACTGCCAGATTGCCGCGCGAGACGTGCTGTGCCGCCGAGATCAGGCGGCCGATGGGCGCAACGAAACGGCCGGCGAACCAAAGCCCTGTCCAAATCGCAGCCAGAAGGCCGGACAGCGCGATCATGAAGTAGAGAAGCCCGTGCGCGACCTGTAGCCCCGTCCGCCGCTTCCGCAGCTCCGTGAACTCTGCCAGGCCGGCTTGGGCACGTTCCATATGCCGGAGCACCGCCGGGCTCACGCCGCGCGCGACAAACAGAAAAAGTCCCGGATGCTGCTGGAGCTTCACGAGCGCCGCGACGCGGTAAGCATCGCTCGGCATCAGCAGCGGAACCTGGCCAGACGTCGCAAGTTCGATGACGTTTGCAGGCGGTGCCCGATAAGGCAGGCGTTCATTCTCGATCGCAGTGATGAGCGGCCGACCGCTTGCATCGATCACGTAGGCGACCGGAAGATCGCGCAACCCAGCCTGTGCAAGCACCAGGGACTGGAACTCGGCTGGCGACCGGGCGCGCATCTCGGCAGCATCGTCGAGGTCACGCGCCATGTTGATCGCATCGGTCCTGATGATCTGCCCGTGCTCTTCGAAGTAGATGTTCGCGACCTCGGTCGACTGCTGGACGATCGCCCGAGTCCGATCGGAGAACGGCCCGTCGATCGCACGCGTGAACGTCGTCGTTGCTGCAATCGCGAGCAGCAGGGCTGGCAGCGCCGCGATCAGGCTGAACAGACCGACAATCCTGATATGCAGCCGTGCCCCCGGCACCCCTTCGCGCCAGGCCCGGTAGATTTCGCGGCCCTGCCCTGCAATGACGATGAACATCGCCAGGATCAGAGCCCCGTTGACCGCGAGCACGCTCAGCACCACGCCGCCCCGCGGGGTGAGCGGCGTGAGGTTGGTGAGGATCAGATAGGATGCCAAAGCTGAGATCAGCGACAGGATAACGATCCCGAGACCAACAGAGAACGAGCGATTGCGGGTATCGGCGAACGGTAGTGGCACGTCGTCGATCAGCAGCCGCTGAGCCGCGGGCTGCCCGACCTCACCATGTATGCTCGCGGCGTGCGTTTGCATCTTGCTCCTGCCTTCGGCCAGCGATCGCTTGCGTGATCACGGCGCCGATGGGGTGGCTCAATCCCGAAAACAGCAATCTGGCACGACGTAGCGATCGATCCGTCTCAACAGCCGTTCGAGCCCGCGACGCAACAGTGCGACCGACCAGCAACGCAGCCTGTTCAGCAATCACCTTCGTGTGACATTTTCGCGACAAGTGCGCAATCGGTCAACCGCACCGTCCACCGGACAGTGTGAGGCTCTGCAAGCCAGTGATCAGAAAATTGCAAGCATCCGTTGGCATCGGAGCCAGTTAAGGTGGACTCCTGAATGTGCGACGCCTCACTTGAACAAGCCGAGCGATGCAGGACCCGGCTCGCGCCCGCACCCACCCCCCGTAAGCATGACAGCCGAGAGCTCAAGAGCGAATGCGCCTCGACCTCGCACGCGTCCAGACCTACCCACGCGTTGGCATCTTCAACACTTGGATATCGAGCGCCTTGATGCGACTGCGCAGCGTATTCCGGTTGAGACCCAGGAGCTCTGCCGCTCTGATTTGGTTGCCGCGGGTTGCAGCGAGCGCAGCCGAAAACAACGGCGCTTCGACCTCGCGTAAGATCCGATCGTAGAGGCCGGGCGGCGGCAGGCCATTGCCAAACTGGCCAAAATAATCGGCAAGGTGCACCTCAACCATCTCGGACAGCGTTCTCGGTCCGACGTCTGAGACGTCCGGTGCCGGTGCGTTCTCGATGCCGTCGAGCTCCGCCGCAACCATGTCCCGCGTGATCGTGTCCTGCGCATAGATTGCGGCCAGACGACGGATCATATTCTTCAGCTCGCGCACGTTACCGGGCCAGGCGTGCGATTTCAGGCGCTCGATTGCATCGGCTGCGATGTTGCGCGCGCCGAGGCCCTCCTTGGCGGCGTCACGCAAGAAATGGCGGGCAAGATCGCCAATGTCGTCGAGGCGTTCACGGAGCGGAGGCAGGCGCAGTGGCACCACGTTCAAGCGGTAGAACAGGTCCTCGCGGAACAAGCCCTGCTGGATCTGGATCTTCAAGTTGCGGTGAGTTGCAGCAACGATCCGTACATTGGTCTTGATGGGCGTGCGGCCACCGACGGTGGTGTATTCGCCCTCCTGCAGGACCCGCAACAGCCGGGTCTGTGCCTCCATCGGCATGTCGCCGATTTCATCGAGGAACAGCGTTCCCCCCTCCGCCTGCTCGAAGCGGCCGCTCATGCGGGCATGCGCGCCGGTGAAGGCGCCCTTCTCGTGCCCAAACAGCTCACTTTCGATGAGTTCACGCGGGATCGCTGCCATATTCACGGCGACAAACGGGCGATCACGGCGCTTGCCGAACGTATGCAGCACCTGCGCCACGAGTTCTTTGCCCGTGCCGGATTCCCCCGTCACCATGACTGTAAGGTCTGTCTGTGTGAGCCGGGCGATGACACGATAGATCTCTTGCATCGCCGCCGAGCGCCCGATCAGCGGAAGTCCGTCGCCGTCCGAGACCTCGGCTGCCGGCTGCTTACCGGGCTGCGACATCGCGCGGCCGATCACGGTTACGAGCTCGTTGAGGTCGAACGGCTTTGGCAAGTACTCGAATGCGCCCTTCTCGGCCGCGGTGAGCGCCGTCATCAGCGTGTTCTGCGCGCTCATGACAATGATTGGGAGATCGGGCCTGATCTTGCGAATGCGCGGGATGAGGTCGAACGCGTTCTCGTCGGGCATCACGACGTCCGTGACGACGACGTCCCCCTCTCCCTGCGAGACCCAATGCCAGAGGGTCGCAGCGTTCCCCGTCGTGCGTGGGATATAGCCAGCACGCGCGAGCGCCTGATTCAGTACGGTCCGTATGGCCGTGTCATCGTCAGCGACGAGTACGGTTCCTTGAGCCATGCTTCATCACTCCTGTCGGGCCCCCAAGGCCCTTGTCGTGCGCTCAGGCCGAGCAGCCGCCGGCAGTGTGCCGTCACGACCCATGCAGCGGCAGCAAAACGCGAAAGACTGTGCGGCGGGGCTCGCTGTCGAATTCGATTACGCCGCCATGGTCCCCGATGATTTTTGCAACGAGTGCGAGCCCGAGGCCGGTCCCGCTGTGCTTTGTCGTCACGAAGGGATCGAAAAGTCCCGACCGCACGCTGTCCGGAATACCCGGTCCATTGTCCTCGATCTCGATGACCAGCGGCAGTTGCACGCGGCTGCCGGCGCCGGGAACGGACAGGCGGACACCCGGCCTGAAGCGGGTGCGAAGAACGATCCGACGCGGCTCCGGCACACCGTCGAGTGCCTCGGCGGCGTTTTTCACGAGGTTCAAGAGTGCCTGGATGAGCTTGTCGCGGATGCCTGACACCGGTGGCAACGACGGGTCATAGCTTTCGATGAAGCCAACAGACGCAGCGAAGCCGTTCTCTGCAATCGCTTTGACGTGCGCCAGCACGTCGTGAATGTTCACCGGCTGCTTGGTGAGCGGGCGCTCGTCGCCGAAAACTTCCATGCGATCAACAAGATCACGGATACGGTCCGTCTCGGCGCAAATCAGCCGGGCCAGGACGCGATCACCATCGGACAGCGACGGCTCCAACAATTGGGCAGCACCGCGAATGCCCGACAGCGGATTCTTGATCTCGTGTGCCAGCATAGCAGCGAGGCCCGAGACCGATCGCGCTGCCGCCCGATGGGTCATCTGACGCTCGATCATCTGGGCCATGGTGCGCCCGAGCAGCATCACGTGGATCAGAGAGCGGTCATCGGGCAGCGGGCCGGCGAAAACATCGACGAGGCGAACCTGGTCGAGCCTCGGCAACGAGACTTCGACCTCGTATTCATTCATCGAGGCGCCGCTGCGGCGCACGTGCGAGACGAGCGACGCGAGCGGGCAGTCCGCTGGCACGAAGAACTCGAGGACGTGGCGTCGAAGGTAAGCCAGGCTCGCCCCGAAGAAGTCCTCAGCGGCAGGGTTGGCGAACACAAACCGGTTTCCCTCACCGATCAGGCAGATAGGGTACGGCAACGCGCTTACGATCTGATCCGGGCGGCTTGGGGCGGGCGCAGCCGGGCCGCTTGCGGCCGCACCGGGCACAACGGGGTCGCGGGGCCCTTGCGCAGCCTCTGCCGCGCGGGAGCGTGGGCCTGAAGCGTTGCGGCGCGTGGTTGTCATGCCGCGAGCGCTCCCTGTGCGTCGAGCGCCTCGGCCATCGCCTCGCGAACACCGCGCAAAACGACGTCGACATCGTCGAGTTGACAGAGCCGCGCACGCCACGCGCGTCGCCGTTCTGGACCGAGCGTGCTGCGATCGAGCGTCCAAGCGATGTGCTTGCGCGCCTGCTTCAATCCATGCTCACGGCCATGCAGCGCGCTCATCGCCACGATTAGCTCGCAAAGCAAGTCGCCGCGCACGTCAGGACCCGGATCACCGGGGTCGACGCCTGTGGCGAGCGCTGTGCCGATGCGGCCAGGCATCCATGGCGCACCGTAAGCGCCCCGACCGATCATGACGGCATCGGCCCCGGATGCAGCGAGCGCTGTGCGCGCACTGACCGGATCGACGATATCCCCATTGACGACGAGCGGCAGCCGAGACGCATCACGAACCGCACGAACCGCGCTCCAGTTGGCGCGCCCCTTGTAGAACTGGCAGCGCGTGCGGCCGTGGACCGTGATCAGCACGACGCCAGCTTGCTCAGCCCGCCGGGCAAGCTCGGGTGCATTCAGGCTGGCTGCATCCCAACCAAGACGCATTTTCAGCGTAACGGGCCGCGACGTGGCTGCAACGACAGCCTCGATGAGGCGCTGGGCATGGTCGAGATCGCGCATCAGCGCACTCCCCGACAGCATGCCCGTCACTTCACGCGCTGGGCAGCCCATGTTGATGTCGATCACATCGGCACCAAGGCCTTCGGCAATCCTGGCGCCCTCGCCCATCCAATGGGTTTCCCGGCCAGCGAGTTGCATCACGAACGGTTTCACGGCGCCACGCTGCGCCTTGCGCACGGCCTTCGGACGCCCCTTTGCGAGTTCCGAACTCGCAACCATTTCGGAGACGACCAGACCGGCTCCGAGACTGTGCGCCAGAAGCCGGAATGGCGTGTCGGTGACGCCCGACATTGGCGCAAGGAACGCCCGACCCTGAACGGTCAAGGGGCCGATCCGGAGAGGCGGCTGGGACGTCGAAGTTCGGGACATTTCGCGGGCGATCACCTGGCGCATGCCTAAAGCATATGCGTGCTCATTGGTTAGGCAGTATTGCGTGTTTGCGTGAGCGGTGCAAGCCATTCGCGCGGGCAGAGGACCTGTCGCCGTACTTGATGCCGCAGCTGCGGGCCGCTACCGAGGGCGCGTTGTCGGCAAACTGAAAAGGTCTCGTGCGCTGGGCGACTGGCGCCTTGGCTTGGCGGGCACTCTGGCTTGGGCTCGGGCAC
>JBHJOC010000005.1:0-49580 GCA_050330095.1 Hyphomicrobiaceae bacterium
CGTCCACCACCATGAGGAAGTCGTCGGGGAAGTAGTCGATGAGCGTTGGCGGGGCTTGGCCGGGCTTGCGTCCCGTGAGGTGGCGAGAGTAGTTCTCGATGCCCGCGCATCGACCCATCTCCTGCATCATCTCGATGTCGAACATGGTGCGTTGTTCGAGGCGCTGGGCTTCGAGCAGTTTGCCGGTCGCTGACAGTTCGGCAAGGCGCTGTTTCAGCTCGACCTTGATCTGGTCGATGGCTTGGCGCAGCGTCGGCTTCGGTGTCACGTAGTGCGAGTTCGCGTAGATCTTGACCAGCGACAAGTCCTGGCTCTTCTGGCCTGTGAGCGGATCGAATTCTGTGATCGCCTCGATCTCTTCGCCGAACAATGTGATGCGCCAGGCCCGGTCCTCGTAGTGCGCCGGAAAGACCTCGACCGTATCGCCGCGGACCCGGAAGGTCCCGCGCTGGAAATTCGCATCGGACCGGCGGTACTGGAGCGCAACCAGGTCGGCGAGCAGTTGGCGCTGGGAAATGTGCTCGCCAACCTGCAACGCGAACGTCATCGCCGTGTACGTCTCGACCGAGCCGATGCCGTAGATGCACGACACGGATGCGACGATGATCACGTCATCGCGCTCGAGCAGGGCACGGGTTGCCGCGTGGCGCATGCGGTCGATCTGCTCGTTGATGCTGGCTTCCTTCTCGATATACGTGTCCGAGCGGGGAACGTAGGCTTCCGGCTGGTAGTAGTCGTAGTAGGACACGAAATATTCGACCGCATTGTCCGGAAAGAAGCTTTTGAACTCGCCATACAACTGAGCCGCCAAAGTTTTATTCGGCGCGAGAATCAGGGCCGGGCGCTGTGTGCGCTCTATCACATGCGCCATGGTGAAGGTCTTGCCTGACCCCGTGACGCCCAACAACACCTGGTCTTGCTCGCCTTTGAGCACGCCTTCGACGAGTTCGGTGATCGCGGCCGGCTGGTCACCTTTCGGTTCGAACTCTGAAGCAAGCTTGAAGCGCCGGCCGCCTTCGGACTTCTGAGGACGCTCCGGGCGGTGCGGCCGATAAACGGGCATATCGCCCGAAACGAGCGGATGGCTCGCGATCATGGGCTGGGCCGCAAGGATCTGCCTCGCGTTCTCGCTTCGTTGCTCGGGGCGCGAAAGGATCGCATCGAGCGATGCCGTCAAGCTTGCCGTGCCGATGGGCGGTCTTGGACCGGACTGACGCAGCGCAGGCAAAGTCCCGGCTTCGAGCGAACCGTATTGGGACAGATCCGGTAGGGCGGCTGGACCGCTTGCCGCGAGAAAAGCGGCTTGTGGCGCCTCGCCGAAACCCGGCGTGCCTGCAGCGGTCTCGATCGGCGGCGCAACGGGCTTACCCGCCTTGCCGCGCGACGGGCGGGGCTTGCCGGCGGATTTCGCCTTCGTGCGATCGGTTCTGGTCTGGTCAGCCATCCAACCGATATGGCTGAACAGGCGTGCCCGATCAACGGCGCTGCGTCGCGACCCACAAGGCCGCAGCACGAGACCTGCAGCAGAGGCGTCATGCGTCGGCTGCGATTGCCATTGGCCCCGTGTGCAGCCACTCTCGCGCACGGCTGGACGCGGGAAGGGCAGGGGAATGGCGATCACGATTGCGATGACCGAGAAGGGGCATGCGAGCGTCAGCGAGAGGCTCGACGCACTCGGCCTCGGGCTCCGTGTTCATCTCCTCCGATCTGACGGACGGTTCGACGTGGACGGCACTCCGGTGCGGCCCGAGGACTTCGGTGTCGATATGGTCTGGCTGAGCCCCGACATCTCATCGGACAACCGAACGACCGAGGTGTTTGACGTGCTGGAGCGGTGTCGATCCATCGGCGTGCTTGAGACCTTTAACACCGGTCTCGATCGCCCGGTCTACAGGACCCTGGCCGAGCGCGGTGTGACGATCTGCAACTCGAACGCACAGTCGGTTGCCATCGCCGAGTTCGTGCTGGCGCACGTGCTCGCGCGGTTTCATCCCCTCGAGACCTTGCGCCAGGCACAGGCCGACAAGCTCTGGAAGGTTCAGCGGTTCCGCGAGATCTCGGGCACACGCTGGCTGATCGTAGGGTTTGGACCGATCGGCCAGGCGATCGCGCAGCGGGCCAAAGCGTTCGACGCCCACATCACGGTGGTGCGCCGGTCGACCGCTCAACACGCGTTGGCCGACCGCTGCGGAACGCTCAACGATCTTGAAGCCTTTGCCGCCGAGGCAGACGTGATCATTGTCGCGTGTCCGCTCAACGCCGCAACCGCTGGGGCCGTCAACGCTCGCGTTTTCGCCCGCACGCAGCCTGACGCCATGCTGGTCAATATTGGGCGTGGCGCGGTCGTCGATGACGATGCCCTGCTCGCAGCGCTCGACGAAGGACGCCTCGGACACGCGGTGCTCGACGTCTTCGCCGTAGAGCCACTCCCGGACGAAAGCCGTTACTGGAGCCATCCTAAAGTAACCGTTACGCCGCACTGCTCGTTTGCTGGCAGCGGGACTTGGCGGCGATGGGAGACGCTGTTTCTGGAGAATGTCGCGCGCCTGGCCCGGGGCGTCCCGCTGGAGCGGGTGGTTCGGCGCGAGGATATCTGAGCAGCTGCGACGGCAAAAGCGACGAGAAACATCTGCGGGCTGAGCAGCCCGCAATGCGACATCAGGACCTGCGTTGTTTGCATTGAGGGCAAAAACCGCAAAGGTGCCTCGGAGACCTGACGGAATCGATCACGCCGGACTTGGTGTCGCTGCTGTCACGCATTGGGCATTAGGCTTGGTGTCAGCGACACATGCAACCGTCAGAGCGCCGTCGGACCGAGTGCAGCTTTCGGGTTCCCCTCTGTCTCGAATACGAAGCGTAGCGGTTGGCCGTCCGGTTTGCCGGCATCGCGTGCGATCACGACGATCAGATCCACGGGGCGCACATCACCTTTGATATCGGGAAGTGCCGCCGTTGCCCGCTCAACAGCAAGAACTGTAAAGCCCGCGAGATCGTCTCCGACCGAAATCGTATCGCCGGGCTTGAGCGTGCGCAGCCCATCGGATCCAGGACGGTTCGCTGCAACCTGCTGCCAATGCCGACGATCCACGTTTACTGCGTGCTGGGTCTGAGCGAGTGCGGTTTGCGCCGACGCCGCCGCCGAGGTGCCAGGCCCCTCAATCGACGCAAGGTGGCCTGCAGCAACCGAGGCTGCAATGACGGCGGCACCTGCCAGGGAAAGAGTTCCGAGCTTCAATCGAAGACCCCCTTCGTGCCAATCGGACCAAAACCGAACGCTTACATGCCTGTAACGTAGTCGACCGCCGGTCAGACTACCAGTGTGCCCCGAATGAAGCCCGATCAGTTGAGCGTGATCGCGTTAATGCTGCTTTACCGTTGATCAACATACGCCTTGCGGGTCCTCGCCGATCTGTTTTCATCGGCGCGCAACTCTGGGCACTGACGGCCCAGGGCGATCATCAAGAAATCGCCCTACGATCGCGCTCGGGTTCGTGCCATGGTGCAACTGCGAGGGTCACGAACCGTCGGAGCATGTGGCCAACCATCGCGACGGCGATCGCAAAAAGAAGGGTCGTCCCTGTGACCCAATAGGGCGACGAGGGGTCGAAGCCGGCGGAACTTGAGGCCGCTGCGCTCAAACCGGCTGCCAGGATTGGCGTATTTGCCTCCAGTCTGGCGCCAAGTGCGGCGAACAGTTGGCCGCTCGTCTCTTGGGGCATGATGAGACCGACAAGCGGAATGGTCGTCGTTCGTTCGGCGCCGATGTTGAGCGCAACGACGAGGAGTGTCATCGCAAAACAGGCCAGGGCGAAGTCTCGGGCCATCCGTCCGATCTCCTTCCCCGTCATTTGTGTGTCTTGCACATTCCCCTCCGTCCCCTCCGGTTCGCAGCCCACCTGTGCGTCAACTCGGCAGGCGCCTGCATGGCTGGTCGTAAGCAACCGGCACACAAGGCGCCGCCACAACGCCCCGCACGCCAAACATCGAAGCATGTGAGTTGCGCGGCAATGTGTTCGCATCAGTATCGCAGTGTGGCGGTCAGTGGATTGGTGTGGGTTGTGACTCGCTTGCTACGCCGAGTACGAGAGAGATGCGGGCGCCCGCGCCGTCGCGCGCACAGCAGCGGGGGCACGACAACGTTCCAAGGAGTCGCGTATGGATAGCACGGGTGCGAATGGCGCTTAACCTCAGCCCAAGCAGGTTTGACGGATGACGACACCACAAGCACTGCTGCTGGGTCTGCTGGCTCTCGTGCTCCTGCTCCTCATCTGGGGTCGGGTTCGATACGACCTTGTTGCCTTCAGTGCACTGGTCGTCGCTGTGCTCATCGGGGTCGTGCCGGCGGCAGAGGCGTTCTCTGGCTTCGGTCATCCGGCGACGATCATCATCGCGCTCGTGCTCATTGTCTCGAAGGGTCTTGCGAACGCGGGCGCGCTGACCGTTCTGGCGAACGTCCTTGAGAGGCCGGGACGTTCGACGTCAGCCCACATTGCCGTGGTCTCCGGCTTCGGCGCGAGCCTCTCTGCGATCATCAACAATGTCGCAGCCCTCGCGCTGCTCATGCCGATCGACATCCGGGCGGCAGAACGCGCCAAGCGGTCGCCAGCGTTGACGCTGATGCCGCTGGCGTTCGCCACCATCCTCGGTGGAATGATCACGCTCATCGGCACGCCGCCGAACATTGTCGTTTCGACCTATCGCATGCAGGAGATGGGCGCGCCGTTCGGCATGTTCGATTTCACGCCCGTGGGGCTCGTGTGCGCGTTGGTGGGGGTGTCGTTCGTCGCGTTCATTGGATGGCGCTTGCTGCCCGCAGACACGCGGAACAAGCGCGCAGGCGAAGCGTTGTTCGATGCCGGGGCCTATCTCGTTGAGCTGCGCGTTCCGGAGGGCTCGCGCGCGATTGGCAAGACGCTGCGGGCGCTCGACGAAATCGGCGACGAAAAGGACGTGGCCATTGTCGCCGTCCTGCGTGGGGGGATGAGGCTGCCGATTTATGGCCGCTTCATCACGGTCGCACCGCAAGACATCCTGCTGGTTGAAACGGATGCGCGCGCGCTCGACAGCTTTGTGACCACGCTTGGACTTGACTATGAGCAAGCTGAAGAATCCCGCCGTGAGACACTCGGTGAACGAGCGTCAAGGCGCGAGAAGGAGGGCAGCGAGCGCGGCGACCTCACGTTCGTCGAGGCGGTCGTGCGCCCAGATACACGCGCCATCGACACGACGGCCCAAGCGCTTCGACTGCACGACCAGCATGGTGTCTGGCTGGTCGGGATCTCGAGAGAGGGCCGCAGCATCGTCTCACGCGTCCGCCACATGCCGATCCGCGCCGGCGACATCCTGCTGCTGATGGGCTCTTCGGAACGGCTCGGCCGCGCCGTCGAATGGATCGGTGGATTGCCGCTGGCCAACCGGGGCCTCCAGGTGACCGACACCTCGCGTGCGGTTCTCGCCCTCGGCGTGTTCGTTGCAGCTCTCGTCGTCTCCACGCTGGAGTTGGTTGCGCTGCCGATCGCCCTTGCGGCCGTTGCTGCGATCTACGTTGCGTCGTCGATCGTCCCGGTTCGCTCAGTCTATGAGGCGATCGACTGGCCCGTGGTCGTACTGATCGGTTCGCTGCTCCCGATCGGAGCCGCGCTCGATCGCACAGGTGGCTCTGCGTTGATCGCATCATCGATCGTCGAATTCACCGAGGGCTTGCAGCCTTGGGTCGTGCTGCTGCTCCTGATGATTGTGACGATGACGTTGTCTGACATCCTCAACAACACCGCGACCGCCGTGATCGCAGCGCCGATCGCCGTCGGCGTCGCCAAAGCGCTCGACGTCAACCCGGACCCGTTCCTGATGGCTGTCGCCGTCGCAGCGTCGTGTGCGTTCCTGACGCCGATTGGCCACCAGAACAACACGCTCGTGATGGGCCCTGGCGGGTACCGCTTCACGGACTATTGGCGGATCGGGCTGCCGCTCGAAATCTTGATTATCATTGTCGGGGTGCCAACGATCCTGTTCGTGTGGCCGCTGTGAGTGCTGGCCACTGTGATGGGCGTGGTTTTGACGACATCCAGGCGTAGGGTCAGGCAAACCGGGCTGTCACAGTCCCAAGCAAGCCGAAGTCAGCGACGGCGGTTTGGCCAATGGCGAGCTGCGTGATGCCGGTCATGCTCCCAGTCGACACGATCGCTCCGGCCGAGAGGTCGCGACCGCGCTGGCGAAGGTGGTTTGCAAGCCAGGTCAGTGACCGCAAGGGATCACCGAGCACGAGGTCACCTGTCCCCCTCGCGGTTTCAGCGCCGTCGATCCGTAGCGCGACGCCATGGGCAACAAGTTTTGCGAGCGGGAACGCCTGCGGCGATGTGGCCTGACCGTGGACGAGGCCGGCGGTCACGCCGAGATCTGCAATCCGATCGAGCAGCGCGCCACCGAGGATCTGCTCGAAGCTTGGCGCGACCACCTCGATCGCAGGGATGATCTCACAGACGGCGTCCGCGACCTCGGCCTCGGCGTAGGGCTCGGCCCGAACCGGGAGGGTGCGCCCCATCCGGAATGCGAACTCGCACTCGATAGCGGTGTGAAGGTAGGCGCCAGCGTTGAGCCGGCCCGGGCTTTCGAAGACGCTGTCGGCAAGCAGCGGTCCAGCAAAGGGTTCGTTCGTTCCAAGCCGTTGCTGGATCGCAACCGCGGTTGCCCCGACCTTCCAGCCGACAATGGCTGAACCGAGAACATCGACGAGCGCATCCTGTGTCGCATAGGCCTCTGCAACGCTGCGTGGGGCGACAGCTTCAGGCAAGCTGTTGATCGCGGTCACAGTCCTCCGGGCGGCGGCGAGCAGTCGTGCGGCTTCTGTCGTCCGCGCCGTATCAGCTCCGGCGCTTGGCGTTTGCGTCATTGTCGTTTCTCCCCGAACACGGACGGGCGACGGTAGCGGCATCGTGCGGGCTTGGAAAGCTGGCGCGGATAGTAGCGCGACCGCAGTGCGTCAGTGACGCCGTTGATCGGGTTCCAAGCCATTCAAGCGCTCCAGGCACGTCAGCAGTGAATGCGGCAGGGTTTCGGGCTGCGCGCGGAACGTGTATGAGCGGAAGCGTGGTGGCGTGCGCCGGCGCGCTCCTCCCGCCGATCACGCTCGCCGGACCAGCCGCCTTCTGTCGGCCGATCGATGGCGAAGAGTGAGCCGCAGGCGGCGCGGGGCGTGGTACGGCCTGCGCATCGACGGCCATTCCGAAAGCCGAATCCCAAGAGCTGAATCCAAAGACGAGTGTCATCCATGGCCTTCATCTCCGCCGCCCTCTCCCGCATCAAGCCATCGGCGACGATTGCGCTCACCCAGAAGGCCCGCGACCTCAAGGCAAGCGGCAAAGACGTGATTTCGCTTTCGGTCGGGGAGCCCGATTTCGATACGCCCGAAAATATCAAGGAGGCCGCCATCCGGGCGATCCGCGATGGCCAAACAAAATACCCCCCTGTCGCAGGCATCCCGCAACTGCGCGAGGCAATTGCGCGGAAGTTCAAGCGGGAGAACAATCTCGACTATAAGCCGAGCCAGACCATCGTCGGCACGGGCGGCAAGCACGTTATCTATAACGCGCTGCTGGCGAGCCTGAACCCCGGTGACGAAGTGATCGTCGTGGCACCCTACTGGGTGAGCTATCCCGAAATGGTGCTGCTGTGTGGTGGCACGCCCATCATCGTCGATACGCACGAAAAAGACGCGTTCAAGCTGCAGCCGGCGGCACTGGAGGCTGCGATCACGGCGAAGACGAAGTGGATCATTCTCAACTCCCCGTCCAACCCGTCGGGCGCCGCATATTCGCGCGAGGAGTTGAAAATGGTGACCGACGTCCTCATGCGCCATGAGCACGTCTGGGTCCTCACCGACGATATGTACGAGCATCTGACCTACGGCGACTTTAGCTTCGTGACGCCCGCCGAGATTGAGCCCGGCTTGTATGACCGCACCTTGACGATGAACGGTGTCTCGAAGGCTTATGCGATGACCGGTTGGCGGATCGGCTACGCGGCAGGCCCCGAACACCTCATCAAGGCGATGGATATGGTGCAGGGCCAGCAGACCTCAGGGGCGTGCTCGATTGCTTAGTGGGCCGCGGTCGAAGCGCTTGACGGCCCGCAGGACCACCTCGTGACCTTCAAGAAGGCATTCCAGGAACGGCGCGATCTCGTCGTTTCGATGCTCAATCAGGCGCACGGCATGAAGTGCTTGTCGCCAGAGGGCGCGTTCTATGTATTCCCGTCGTGTGCGGGTCTCATCGGGAAGAAAACACCCGACGGACGCTTGCTCGAAACGGATGAGGACTTCGTCATGACGCTGCTTGCGACCGAGGGCGTGGCTGCTGTCCATGGGTCGGCGTTTGGGACTGCACCAAACTTGCGCATCTCCTACGCAACGTCGACTGCCGCGCTTGAGGATGCGTGCGCGCGGATACAACGCTTCTGCGGTTCATTGAGCTGATCGGACTGATCGCAGCGTCCTCGCGAAGCGTCGCGCCAACATCGCTTCATCGCCGCGACCGCCACCCGATTTTGGCGCGACATGAGGGCCACTCGGCCGACGGCGGACGTGGAGACGCGGCGTGACCACCCTCTTCATCTTGAAGCTCACGGTCACGCCGCTGCTCGTGGCCGTCATGAGCCTGATCGCACGGCGATGGGGCGCGACTGTCGGCGGCCTGATCATGGGCCTGCCCTGGATGACGGGGCCGGTTCTGTTCTTTCTCACCTATGAGAAGGGCCTCGACTGGTGCGCGCAAGCGAGCCTCGGAGCGGTTGTCGCGGCCATCGCCATTGCGGGCTTCCTGCTCGGCTATGCCGCAATCGGTCGACAGACCAACCCGATCGTCGGCTGGATCGGCGGGTTTCTTGGTTTTGCCACGGCGGGTTCGGCGGCGCTCCAGGTGCCTTGGACCCTCGAGCTTGCCATCGTTGCCGGGACCCTTGTGCTGCTTGCCACGTGGCGCCTGTTGCCGCGGCCCCGGACTGATGAAATGCCGCGGCCGCTACCGTGGTGGGACATCCTGATGCGAATGGTGGTCTCGGGATTGATGGTGCTGCTGTTGTCGGCCATCGCAGAAATCGCGGGGCCAACGACGTCGGGGCTGATTGCGAGCTTTCCCGTCATCCTGACGTCGGTTGGGCTCTTCATCCATTATCGCTGGGGATTCGACGCGCTTCTGAGATTGTTTCGAGGGCTCAGCCTGTCTCTCATCGCATTCGTCGTGTTCTTTGGGATTGTGGCAGCAACCGTGGTCGACCACGGGGTCGAAGTGGCCTATGCGCTCGCCGTTGTTGGCGGGGTTGCAACGAGCGCAGTGCTGATCGGGCTCAATAGAAGATTTTCCCGCCGAGCGTAACGATCACCCCGCCGAAGAGGGCCATCGAAACGGCAAGCCAGCCAAGAGCCGCGCCGATTGTGGTCCCGGTCGACCATTGGGAGCCGATGACAGCGTCAGCGTCCGCGTACCGATGCGCCGGTTTGCGACCCGTCACCATGGCCCTGACCAGAGGTTCGCCGCGAAAGATCGAGTGATAGAGCGCGGCTGCAACATGTATGCCGACCAGGATCAGGAGGCCCCAGTAGAAAAACTGCCCGTGCAATTTCGTCAGCCGCGACTGCAGCGCACCATCCTTGATGAGGTGGGACAGCGGTCCCCACGTGGTCCAATTGTGTTCGACGGCCACGAGCCCAAGGCTCGATTGGACCAGCACGAAGCCCAAAAGAGCCAGGACGGCGTAGGCGCCGAGTGGGTTGTGGCTCGCGTAGGGTCGCTCCCGCAGCCTGATGAGATCCCACGTGTAGGTCGCGACGCTCACGGGTCCTCTGACAAAGACCGCGAAGCGCGCAGCGCGCGGCCCGAAGACGCCCCAGAGCAAACGCCAGACGATCAGGATCACCGCGGCATAGCCGAAATAGCGGTGGATCTTCAGGGTCGGATCGCGCAGCCAGTCGGAAAATTCGTAGGAGGCCCACGAACCGACGATGCTCAAGACAAGTGCCCAATGGAACAGTCGGGTGGGGACATCCCAAACAGGGACCGACGACGCAGCGCCGGTCCCGCCCTTCGATTGCGTCACGTCGACCGCTGTCATCGTTCAGTTCTTTTGCAGGCGGAATGCACGGTGGCAGGTGCCGCAGTTGCCCATGACAGTTCCCCAATTGGTCCGGAAGCTGTCGAGATCCGTGACGGCATCGAAAGCAGCCCCAGCATCCAACTCTAGTTTCTCGAAGCCCGCGACGAACTCGCTCTTGCGCTCCCAGATCACGGGAAGGGCCTCGGTTTCGCCGCCCTCTTTGGAGTCATCAGGAAACAGGTCCGGCAACTGACCAGCGCCCTGGACGTAGGCTGCAAAGATTGCCTTTGCGCGATCGAGATCGAATGGCGCCTCGCCCCGCACCATCGCCGCGCCGGCCTGAGCGTGCGGCCCGAAGCTCTTGAAAATTTCCTTGCGCTCCTTGATGACGTCGAGGTTCTGAGCCGCGACGGGCGCCAAGCTGATCACGAGGGCTGCAGCGGCGAGTAACAGTCGTTTCATGTGGGACTCCGAGTTGGGCCAGAGGCTGATGGTCTCGACTTTCGAATTAGACGCCTAATGGCGGCCTGTCAGCCTTGAAAGTCATCAACAAGCGGTGACTGACTGTCCAAGTTGCGCGAACGATCAGGGCCGTCGCCCCGAAGCATAGGCCCATCAGCTGCATGAGTGTGATGCCTGAAGAGTTTGATCCTGTGATGACGTACCATCACGTTCCATGCCGCATCTGCCGATTGGCGCGCTGGGGCATTGTTGTATGCGTGGCCCTCCTGGGCCTCGTTGGTTTGCTGCGCGGTGTCGCGTGAGCACAGTCCCTGCTCCAGAGCTTGTGCGTCTGCCCGACGGCCGGGCGCTGTCCTTTGCAAGGTTCGGGGCGGGCTGCCTTGACCGCTCCCATATGCGCGCCAACCGGGTCGTCGTGGCGTTCCATGGGACACCCGGGTCGCGACTGAAGTTCATGCCCGCTCATGCAGCCGCCGCCAATCGCGGCCTGCAGATCCTGGCCGTTGACCGCTGGGGCTATGGCGACACGGCCGTGCCGGATGATCCTGGTGCGCGCACGTTCGCCCAATTCGCGCAAGACATCGCGCAGTTCACAGCTGCGCTCGGGCTCGAAAGGTTCGCGGTCTGCGGGGTCTCCGGTGGCGGGCCGTTTGCGGCATCAGTTGGTGCGTACCTTGCGGACCGAGTGGACCGCGTTGGCCTTGTCGCGCCCGTCGGGCTGCTCGCGTCCGGCCCTGAAACACCTGCGAGCGCGCAACGCATTACACTCTTCCATAGCCTGCTGTTTCGCCACGCGGGCCGGCAGCCGACGCTCGTGCGCGCGGCGTTCAGGTTCTTTCGCACGTTGGCCCGCCGCTCGCCGTGGGCCGCAATCAGGCTCGGCATGCTCCGATCAGGTCCTTCCGATCTGGCGCTGCTGAAGGATCGGGCGACGATCGACGCGCTGGCCGCTATGATGTGCGATGGACTGAGGTGCGGCGTGGAAGGGCCGGTGACTGATCTGCGATTGTTTCCGGAGCCGTGGGCACTTCCGGCAACTTGCCAGCGCGGTGTTGGCTCTGGGGTGCGGCAGCTACCGAGGCTCAGGGCCTGGTTTGGCGATCATGACGGCAGCGTGCCACTTGGCGGTATTGAACGCGCTGTTGCCGCCTGGCCTGGCGCAGAACTCGTTCGCGTCGAGAAGCAGGGGCATTTCTGGCTGTCGAGCCAGTTCCCCATCGTGCTCGATTGGCTCAGGGGCGAGACCGCCGGGTAGAGCGCCAGGAGAGATTTGCACCTCTCGATTGCGGGCCGAGCGGTGGTGCGTGGGCACCTTCAGGTGTTCAAGCGCGCCCACCAGCGTACGGTGACCAAAGCGCGAAAGGCGAGAGCCAGAAGAAGGGGCCCTTGTCGCGGTTGGGTTGTTTGCGCTGCGCTTTGCGCTCTCGGTGAGCGTTGAAGGCATCCCCGACCGCCTTGCGTGGCGGCTTTGGTGTGTATTGCTCGGACAAGCCGTCCTCGTCGGTCGCCAATACGAACCCAGCAGCGCTGGACGCGCGCTTCAGACGCTCAAGGCTCGTGCTGGTACCGTAACGCTTGCTCACCGCCGCTTAATCCTCTCGGAACCTGCTGCCAGACAACGTCCGGAGTGGCTAGGGCCAGCTCTGACGCCGCCGCTACGCCCAGCACGCGATCTGCGCCCCTGTGGATAAGATGCCACTACCATCGTGGGGGTCAAGTTGCGTTTAGGTTAATTTGAAGTGTTACTTGCATGCAACAGAAGCCAGTTTGGGCTCAGTTCCCGACTGTGCCCCAAATTTCTCGCAGCCGCTGATCGCGTCCGCATCCAAGGCGATACCTGAAGTAGTGAAATGGGTTCGTTTTGTAGAAGTCCTGGTGCCGTGCGTCGGCGGCTGTGAAGTCGCTGGCCGTCTCGACAGGAACGCGGATCGGCTGAGGGAGTGTGCCGCTGCTGTCGAGCGCCGCGCGGCTTTCCAGTGCTGCCCGCTTCTGCTCCTCCGAGTGCGCGAAAATGGCCGGACGGTATGATGACCCGCGATCGCAGAATTGCCCCTCAAGGTCGAACGGGTCCACGTTGCGCCAGTAGACCACGAGCAAGGCCTCGTAGGTGACGACGTCAGGGTCGTATTCGACCTGCACGACCTCGGTGTGCCCAGTGTTCCCGGCAACCACCTGCTCATAAGTGGGGTTAGGAACGTGGCCACCCATGAACCCCGAGGTCGTCGAGAGCACGCCAGGGACCTTGTCGAAGTCGGCTTCAGTGCACCAGAAGCAGCCGGACGCGAAGGTCGCGACGGCTGTACGCTGGGGCTGCGCGATGCGGACGATGTGGTCAGAGGGCAGGGGGCGACTACTCTGTGAGAGCGGTGTCGACGCGCGGGGAGCACCGCCCGCAATCAGCGCGGTTGTGATCGCTACTCCGCCAAACAAAGCTGCAGCCGCCGCCACAATCAGCTTCCATCGCATCGCAGTCAAACTCCACAGCAATTGACCCCGGCAAACGTCTTGCGGAGGGCCTCAACCAGACTTTTGCTCGCGCGGCTTGAAGGTCATCGCGATGCCGTTCATGCAGTACCTGAGACCAGTTGGGCGTGGCCCGTCGTTGAACACGTGGCCGAGATGGCCGCCACAACGCCGGCAATGCACTTCCGTTCGCGGATAGAACAAGACGTAGTCGACGGAAGTCCCGATAGCGCCCTCGATGGGTTGCCAAAAGCTCGGCCAGCCCGTTCCACTGTCGTATTTCGTCTCACTCTCGAACAGCGCCAGATCGCAGCCCGCGCAGTGGTAGGTGCCCGCCTCGTAGAGCTTGTCGAGCGGGCTCGTAAACGCCCGTTCCGTGCCGTGCTCGCGCAGCACATAGAACTGTTCTGGGGTCAGCAACGCTCGCCACTCGGCCTCGGTTTTCTCGATCTCGAACGTTCTTTTTCCAGCCTCCGCCTCGACCGACTTCCCTAGTGCGCCAATGCCGGCAGCTGCCGCGAGTGCTGCCGAGAAGCTGCGGCGGCTCGGTTTCTCGTCCATGGTCCCAAACTCCGGTGATGGGCTTCGAATGATCAGACCGCGTCGATTCTGGGACGACGGCCATACTGCGCATGCTACACCCATAGACCTGCGGGTGTCCCGGCCGCCAACTCTGATCGGTCTACGATCTGGGGGCGGATCGGATCGCTGCAGTTGTGTGCGACGAGGAGGGGTGCTGGGCCCGACCCATGAGGCCGCCCCGGCTCTCAGTCACCCGGCTCTCAGTCACCCGGTTCTCAGTCAATGGTGTCGCTCGGTATGGTACCGCGTCGACTCTCTGTGTGGCCTCACCGTGGCAGACTCAGTAGCGAACGTCACATCAAGCGTGATCACGAGCGCGTTGGTGGCGCGACCTGAAGCGGCAGCCGCGATGGCAGGACCCCGCGCCAAGTGCGGAGTTTTGGTCAACGTACAATCGCCACTTGGCGGTCCAGCACGATTTCCTCGGGCGACACCTTGCAGCGATAAGCGATCGGCTCGACACCGGCAGCGATCGCGGCATCATAGGCCTTGGCGTAGGCGGGATCGATGTCATCGGCGAGTGAGAGGCGTGTGACATCGGCGCGCTGGATGAGGAACAACATCACCGCACGGTGGCCGTCTGCGACCATGGCGGAGAGTTCGCCGAGATGCTTTGCACCGCGCGACGTCACCGAATCGGGAAACTCGGCAAGCGACTTGCGGCGCGAAAGATGGACATTCTTAATTTCAACATAGCACCGCGCCCCGCGTTCGTCTTCAAGCAGGATGTCGATCCTGCTGTTGACGCCGTATTTCACCTCGCGGCGCAAGCTCGCATAACCGACAAGGCTTTTGATCTTGCGGGCTTCGATCGCCTCGGCAACGATCGGATTGGGGTGGCCCGTGTTGATCCCGACGGCGTTGGGCCTGCCGCTGATGGCATCCTCAACAAGCTCGAGCGTGTGCCGGTATTTGCGTGTCGGACTGTCGTGCTCCGACACCCAGACCCGGATGCCGGGCGACGTCAGCCCCATCATCGAGCCCGTGTTGGGGCATGATGCGGTGATCGTTGAACCGTCCTCGAGCGCCACGTCGACGAGAAAGCGCTTGTAGCGCTTGATGAGGGAACCGCTCACGAGTGGTGTTGCAAATCGCATGGAATGGTCCGCAATGGATCGATGGGGTCATGCGTCGTGGTTGTCGCGGAGCGGTGAGCTCTCCTGATCCAAGTCTCGCGCAGAGCCTCGTGCAGCCATCGCAAGCAGGGCGCAAGCCCCGGCGGAACGCCATCGCCTGCTCTCAACGCGTGATCAACATGTTCCGTCGTGACCCGTGCCACCCATGTCACGATTTGACGCAAGGACCGACCGCCACATGACTGAGCATCAAACCACATCTGCGCACGCTGGTGACGTCACTGTCGCGTCGTTCGAGGTCGTCACCGCATCGATCCTGGTCATCGGTGACGAGATCCTGTCGGGGCGGACGAAGGATGCCAATATCGGTTTTATTGCGGAGTACTGCACAAAGGTTGGAATCCAGGTCCGCGAAGTGCGTGTCGTCCCCGACGTCACGCAGGACATCGTTGACGCGGTCAACGCGCTGCGGGCGCGCCATACATATGTGTTCACCACCGGCGGGATTGGCCCAACGCACGACGACATCACCGCTGATGCGATCGCTGCCGCATTCGGGGTGCCGATCGGGCTTCATCCGCAAGCTGCGCAGATGCTGAGGGCCTATTTCGAAGCGCGCGGGGTCGAGGTCACCGATGCTCGCATGCGGATGGCACGGATTCCTGAGGGCGCTGAGTTGATTGAGAATTCAGTGTCGGTTGCGCCGGGCTTCAAGATTGGCAACGTCATCACCATGGCTGGCGTGCCGAAGATCATGCAGGTGATGCTCGATGCAGTCATGCCGCGGCTGCGGACCGGGGCCAGGATGCACGCCCGCTCGATTGACCTGCGCCACCCAGAAGGTACTGTGGCCGGACTGTTCGGACAACATCAGGCCGAATGGCCCGATGTGCAGATGGGGAGCTATCCAACGCTCAAGGACCACCGTCCGATGGTCCAGCTGGTCCTGCGCGGGCTCGATGAGCAGCGCCTCGACCTTGCGACTGCGGCCTTGAAGGCTAAACTCGTGGCAGCCGGCTGGCTTGATTAGGGCTGGCGCACTCGTGTTGCGTCACTAGCGCCTGGTCTCCACCTTCTGCGGTCTCGCCTGCCAAGCGGTAGTGACAAAGACAACACGAGGCTCATGACGTTGCTCGTGTTCCCGTGTCTCCGACACTTGGTCAATCGGGTGCTGCACAGGAAACCAAGTGTCGGAGACGGAACATTAGTCATCAAGCTCAACGGCGGCTTGTCCTCAACCAATCGGCACCACCTGGGCATCATTGCCACGCAGCGTGGGCCGCATCCTCGCTGCGTCAGACGCAGCGACGGCCATACGGGAGCCCCGATGCCCGGACCTGATGTCATCCTCGAGTGTCGTAACGTGTCCGTTGCCTATCGAAGCCGCGCAGGTCTCATGCCGGTTGTCGAGGGCTTCGATATGACGCTGTCGCGCGGCGAATCGCTGGGGCTCGTCGGGGAATCCGGGTGCGGGAAGTCGACCATCGCGCTGGCGATCCTGAATGCGCTCGGCCGAAACGGTGTCATCACGTCGGGTGAGGTGCGTTTCGAGGGACGCGATCTCACCCGACTGACGGAGCCGGAGCTGCGGTCGATCCGTGGCTCGCGCATCGCGCTGATGCCGCAGGAACCGAGATCGGCGCTCAACCCGACCATGCGGATCGGCGATCAACTTGCCGAGGTGCCACGCCTTCACCACGGCGCCACGCCTGACGAAGCCTGGCAACGCGCCAGACGTCTCCTTGAGCGGACGCGGCTCACCGAGCCAGAGCGGATCATGCGCTCCTACCCGCACGAGGTGTCGGGAGGGCAGCTTCAGCGCGCTGTCCTCGCGATGGCGCTCCTCGGCAATCCGTCGGTGCTCTTGCTCGATGAGCCGACGACGGCGCTCGATGTCACCGTCGAGGCCGAGATCGTTCAGCTGATCAAGGAGCTGGCAACCGAATTCCAAGCAGCGCTCGTTTTCATCTCGCACAATCTGGCGCGTGTGCGCGAGAGTTGCGACCGCGTCTCGGTCATGTATGCCGGACAAGTCGTCGAGACCGGAACGGTCGCTGAGGTGTTTGAAGCGCCGTGCCATCCTTACACGACAGGACTTCTTGGCGCCCTGCCGAGGCTTGGGCCAGACAGCGCGTCCGAGCGTCTCGTCGCGATCCCAGGGGTCGTACCCTCCCCGGGCGCGCGTCCTCAAGGTTGCTTTTTCCAGCCACGCTGCGCGTTTGCCGTCGAAACCCTCTGCGCGTCCCGCCCAATCATGATGTCGCGCGTGGCTGGCGATCACCGTGTGAGATGTGTGCGGTGGCGGGAGATCCGTGACGCCGATCACACGCCCGACGTTGAAGCGCCCGGCCAGGGCAAGATGCAGGACCGCATGCCGCTCTCTGACGTCGCCTCATCAACGCGGCCCGAGGCGCTCTTGCTCGAGGTCAAAGGCCTGACCAAGCACTATGGTGCAGCGAACGGTCGCCCGCTGCTGGACCCGTTTCTCGGGCGATCGTCGGGTGACTTGGTCCGTGCGGTCAATAACGCGACGTTCGGCGTGCGGGATGCAGAGACTGTGGCGATCGTCGGTGAATCCGGCTCAGGAAAGTCGACCCTCGCAAAAGTTGTTCTGGGCCTCGAGACGGCAACGGAAGGCACCGTGCGACTCGGCGCGCTCGACGTCGCAAACCGTGATGTGCGAGACCGGGACACCGAGACAATTGCAGCGGTACAGATGGTCTTCCAGAATCCGACCGACACACTCAATCCGATGTATTCGGTGGGGGATCAGTTGGTTCGCGCGGTCAGCCAGCTCAACCCGGAGCTGTCGCCGCAAGAAGCGCAGGCCCGTGCGCTCTCGCTATTTGATCTCGTCGCGCTGCCAAGAGAGCTTGCAGCCCGAAAGCCGCGTGCCCTCTCCGGTGGCCAGAAGCAGCGCGTTGCGATTGCTCGTGCCTTTGCCGGTGATCCCAAACTCGTCGTTGCTGACGAGCCGGTCTCGGCGCTCGACGTCTCGGTGCAAGCGGCCGTCGTCGATGTGTTGCGCGAGGCGCAGGTCAGGCATGGCATCGCGCTTCTTTTGATCAGCCACGATCTTGCTCTGGTCCGTCATATGGCCGATCGCGTCGTCGTGCTCTATCTCGGCCACATCGTCGAAACTGGAACGACAGACGCCGTCTTCGCGCCACCCTACCACCCCTACACCGAGGCACTTTTGTCTGCAGCGCCCATTGCAGAGCCGGGCCTCGAGAAGCGAGCGGTTCCGGTTGGCAATGACTTGCCTGCCTTGGAGACTGCCGGTGTGGGTTGCCCCTTCGTCGTGCGCTGTCCGCAGGCGATCGACGGTGTCTGCGATCGCCTGCCTCCGCCCGCCCATGTGTTCGCAGAGGGCCACCGGATCGCCTGCCATCTCCCTCGCGAGCGTCTTGAAGCCGTCCCGCCCGTCTTTACGCTCGCCGAAGCAGAGGTGTGAGGGCTCGAGCCTCGACAAAGCTGGGCCTGCGAGATCAAAAGCGATCTGACGAGGGTCACGCTCCGTTCAACGCGGCCTTGGCGAAGGCCGCCATCGATGGATATGTCGCAAGCGGCACGGCGCTCGTGACGGCTGTGCCTGATGCGCGAACCCCTTCTCGACCTGCGGCCCGGTCGATCCAGACACAATCAATGCCATCGCGATTGGCCGGCGCCACGTCATGGAACAGGCTTTCGCCGACGTGCAGCAGGCGATGCTTTGGGATCCCCATGCCGTCGAGGGTCGCAAGGAGCGTATCGAAGTTGCGGGGATCGGGCTTGTAGCTGCCAACGTCCTCGGCCGTGATGACTGCATCGAACTTCACGGCGAGGCGTTCGTTGCTGCGTGCGAAGGAGGCGCGGTCAACGTTGGAGAGGATCACGAGCTTGAAGCGCTCGCGAAGCTGGCGCAGTGCCGACGTGCTGTCCTGGAAGGCGGGCCAGTCTCCGACCGAGGCGCCGAACGCGCGCGCATCCTCAGTGGAAACGCTGATGCCAAGCTCGCGACTGGCCCGCCGAAGCACCTCGGCCAGAACGTCGGGGTAGCGCATAGCGGGCGTCTCAGCCTGGACCTCTCGCTCGCGCCGGGCAAAGCAGGCGAGCACCGCATCGGGTGCAACCGTCAGATCCCGATCGTCGATCCACCGCCTGAGCCAGGTCAACATGCCGGCTTCCCAGTCGATCAGCGTGCCGTAGCAGTCGAACGAGATCGCCTGATACTGTGCGAAATTGATCATCTTTCTCACTCCCGAGGGTGCCAGCGTGCCATCGCAAACGCCAAGCGGCGCGAACGCCGCACGCAAGGGCCGTCTGACTGAAACCTGATTGTGAACACCGCCGCAGCCTTGTCGGCGCGCGATGGACGAAGCCGCTTCAACCTACAACATCGGTGTTGGACCGGGGACCAACAAGGCATTGATCGGTAAGCGGGTGACCGAAGCAGCAACTGCGATCCTTCGGCCACGGCATCCCTGGTTAAGGCTTCTGCGACTCAGGCGTTCGGATTTGAAATCGCAGCCACCATAGCGCCTGCAAGCGCCTCACCGCTGAGAAAGGCATGCTCGGCGTTGGGCCCAAGACACCAGTCGCCGGCAAGGCCGAGCCTGAGAGCTGGATCGAAGATGTGCGATTCGCCGAGCGCACGTCGCGTGCGGGCAAACCGCCAGCGATGGCCCTGAAGATAGGCTGGCGCCGGGACCAGGGTTGCTCCGGCGTCGCGCGCCGCCTGTTCGAAGGCTGCCAGCAGATCTCTAGCGATGGTGTCGGGCTCTTGGTTCAGGTTGTCCCTGCTCCAGTCGGCGTTAGCGTGAACGACGAAACTCACGCCAGTCTCGTCACGCCCAGGTTTGAGATCGTTGCGAAGAATCGATGCAAGCAGGCAGCCCGTCTTTTGTCCGAGATGATCCGGCAACCGAAGCGGCACCTCGAACCCTGCCATCATCGTCAGGCAGGGATCGTAACTGACGTCGGCCAACGGTGCTGCGAGGGCCGGGGCGGCTGGCTCGACGAGCTTGGCAGCCTGCTCCGCGGGGATCGTGATCGCGATCGCTCGGTACGGGCCCAAGGACATACCTTCGCGGGTCGTGACCATCCAGCGGTCGGGCCCACTCAACGCGACGCGCCCGATCTCTGTGGCGCGGCGGATGTCAAGATCCTTGGCGAGGGGCGCGAGCAAGCCACTCATGCCAGGCAGCCCCACGACGCAGCGAAGCGCCTTGTCGCTCGGGCCCCGCGACGTCGCGTCGGACAGCCACGGGGCCGCACTCGCGGCGCTGACGAGTTCGTCGAGAAAAGTGCTGAAAGACAGATGCTCGGCGGTCACGAGCGGTGCGCCATGATCGAACGCGAATGTGCGCGCGCGGCGTGTCGCAAGCCGCCCGCCGAGTCCTCGGCCCTTGTCGAAAACAGTGACGCCGAGGCCAGCGTCGACAAGGCGACGGGCGCAGACAAGACCGGCCATACCGGCACCGATGACGGCGACGTCTGAGTTCACAAGATTGCCCATGAAACGATCTTCCCCTGCGATGACGACGCTCAGAGCCTCGGACCCGCCTTCCGTCGTGCGTATGTCAATCTTGCCAGGCGCCCACACGAACCTCGGAAAGCAAAGGTATGAGCAACATACTGAATCTCGTATCGCTCTTTGATCAGAAGGCCATGGACTGCGGGCGTTGCGGAGTGTGCAGGGACTTTTGATAGGCGGTCCTCGTCGCGCGCTTCGACCTGTGAACCCTTCGGCGTTCGCCGACGTTTGCACACTTCAGGAGCGGCATACGCAGTCGCCGCCGAGCCCGATCAGCCACCCAATCAGCACGAGGGCGCGGTCGCCGCGTGCCCGATGCATGCGACCGCTCAGGCCCCATTCATCACGCGAGGATCGCAGCATGGCGCAAGGCAAGCCGGAGACGACCGTCGTGCTGGTTCTCGGTGATCAGCTCACACACACGCTCTCGTCGCTCGTCGGTGTGGAGCAGGCGACCACCGTCGTTCTGCTGTGCGAGGTCCACGACGAAGCAACCTACGTGCGCCACCATAAGAAGAAGATCGCGTTCCTGTTCTCGGCGATGCGTCACTTCGCAGCCGAACTGAGGGCACGCGGCTGGCAGGTCGACTACGTCAAGCTCGATGCGCCCTCGAACACCGGATCGTTCGTCGGCGAGGTCGAGCGTGCGATCGCCAGGCACAAGGTTGCACGCATCCGCGTTACAGAGCCCGGTGAGTGGCGCCTCAGGGAGGAGTTCGAGCGCTGGGAGGCGCGCTTCGGTCTGCCGGTCGAAATCTTAGAGGATGATCGCTTCCTTGCATCGCGTGCTGAGTTCGCAGCGTTCGCCAAAGCTCGAAAGTCGCTCCGGATGGAGTACTTCTATCGGGAAATGCGCAAGCGAACCGGCCTGCTCATGGACGGCAATGAGCCGGAAGGCGGCCGTTGGAACTTCGACCACGACAATCGCAAGCCTGCCGGCGCTGAACTCGCGATGCCACCAGTGCCACGGTTCGAGCCAGACCCCGAAACCCGAGATGTTTTGGCGCTTGTGGAGCAACGGTTTGGAAATCACTTTGGTGATCTGGAACCGTTCTGGTTCGGGGTAACAGCGCAAGACGCTGAGGCCGCGTTCGCTCATTTCCTAGATCATGGTTTGCCACACTTCGGAGATTTTCAAGATGCGATGCTTAAAGGGGAAAAATTTCTCTACCATTCCGTCACATCGCTTTATCTCAACGCTGGCTTGCTTGATCCCCTGGAGATGTGCCGCGCTGCCGAGCGTCGCTATCGTGATGGATTGGCCCCGCTCAACGCCGTTGAAGGGTTCATCCGCCAGATTATAGGCTGGCGCGAGTATGTGCGTGGGATTTATTGGCTGAAAATGCCAGACTATGCGGATCAGAATTTCCTCCGCGCGAGCCGGAACCTGCCGGACTTCTACTGGACGGGCGAGACGGACATGGTGTGCCTTGCCGAGGCGATAAGGCAAACGAGAGAAGAGGCTTACGCCCATCACATCCAAAGACTTATGGTGACCGGAAATTTCGCCATGCTGATCGGCGTGGAACCGAAACAAATCAACGACTGGTATCTGATCGTCTATGCCGACGCTTACGAATGGGTCGAGATGCCGAATGTGATCGGCATGAGCCAGTTCGCCGACGGCGGCTTGCTTGGCTCGAAGCCGTATGCGGCAAGTGGTGCCTATATCAATAGGATGTCCAACTACTGTTCATCATGCCGTTATGACGTCAAGCTGAAGACGGGATCGAAAGCTTGCCCGTTCAATGCACTCTATTGGGACTTCCTTGATCGAAACCGCGCCCAGCTTGGGACAAATCCGCGGCTTGGAACGGTGTATTCAAGTTGGGACCGCATGGGGCCTGACAAGCAAGACGCGTATCGAGACAGTGCTCGTGCGTTTCTGGCGACCCTCTGAGGTTCAGCCTGATGCAATCGTAAGTCGGCGCAGATCGGCGCAAGTCGGCTCGCGCCACCCGTTGGGGATCAATCGAAAAGACGCGGGCGCGTCGTGCGTTCCAACGCTTCGAGAATGTCCGGTATTTGGGCCTTGACCTGGAAAAAGCCTCTGCTTGCGTGCGGCCACGTCAGGTTATCGAGCGCTCGGCGGACCTCGATGATTCTGATGTCCTCGGCATCACAGGCTTGGCGCGCCATGGCGAGGGCTTCCGCGACCGGACCGACGGGAGCATAACCTGTCACGAATGCTCGCACGCCCGATCGGCGGGCCGTGTCGATAAGGGCCGCCGCCCATTCCTCGGCGTTTGCAGCAAGGACGGGCTCGCAGCCAAATGATTGGCGCGCACGCGCGACAGCGTCAGCAAGCGCGCCTTCGGCAAATGCGCGAGCGCGTGCACCGATTGCAAACGACGAACGTTTGGCCAAGGCAGAGGCAACAACGGTCGCTGACACGTTGCAAGGATCGAGGCCCGCAAGTGTCTCCGGCGAGCAATCGTCTTCTGTGATCAAAAGTCCGACCGGAACCTCCGTTGGCGCGGCTGCGGCAGCTTCGCGGATCGGCTTGCGCGCATGGAGGACCTCCTCGCGCAGCGCCGGGGCTGTTGTGGCAAGTTCGCCATACGGGCTGAAGCGCCCCTCCGTGTAGGCTTCGATGTTGTCCGGCCGTGCGAGATAGGTCTTGCCTTGCGTGTGGAGGCCGCCGACCCAGCGCCAGCTCAATGTGTTCGACGCCGGATCGCCATCCATCAAATGCCGGATGAAGAAGTCGGCGCCGAGTTGCCATGGAAGCTGGAGGGTGAAGATCCAGATCGAGGCGAACCACATGCGGGTATGGTTGTGAAGATAGCCGGTCGCGACGAGTTCCTGTGCCCAAGCGTCGAAGCAGCCGATCCCGGTTTGGCCCGTGACGGCGGCTTCATAGCGCCGCGCCAGCGAGCCGCCGCGCTCAACCTCGGCGAGCAGAGACGCGGTTTTCTGGCGATAGTCGCCCCAGACGCCCGGGCGCTGTTCGAGCCAGCCTTTGAAATAGGTACGCCAGAAAACTTCCTGCAGGAACTTCTCGGCCGTTGACGCTGAGAACCGCTGTAGGACGTGCGCGATGATTTCGGTTTCGAGCACCAGTCGATGTCGCACGAATGGCGAGAGTGCGGAGACGTTGGAACGGTCGTCGGGGCCGAGGTCGGTATTGCGTGTGCGGGCGTAGTGGCTCCCGGCGTTTGGCAGGAACAACGATAGGCGCTGAAGTCCGGCCGCGCGTGTTGGCGTGAAGTCTGACTTTGCGATGCGAGATGGAGTTGAAAAACTTGCCATGTCAGGATCGTCCATTGAGCCAGAGACTGGTGAGAGGGATAGGGCGATGTTGCCGCTCGAGGGCGGCGTGACGGACGCAGCGATCGTCGCGGCGATCCTCGGGCTCTGCGCGGCGCGATCGCCAAGGGGTACGATTTGCCCTTCCGAAGTTGCGCGCACGATCGTGGCAGGTGAGGCGCGATGGCGAGCACTGATGCCGCGTGTCAGAGCCGTTGCCGGCGGGCTCGTCCAGTGCGGCGCAATCGTTGCCACGCAACGGGGTCTCGCTGTTGATCCAGTGACGGCGCGCGGCCCGATCCGGCTCCGATCGACGGGCGGTCACGAACCGGGACAGGATGGAGCCCCCGTCTCCGGCACAGGGAAGCCCGATATCACGTAGACCGTTAGAGATCGATCGGGCGCGCCATTCCGACCCACCAACCGGCACACCGCTTGTCTCGATCACGGAGCGAAACGGATCGATCCGAGCACCTCGACGTCTCCGGCCGCAGGCGCGCGCACGACGACCATCTCACCTGATGTCGTGGAGCGGCCGGTCAGCGCCGAGATGTTGACCTGGTGGGTCACCAGAACGAGTGGCGTGGCAGTTGGGGCTTCGGTGCGGAGCCAATCGCGCAGGGCGGCGGTTTGCGCTGCGGCCCGCGCCCGGGCCTCGAAGAACGAGTTGAGTGCCGGCAGCTCGATCGGCGCACCGAGGTCCATCAGTTCAGCGGTCTCCCGACACCTGCACCACTGGCTCGTGTAGACGCTGGCGCGCGCAATCCCGGCTGCGCGAAACCGGTCCCCGATCAGTTTCGCCTGTAAGCGTCCTGTCGCGTCGAGGTTGCGCTGCGTCGCACAGCTGCCGAGTTCGAAGTCGGCTGGATCGCCAAATCCCGGCGCGATGGCGTGGCGGATCATCCCGAAGGCTTCGCCCGTCTCGATCAGACGCCAGAGCCGGTCTTCCGTCTCAAAAGCATCGGACAACGCAACCGAGGGCACGAACAGGCAGAGCACCCACAAAACGCGTGGCGCGATGTAACGGAGAGCAGCCACGCGTCCAGGCAGAATGCTGGCCGAGATGCCGGCGCGCGGCCATGGGGAGGCGGTCATCGTGCGACCCGCGGCGCCGGACCACGCGGAACCCTTGTCGTCCTGCAGCGCTCTGAACAGTAACGCACGGTGTCCCAAACCGCGGCCCATTTCTTGCGCCACGCAAACGGTCTCCCGCACGTCACGCAGGTCTTTGACGGCAGGTCCGCTTTCGCAATCGGTTTTCCGTTGGCGCGTCTCATGCGTCGTCTCCCTGCAATCCGTGGTCGAGATCGAAACTCAGTTGCGGGTTTGCCGAACCCGGACTGCGCCTGGCGGCCGCCTTCGTGTGCGCTGGCGCCCGTCTGTGCCCCGTCAGCGGCAACCCTGATTTACGGCTGCCGTGCTTTGTCTGGATCGCCTCTGCGGTATCCCGGAATGAACCGGACTTGCGCACGCCGTAAATCCGCTCGCGCGCGACCCGGGCTGCCTCCACGTGATCGACGATGCGTTCTGGATAGGCCTTGCCGAGGCGACGCTGCCCCATCGGATGGGTCCACGGCTCGTGGATCGCAGCGCCCGGGATATCAGCCAACTCTGGGACCCACCGCCGCGTGAACGAACCGTCCGGGTCCTGATCGTAGCCTTGCTTGACGGGATTGTAGATCCGCACCGTATTGATGCCCGTGGTGCCTGACTGCATTTGAGCCTGGGGCCAGTGAATGCCGGGCTCGTAATCCGTGAAGCGGCGGGCGAGATGCAGACCCGGGGCGCGCCAGTCGAGCCAAAGATGATAGCTTGCCGTCGCCATGAGCATCGCGCGCATGCGGAAATTGAGCCAGCCGGTTGTGTTGAGATAGCGCATGCACGCATCGACGAATGGGAGCCCCGTTTCGCCGTTGCACCATGCAGCGAGCCGGCTCGCGTCACTCTCCGACGCACAGCGCAGGCCGTCATAAGCGGGATGCAGATTGCGAAATTCGAGTGCCGGCTCGTCCTCCAGTTTTTGCATGAAGTGACAGTGCCAGTGGAGGCGGCCGGAAAATGAAACGAGCGAAGATCGCCAGCCTCCGATGGGTGTGGTTGCGCTCACCCGCTTCAGTTCGCGCTGACGGGCCCACGTCGCCTGCGCGACTTCTCGCATCGAGAGCGTGCCCCAGGCGAGGTGTGGCGACAGCCGGGAGCAGGCGCGCTCTGCCGTAAGTGGGCTCGACATGGCTGAGCGATAGGTCTCGCTGCGCTCGCCAAGGAAACTTGCGAGCGTCGCTTCTCCAGCGCGGCGCCCGCCCGGCTGGCGCGCGGGGCAGGGATCGGGCCGCATCCCGACGCCTTCAGGTGTTGGAAATCGCGCGGTTGGGATCTCGCGGGGAAGTGGCGCGAGGGCCTCCGGTCCCTTTCTGATCGGCTGCGCCATGCGCTGGTCCCAGTTATTGGCCCAGCCGTTGCGGCTCACAAGACGTCGGACGACCCCATCCTGTCGCGTTTCATAGAATGGGATGCCGCGCGCTCGGCACCACGCGATGACTGCGCGGTCGCGTGCGTAGGTCCAGGAGTTGCCGGTTTCCTCATGGGCGTGGACCGCGGCAATATCGATCTCGCGAGCGAGTTCGGAAAAAACGTCGATGCACTGACCAATGCGAACGATCAGGCGCTGGCCTAGTCTTGCAAGGTCGGCGTCGAGTTCGAGCGCGCTCTCGCGCATGAACGCGAACTGGCGCGCTGACATGTCGGGCTCTGCCCACCAGGCAGGCTCGACGATGAGCAGCGGAAGGATGGCGCCCGCCTCGGCGGCTGCGGCTAACGGCGCGTGATCGGCAAGGCGCAAGTCGCGTTTGAACCAGACGATTGCGGCGCGCGGCCGGCATCTCAGCCGCGCCCCACGGCCGCGGGCGCGGACGTGTTGATCGGTCGAGCCTGCGACCTGTTCTGTGATCTCATCACGTCGCGTCATGGCAGTTGAGCTACGTTGCAACCTAAAGGAAAGATGACATGAAGCCTGCAATCAGCGGTTCCATCCCGAACTTGGCAGGTTTCGCCGAACACCCACGGTTCGCCATCGTCGGTGCGACTGGCGGGATCGGTCGCGCACTCGTGGGTGCTGCAGCTCAGTGTCGGCCCGATGCGACGATTTATGCGGCATCGCGGTCGGGACGGCTGGTTCCGAGTGCACACCATGCTGTGCGGCTCGACTACGACGATCCGGCCTCGATCGTCGACGCAGCTGGGACGATCGGCCACGATGGACCGCTCGATCTTCTCATCATCGCGACGGGACTGCTGCATGAGGGGCAGGACTTGCAGCCGGAGAAGGACTGGAGGCACCTCGACGCAGCGCGGCTGCAGCGCACGTTCCTCGTCAACACCACAGGGCCCGCGCTCGTCATGGGCGCGTTCATGCCCCTGATGGCACGGGCAGGCACGCCGGTGATGGCGGCGCTTTCAGCGCGCGTCGGCTCGATCTCGGACAATAGGCTCGGCGGTTGGTACAGCTACAGGGCCTCCAAGGCAGCCCTCAACATGATCATCAAGACGGTTGCGATCGAGGCGGCTCGCAAACGACTTGCAGCCGTGTGCGTCGGCCTGCATCCGGGGACCGTCGATACCGCGCTTTCGAAGCCATTTCAAAGTGGCACGCGTCCTGGGCAGGTCGTCCAGCCCGACCTCTCCGCGAAACATCTCCTTGCGGTCGTAGACCGCCTGGAGGCCGGTGACAGCGGACGCATTTTCGCCTGGGATGGGCTTGAAATCACGCCTTGAGCCGGGTTGTCTTGGGCGTGTGGACCGGGGCCGGCTGGTGCTAGCGAAATGCGAGTGTTTGTGAGACGTTCGGCGGGTTTGCTGCCGGAAATCAAGGGCCGACGACATGGTGCTGCAACCCATGGATTTTCCTTTCGACGTCGAAAAGCTCTCGCAGTCAGTCGTGCAGGTGAGGAGCCTCGTGCCCCCACAGGCGCTGACGGCGTCGGTGCTCGGCATCGAACGCCTCGGCCACGGCGTCGTCATCGAACCCAATCTGGTGCTGACGATCGGCTATCTGATCACCGAGGCGAGCGAGGTCTGGCTCGCTGCCGGGGACGGGCGCAAAATCCGCGGTGACGTTCTCGGTTACGACCAGGAGACAGGCTTTGGTCTCGTCCAGGCGCTCGGGCGCCTCGATATCGAGCCCATCGCGCTTGGATCATCGCACGCGGCACAGATCGGCGATGCGGTGCTGGTTGCAGGCAGCGGCGGCCCGGCTCAGGCGATCGCCGGGCGGCTGGTCGCGAAGCAATCCTTCTCCGGCTACTGGGAATATCACCTCGACGAAGCGCTGTTTACGGCGCCAGCCCACCCCAATTGGGGTGGTACTGCAGTGATCGATTGTTTCGGACGACTGATCGGGATCGGGTCCTTGAACATCCAGGATGCCGAGGTCAATGGCCGACCGCAGGGCGTCAACATGGTCGTGCCGATTGATCTCCTGAAGCCGTTGCTTGGCGATCTCAAGGCGTATGGGCGTCCGAACCGGCCAGCGCGCCCCTGGCTTGGACTTTATGGGACTGAATCGGATGGTCGCGTCTTGGTGATTGGCGTGGCTGAGCGCGGTCCGGCCCGAGACGCAGGCATCGAGCCTGGCGACGTGCTTGTTGCGGTCGGGACGAAGCAGATCGAGAGCCTCGAAGGCTTCTACCGCGACGTCTGGGCAAGCGGTCCGGCTGGCTGCGATGTCATCCTCTCAATCCTTCGAAACGGTAGCGTGACGCAGGCGGTGGTGGTGACAGTCGATCGTGCAGAATTGCTGTGGCGGCCCGTTCTGCATTAGCGCGTTTCAAGTCGACGTCGACGCGTCCGACCGGGAGCAAGCGATCCTGCGCATTGCGCCGCCCGCCGTTGCCGTCACGCGACTGGCAACGCTGCCTCCAGGCTGGCTGCGAGGCGGTCGACGATCATCCCTGCCTCGTCGTCGCTCAGGATGAACGGCGGTGCGATCAGCACGTGGTCGCCATTTTGCCCGTCGATCGTGCCAGCCATCGGGTACACCATGAGGCCCTCTGCCATGGCCGCAGCCTTGAGCTTGGCTGCGACCCGCGCTGAGGGGTCGAATGGTGTTCTGCTCTCCCGATCGCGAACAAACTCCATGCCAATGAAAAGTCCCCGGCCGCGAATGTCGCCGACGTGTGGGTGCTGGCCGAAACGCTCGCTTAGGCGCTGGTGCAGCGCGTTACCCGTGCGTTGGGCGCGAGCCACAAGGTCCTGCTCCTCGAACTCCTCGAGGACGGCGATGCCTGCAGCGCAGGCGGCGGGATGGCCGAGATAGGTGTGGCCGTGCTGGAAGAAGCCCGAGCCGTTCGCGATCGTATCGTAAATCTCGGCGGAGCACAGCATCGCACCGATCGGTTGGATACCAGCTCCAAGCCCCTTGGCAATACAAACGATGTCTGGCCTCACGGGTTCGGCGTCGCACGCGAACAGATGGCCGGTTCGACCCATGCCGCACATCACTTCGTCGAGGATCAGCAACACGCCGTGCCGGTCGCAAATCTCACGGATGCGCTGGAAGTAGCCCGCAACGGCAGTCACGGCCCCCATCGTGGCGCCGACGACGGGTTCTGCGATAAAGGCTGCGACACGGTTCGGCCCGAGTCTTTCGATGGCGGCATCAAGCTCGTCGGCGACCCTCAGCCCGTAGGCTTCCGCCGTTTCTCCAGGCTCGCCGAAACGCCAGTAGTGGCATGGTGCAATGTGGTGCATCGCTTCTGGAAGCATGGGTGCGAACATCTGACGGCGCCACCGGTTGCCGCCGGCTGCGAGCGCCCCGATCGTGTTGCCGTGATAGCTCTGCCACCGAGCGATGATCGCATGGCGGTCGGGTTCGCCCCGTTCAACATGATATTGACGCGCGAGCTTGAGCGCTGCCTCGACCGCCTCTGAGCCGCCCGAGACGAAGTAGACGCGGTCGATCCCTGGCGGTGCCTTCGCAATAAGTTTGTCGGCCAATGCCTCGGCCGGTTCGGTTGTAAAGAATCCTGTGTGCGCATAGGCCAATCGGTCGAGCTGTTGTTTGACGGCGGACAGAACACGGCTGTTTGAGTGACCAAGGCAGGAGACGGCCGCGCCCCCCGAAGCATCGAGATAGCGCCGCCCCTCGCGATCGATCAGCCAGCATCCGTCCCCACCCACGGCCGTCGGTGGGAGCGAATGGCAATGGCGAGGAAAGACATGACTTGGCATGGTCTCGCTCCGTCTTGGGAAGGGAGTGGTTCGCGACCGAGGGACGCGATGCGCTACAGCCTAATCCGGCAGGACCTGTTGTGCCAGGAGGGCGATCTCGATAGCGGGCACCATGTGTTTCGGTTGCATGTTTCCGTATTGTGGATAACATTGGTCCAGTATAGTCTGTCGGCGAACGAACGGCTCTGCGACCGCCTCGACCCGATCGCTGCCATGTTCTGTTTCCGAGGTGCCGACCCCCGTGCCTCTTTTCGATGAGTAGCGCCTGAAGGGCTGGCTGCCTTGGTGCTGCGGGGTTACGGATCGGCGATCCCAGAATGGTACGGAGGTGCTATGCGCCTATCGAAGCAAACGACCGATGCGGTTCGAATCCTCGTTTATTGTACCCGCGAGCGTCACGGGCTTACGAAGGTTGCCTCGGTCGCCGAAGTGACGGAGCTGCCCCGCCCCCTTGCGCTGAAGCTCGTCAACATTCTCTCGCGTTTGGGCCTCCTCGAGACGGTGCGTGGGCCGCGCGGCGGCATTCGCCTGGCCTGCAATCCCGCGGAGGTCACGCTGGGTGCCCTTGTCAGGCAGCTCGAAGCGTTCCAGGGTCCACAGGATGGCAAGGACGGTGTCGGCGAAGACGGTCTCTCCAGTTTTGTCGACGACGCGTTTGAAGCGTTCCTCAGTGTCCTTGATCGCCACACGCTCGCCGACATGGCCTCTCGCAACACATCGCCACTGCTCGCCGAGCGTCCCGTGACGCCCGAGGCTGGTGATTCCGAGGTTGCCGGGCTTGATCCGTTGAAGCCAGAAGGCGTGCGATCTCGTTCCGTTGCGAAGCGGTTGCGGCGCGATCGCAATGCCGCCCCGCAGGGCAGGTAATCAGATGCGCAAGATCACCCCACGCGCCATGCCAGTCCAGCCGCTAATGTCCGGCAGCGCTGCCGTTCGCCACCGGTCTCGCGGGGCTCGTGAAACGGCGCTGTCCGAGCTTTCGGCGTGCGCTCGGGTGAGGCTCGTCGGGCTCGGGTTTCGGGGCTGGATGCACGGTCTTGAGACGGGCGACCTCAACCATTGGGCCGGGGTGTGCCGCCGGTTCACGGCGACCATGGGCAAACCGCACGCGAGCGAGAGCCTGGCCCGCTTGGCGGATTGGGTTACGACACTCGAGCGCACGCGCGCCCGCCGCATCACGGTTGCGCCGCCCGGGTGCGAACGGCTGTGCCGCGATGAGTGCATCGCGGTGGCCGTGATCGCTGCTGCCCAGAGAGAGCCGTGTCCCGCGATGCGCGCGTGCGCCTATGCCCTGGTCGGCAGCGCGAACATCGATCCTATGATCAGTGAGGCTGAGCGCTTCGCCGCAGCCCTCGGGGCTGCTGGAGTAACCGTTCCGCTGACGACCGTCGGCGATCCCGAGCTCGCCGTATCGACAAAGCCGTGCGCGACGAAGACGCCGAGTGTCTGCTGATCTCGACGACCTTTCGGAAACGCTGCTCGATTCTGATCCAAGTCGCCCTGACAGCGTAGCCCACAAAGGGGTGCTGTCGCGTGGCCCGAAGGGCCGCGTCTTGTCTCGCCCGCCTCGCAGCCCGATGTCTTGAGCATCCGCTCCGCGCCATGTCGCTGCGGACGATGCCCAACGTTCGCGCACTCGATTGCAGGATTTCACGCAATGGCTGATGAGACCAACCGCATGAGCGCGCGCGCCGCCCGTTACGCCAGGGTTGGCGGGCGTGTTGGGTCTGTCGCAGCAAAGGTCGCGGGCCAGCGGCTGTTTGGCCTGACGGGCAACGATGCCCAGAACGCAGCCGACCTGGCGCGGGCACTTGGGGGGCTCAAAGGGCCACTCATGAAAGTGGCTCAGCTGCTCTCGACCATCCCGGAGGCACTGCCACCAGAATATGCGCGCGAACTGGCACAGCTCCAATCGGACGCGCCAGCGATGGGACCGGCATTCGTCAAGCGGCGCATGGTGACGGAACTCGGGTCCGATTGGATAGCGAGGTTTGAAAGGTTCGAGACCCAGGCCGCCGCGTCGGCCTCACTCGGCCAGGTGCATCGCGCTCTCACGAGGGACGGCTTGCCACTCGCCTGCAAGCTTCAGTATCCCGACATGCAATCGGCGGTGGAAGCCGATTTGAATCAGCTCAAGCTGATTTTCTCGATCCACGGGCGCATGAATCCGGCGGTCGACACGCGTGAGATGTTTCGCGAGATCGCAGACCGGTTGCGCGAGGAACTCGACTATCGTCTGGAGGCCCGCCACATCGCACTTTACGGCGAGATCCTCGCTGACGACCCGCTGATCAGGGTGCCCGGTGTCTTTCCCGAGCTGTCGTCGCAGCGGCTGCTGACAATGCAGTGGCTCGAGGGCCGGCGATTGATGAGCTACAAGGAGGCTCCGCTCGAGCATCGCAATACGATCGGCCTCGCGCTGTTCCGCGCCTGGTGGCACCCCTTCAGCCACTTCGGCGTCATTCACGGCGACCCGCATCTCGGGAACTACACGATCTTTTCAACCACGCCTGACGGACCTCCAGAGGGTCTCAACCTTCTCGACTACGGCTGCATCCGCAAGTTTCCGCCGGCGTTTGTCCAGGGCGTGGTCGATCTCTATCGCGGCCTCGAGACGAACGACCGCGATCGGATTGTTGCTGCCTACGAGTCCTGGGGCTTCAAGGGACTAACGTCTGAACTGATCGACGCCATGACGATCTGGGCGCGCTTCATCTACGGCCCACTGCTCGATGATCGGGTCAGGGCGATCGCTGAGGACGTGGCGCCGGGTGAATATGGCCGCCGCGAAGCCTTCCAAGTTCACAAGATCTTGAAGGAGCGCGGACCGGCGGCGATCCCGCGCGAGTTCGTGTTCATGGATCGCGCCGCGATCGGGCTTGGGGGGGTGTTCTTGCACCTCGGAGCGCGTCACAACTGGTACCGCCTGTTCAATGAGCAGATCGACGGCTTCGACCCTCAGCAGGTGGCCGAGCGTCAAAGCCAGCTCTTCGGCAAGGTTGGTCTCACGCTTCCGGCGGCTCCCACGTCCGCCTGACCACGCAGCCATTCGTGACCGGGTCGGGGTCGCGACGACACAGCGGTTCGCACAGTCGGTTGCCAGAACACGCGTATTGGCCTGCAAACGCACAGGTTGCTCGCAAATGCGGCTGGACGGTCGCCGAACGTTCTCCGATAGTGTGGGGCATGGGCGCTCCGCGCCGACGGCTACGAGACAAACCCGTCTCGAAGGAGGACGTTACGATGAAATGGGTTCGAGTTGGGCTCTGCTCGGCGGTTGCCCTTGCTGCATTCGTTGCGGCTGCGCCTCTAGAGGCAAAGACCTTCAAGTTTTCGTTCCAGGGATCGCTGAAGAACCTGGACATGTACTCCCTCAACGAAACGTTCACGCTCGGCATGCTGAACAACGTCTATGAGGGCCTTGTCGTCCGCGACAATGACCTCCGGATCCAGCCTGCGCTGGCTGAGCGGTGGGAGATCGTCGAGCCGACCCGGTGGCGGATTTATCTGCGCAAGGGCGTCAAGTTCCATAACGGAAATGACTTTACTGCAGACGACGTTATTTTTTCTGCGGATCGCGTGCGTGCGGAAGGGTCCGATCTGAGAACACGCATCCCCGCTGACGCGAAGTTCGAAAAGGTTGACGATCACACCGTCGACGTCGTGCTGAGTGCGCCGAATCCGATCCTGATGGCCGAATGGGAAACCTGGGGCATCATGGATAAGGAGTGGACCGAGGCGAACGACGCCGTGAAGGTCACGTCCGCGTCCGACACAACCGTCAATTATGCGGCACTCAATGCGAACGGGACCGGTCCGTACAAGATCGTCAGTCATCAGCCGGACGTGAAGACCGTTTTCGAGGTGAACCCCAACTGGTGGGGCAAGCAGGTCGGCAACGTGCGTCGTGTCGAGTTCACACCGATCGGCTCAGATGCCACCCGCGTCGCGGCCCTGCTGTCCGGCGAACTCGATATGGTGTTCCCGATCCCGGTTCAGGACCAAGCGCGCGTCGATGCGAATGCGAAGACGCGCGTGCTCGCCGGGCCAGAGTTGCGCACCATTTTCCTTGGTATGGACCAGCGCCGCGATGAGCTTCTCGAGAGCAACGTGAAGGGGCAGAACCCGTTCAAGGACGTGCGAGTTCGCAAGGCCTTCTACCAAGCCATCGATATCGAGGCGATCAAAGACAAAGTCATGCGCGGCCAGGCGACGCCGACGGCGCTGATGATTTCGCCGATTTTGTTCCCGCCAGGTGAGGCAATCGCACGTCATCCTTACGACCCTGCCGCAGCCAAGGCCCTGCTCACGGAGGCCGGGTATCCGAACGGCTTCGAGGTCGGGATGGATTGCCCGAATGACCGCTACGTCAACGATGAGGCGATCTGCCAGGCCGTCGTCGCGTTCCTGGCGCGGATCGGTGTCAAGGTGAACCTCAACGCTCAGGTCAAGGGCAAGTATTTCGCCAAGGTGCTTGCATCAGGCGGCTATAACACGTCGTTCTATCTTCTCGGCTGGACGCCAGGTTCGTCGGATTCCTGGAACGTGCTCTTGAACCTTCACGGCTGCCGCGACGATGCTGGCAAGGGCGGGCCGTTCAATCTCGGTGGCTACTGCAATCCGAGTGTTGATGCGCTCGCCGCAAAGATCTTGGTTGAAAACGATCAGTCCAAGCGCGATGCGATGATCCTCGAAGCCTACAAGATCATCCACGAGGACGTTGCACACCTGCCGCTGCACCAGCAGGCGCTTTCCTGGGGTGTCTCGAACCAGATTGAGATGTCGCAACGCGCCGACAACGTGTTCTACTTCAAGGACGTGATCGTGAAGTGAGGGCAGTGCTAACGTCAGGCCCGCCGTTCCGTGGTTGGACGGCGGGCTCTGACGGACGGTGATGCCGGGACGCGGCGCGAAACTTGGGACCCAGCGCCCATCGAACGGTGACCGTTTCCACCATACGGACGGTGTGACCGTCGGGGGGCAGCGTGACCGACCGCCCGGTCGTCGCCCGACCGTGATCCTCATTGTGAGACCGCGATGACATGATTGCCTTCATCGTCAGACGTCTCGCCCAATCAATCTTCGTCATGCTTGCGGTCGCACTGATCGCGTTTCTCATGTTTCGGTTCGTTGGCGATCCCGTCAACCAGATGGTCGGGATTGAGACGAGCCCGGAACAGCGCGAGGCGCTGCGCCAGTCGCTTGGCTTGAACGATCCGGTGATGATCCAGTTCCTGCGTTACGTCTGGAACGTGGTGCAACTCGACTTCGGCGTCTCGTATCAGCTGAAGGTGCCGGTCGTCGATTTGTTTGCCCAGCGCATGCCGGCGACGCTTGAATTGTCGTTCGTGTCGGCGGTGCTCGCGATGCTCGTTGGCGTCCCGATGGGCGTCTATACGGGCATCCATCGTGACGGCGTCCTTGCCCGAGTATTCCAGGCGATCTCCCTTATCGGCATTTCCCTGCCGACGTTCCTGATCGGTATTCTGCTGATTTTCATTTTCTCGGTGAACCTGCAGTGGCTCCCTTCGTTCGGACGTGGCGAGGTCATCGATCTCGGGTTCTGGACGACGGGCTTGCTCACGACCTCTGGACTGCGCTCGCTGATCCTGCCTTCGATCACGCTCGGTCTGTTTCAAATGACGCTCATCATGCGCCTGGTCCGGTCCGAGATGCTCGAAGTGCTGCGAACCGATTATATCAAGTTCGCAAAGGCACGCGGCCTCAGCCAGCGTGCGATCCATTTCGGCCATGCCCTTAAGAACACGCTGGTGCCAGTGATCACCATCACGGGGCTGCAGCTCGGGTCGATCATCGCGTTCGCGATCATAACTGAGACGGTGTTTCAGTGGCCCGGGATGGGGCAGATGTTCCTGCAAGCCGTCTCAAACGTCGATATCCCGATCATGTCGACGTACCTGATCATGATCGCGTTCCTGTTCGTGCTGATCAATCTGATCGTCGACATTCTCTACGTTGTCGTCGACCCGAGGATCAAAATCGGCCGGGAGGCGGCATGAGCGGCGGGGTCAGAGACGAGCCATCCGCTGCACCCGAACAGTTGAGCCTGGTCGGCCGGCTTCTCGACGGTGTGAGACGCGCACGCGACAGCGATATCGCCTATAGCTTCAGTCGATCGCCTGTGACGATGGTGGCGGCTGCAATCAGTTTTGCCTTCATGCTCGCAGCCCTGTTTGCCCCGTTGGTCGCGCCCTACGATCCATTTGATCTTGCAACTGTCAGCCTGCTCGATGCCCGAACACCACCGATGTGGCTCGACGGCGGGGAGACGCGCTTCCTGCTCGGAACCGATCCGCAAGGGCGCGACATGCTCTCTGCGATCATCTATGGCGCGCGGATCTCTCTCGCCGTTGGCTTTGCAAGCGTTCTCCTGGCCGCCACACTCGGGATCGTACTCGGCCTGCTCGCTGGCTATCTGGGTGGTTGGGTCGACAGCGTGATCATGCGGATCGCCGACGTTCAGCTGACATTCCCTGCCATCCTGATCGCACTGCTGATCGATGGCGTTGTCACCGGGCTTATCGGGAAGGTCGATCGCGAGAATACAGCGTTCACGGTTCTAGTCATCTCGATCGGGCTGTCGTTCTGGGTCCAGTATGCACGCACGGTGCGATCCTCGACGCTCGTCGAGCGCAACAAGGAATATGTCCAGGCCGCCCGCCTGATCGGTATCCCGCCGATCGTCATCATGCTGCGGCACGTTCTTCCGAACGTCATGGGCCCCGTTCTCGTTATCGCGACGATCAATCTCGCGCTCGCTGTCATCACCGAAGCCACCCTTTCGTTCCTCGGTGTCGGTATCCCTGCGACCCAGCCGTCACTCGGCACCCTGATCAGGATTGGCAACGACTACTTGTTCTCCGGCGAATGGTGGATCACGATCTTTCCCGGGGCCGCCCTCGCAATCTTCGTGCTCGCGGTCAACTTGCTCGGTGACTGGCTGCGGGACGCGCTCAACCCGAAGCTGAGATGACGGGACCGATGGCAGGTGAACGGAGAACGGCGGCTGCGATCCGCAGCGGTGAGCCGCCGACGCTGGAAGTGCGCAACCTGGTCGTTGAATTTCCGACCCGGCGCGGAGCTCTCACGGCCGTCGCCGACGTCTCGTTCGAGATCGCCCGCGGAGAAGTGCTTGGGGTCGTGGGCGAGTCTGGTGCTGGCAAGTCGCTGACGGGAGCTGCGATCATAGGTCTGCTCGAGCCGCCAGGACGGATCGCTGCCGGCGCGGTGATCCTGCATGGTGAGCGGATCGACAACCTGACTGCCGATGCGATGCGCCACGTGCGTGGCAAACGAATCGGCATGGTTTTTCAGGACCCGCTGACGAGCCTCAATCCGCTCTATCGGATCGGCCACCAGATCACGGAAACGATCCTGGCCCATCTCGACGTCAGTGAGGCCGAGGCGCGCCGACGTGCAATTGGATTGCTCGAAGAGGTTGGCATCCAGGGCGCTAGTCAGCGGATCGACAGCTATCCCCACGAGTTTTCCGGTGGGATGCGCCAGCGCGTGGTGCTGGCTCTGGCGCTTGCAGCAGAGCCGGAGTTGATCATAGCCGATGAGCCGACCACAGCGCTCGACGTCTCGATCCAGGCGCAGATCATCGCGCTGCTGAAGCGTCTCTGCCGCGAGCGAGGCACGTCGGTGATGCTCGTCACCCACGACATGGGCGTGATTGCCGAGACGGCCGACCGCGTTGCCGTGATGTATGCTGGCCGGATCGTTGAGGTCGGTCCGGTGGCAGATGTGATCCACCGGCCGGTGCATCCCTACACGCAGGGGCTCATGGGCGCGATCCCGACACTGGAGACGGACGTCGATCGCCTGACGCAGATCCCGGGTTCGATGCCGCGTCTGTCCGCGATCCCGACGGGGTGCGCGTTTCATCCACGCTGTAGCCATGCGTTCGACCGCTGCATGCGCGAGCGGCCGGACCTGATGACGACGACAACGGGTTCTGCCGCGTGCTGGCTGGTCAGCGATGAGCAACGCACTCGGGCCAGCCATGCTGCCGCGGAGGTCTCGCCATGAGCGCGATCGACGCGACCGGGTACGGGACCATCGAAGCCGGCGCCGATCCAGGCGACACGGACGCCGCGCTCGTGGTTGTGGAGCGCCTGACCAAGACATTCGATGTCTCGAAACCGTGGCTTAACCGCGTCATCGAGCAGGAACCTCGGCGCCTCTTGAAAGCGGTTCAGGACGTCACACTCGCCATCCGCCACCGGGAGACCTTCGCGCTCGTCGGTGAATCGGGATCTGGCAAGTCCACAGTGGCAAAGATGGTGGTTGGATTGCTGCCGCCGTCGCAGGGCTCGGTGACGATCGCGGGCACTGGAATGTGGCCGCGCGCGGATGCGTCTGAAGTTCGTCGATTGCGACGCCGCATCCAGATGATCTTTCAGGATCCATATGCGAGCCTCAATCCGCGTTGGCGCGTGGGTCGCATCGTCTCGGACCCGATCCGGGCGTTCGGGCTGCTCTCTTCCGAGGAGGACATCCAGCGCGAGGTCGGCAAACTCCTTAGGACCGTTGGGCTCGATCCAGCGGATGCGCACAAGTTCCCGCATGAGTTTTCCGGCGGACAGCGCCAGCGCATCTGTATCGCACGCGCACTGTCATCGAAGCCGGAGTTTCTTGTTTGCGATGAGCCGACTTCAGCGCTCGACGTGTCGGTGCAGGCGCAGATCCTCAACCTGATGCGGGACCTGCAGGACGAGTTTGGCCTGACCTATCTCTTCATTTCGCACAATCTCGCCGTTGTCAGGCATATGGCAACGCGTATCGGCGTCATGTACCTCGGGCGCCTTGTCGAGGTAGCAGCCGCTCGCGACATCTTCCGTGCGCCGCAACACCCCTACACGCGCATGCTGCTTGACGCGGTGCCCGATATCGCCATGAGCGGTCGTCCGAGACGCATGGTCGACGGGGAAATTCCAAATCCGATTAGCCCGCCGAGCGGCTGCGCGTTCCATCCCCGATGTCCCCTGGCCAATGCTCGTTGTCGCAGCGAAACCCCTCTCCGGCGCAGAAGCGGGCATGGCGAGGTTGCGTGCCACGCCGTTGAAGAGGGACGAGCAGCACCCTGATCAATCCGCCGAAGGACGCGGCGGCGCGCTATCAGTCGTTGCGTTACGGTGGGTCACGCGTCAATCGTTGTTCCACGATGAGGGGCAGCCCGCCATGCATGGCCACATCTATTGGACAGAGTTGATCACGAGTGATCCCGACGCTGTTCAGGCGTTCTACGGAGAGACCCTCGGCTGGACGTTTGATGCCATGCCGATGCCGGACGGCAGCACGTACTGGATCATCATGATGGATGAGGAGGTTGTCGGCGGCATGATGGACCTCGCCGCGATGCAGGGCCTGCCGCCCGACACCCGATCGCACTGGTTCACCTATGTGGCGGCCGATGATGTCGAGAGGCGCATGAAGACGGTCACGCGTTCGGGCGGCACGATCGTGCGTCCGATGTGGGACCTTCCGGGAATTGGCAGGCTGGCGATCGTCAGGGATCCGTCAGGGGCTTTGCTCGGTTGGATCGAACCCGCGGACGATGAGGAAGACGAAGGGGACTTCGTATCCTCTGATTATCCGGCCGCATGAACCACGGCCGGCTGCAGATGGCCGTTTTCTGAACGCGCGTCAGATCGCGCGATGCAGGCCGTTGTCGACCAGCACTTCGGCCGGCTTATCATGGCTCAGAAATCCTACTGGGCTGGCCGTTAAGCCATAGGCGCCTGATTGGAGAATCGCGACCAGGTCGCCCGCGGTCAGCGTCGGCAATGGGGTCTTGCGGCCGACCGTATCAAGCGGCGTGCACAGGGGTCCGACAACCGTGGCTTGGGAGACCTTGCGGTCGTCAAGCCGGCTGGCCGCGATCAGCGGATAGTCGCGTTTGATCACCTGACCGAGATTGCCGGACGCCGCGAGATGGTGATGCATACCGCCATCGCAGATTACGAAGCGCTCGCCACGCGAAAGCTTGACCGCGCGGACGGCCATCAGATAGACGCCGGCGCCGGCGACGAGATATCTGCCAGGTTCGAGCAGGATCTGCGCGTCAGCGAGCCAGCGGTTCGCGCGCTTTTGTTCGGTCAGCTCCAGAGTGCAGCGACGGATCTCTGCAAGATCCAGGGCCCGGTCGCCTTCATGATAGGGCACGCCCAGGCCGCCGCCGAGGTCGAGCGAGCGCAATGGCCGTCGCGTCATTTCACCGAGCCGCGCGCCGAGCGCGAGGGCGTGCCTCCATTGGGCGCGCAGCGTTGCGGCATCGAGGATCTGTGTGCCAGCAAACATATGGAGCCCCGCCAGATCGAGGCTGCCGTGCTGGGCGACGGCCGCGATGACATCGGCGAGGATTTCCTCGTCGAAGCCGAAGGCTGCCGGCTTGCCGCCCATGCGCATCGCACCGCCCTGGCTGCTCGCGATCGGGTTGACGCGGATCGCAACAGGCTGCACGCGCTCAAGCTGCCTCGCGAGGCCCGCGACCAGCTCGATTTCCTCGAATGTCTCGAGGTGGATCTCTCCAATGCCCGCGGCAATAGCGGCTTCAAGCTCACGGGGGCCCTTGCCTGGACCTGCGAAAATGATGCGCTCCGGCACACACCCCGCAGCAAGCGCCGTGACGCGCTCGCCATCAGATGCGATCTCGAGGCCAGCGCCCTCTCCGACCAGCAGCCTGCAGACCTCCGGGTTCGGGTTTGCCTTGATCGAGTAGACAACGTCGGCAAAACCTTCGACGGCGGAGCGCAGAGCTCGGTAGGCGCCGCGTATAAGGTTTGCGTCATAGACGTAACAGGGCGTGCCGTAGGTGGTGGCCAAGTCCTCGACCGTGACGCCGCCGATCGCGAGGCTGCCGTCGACGTTCGAGAACGACGCCGCAATGAGGTTATGCGCCAGCGCGTGGGGCGCGCCTGGCGCGTCCGTGTGCCCCTGTGCGATGTTCATGCGGTCCTCTCGGCAACAAGACGCCTATAATCGACTTTGCCGTTCGGGGTCGTCGGCAGATGCGCGACCCATTGGATGGATTTTGGCACCATATGCGCAGGCAACTGGACAGCCGCAGCCTCCAGCACTTCTCTGCTGTCGCCTTCAGACCCTGCCTGGGAGGGGATGCCGACCGCGTGGATGGTCTGGCCTATCCATTCATCTGGCAAACCGATCACCGCCACCTGCGTGAAGCGGCCGGTCGCCATCAGAACTTCCTCGACTTCGGTCGGGCTCACGCGGAAGCCTGCCGATTTGATCATCGCATCGTCACGGGCGACGAACTGGAAATATCCCTCGTCGTCCTCGACCACGAGATCACCCGAATAGCAGACGAGGTCTGCCCCCTTGTCGCGGCCGCGGAGCGGGTTAGGTCGAATGACGCGCGCGGTCTCCTCAGGCCTTCCCCAATAGCCGAGCGAGACCGTTGGTCCGCGATGAACGAGGATGCCCGGCTCGCCGGGCGCAGCGCGGCGCCCGTCGGGCGTGATGGCAAAGACCTCGCATTCCGGTATCGCTTTACCAATCGAAGTTGGCTTCCGGTCGATGTCCTCGGGTGGCAGATAGGTGGAGCGGAATGCCTCGGTGAGGCCGTACATCAAATAGATGCGGGTTCGTGGCAGCAGTTCTCGCAGCCGGCGCACGTTCGCCGAGGGGACCGCACCGCCAGAGTTGGTGATGTAGCGGAGCTGCGGCAGGCCGGTGCGCGCGAGTGATGGTGTTGCCCGCGCAAGGATGGCCCAGAGCGCTGGCACACCGGCGAGCCCCGTGATGTCGTGGCGCGCCAGAAGGCGAACGACCTCGTCCCCGAGGCGAAAGCTTTCGACCAGCACAATCGTCGCGCCTTGCGCGACGACCGTCGTCAGCTGGTTGAGCCCGTAATCGAAACTGAATGGAAGGATGGAGAGGACCCGGTCCTGGTCCGTGATCTCCAGATAGCCGCTGACGATGCGAGTCCCTGCGAGCAGGTTGCGATGGCTGAGCATCACGCCCTTCGGCCGGCCCGTCGATCCTGAAGTGTAAAGGATGGCAGCGAGGTCTTCCCCGATCGCCCTGGGTTGTGGCGCGAGCGGAGTTGGGGGCGCGACCGACAGCAGCCGCGTTGCGTCCTCGATGTGTTCGAGGCTTTGGACATCCGCGAGCTCGCTCCGCAGGGCTTCGGCGTGCTCTGGACTCGTCAGCACGACACGGGCCCCGCAGTCGGCGACGATGTGGCGGACTTGGGGGGGACGCAAAGCGCTGTGGATTGGCACGACGACGAGGTCGGCTCGGCTTGCTGCAAATATGGCTGCGCACTCGGCGAAGCTCTTCGGCAGCATCACTGCGACGCGATCGCCGCGGGCAAGGCCAAGGGCTGAGAGCCAGGCGGCCAGTCCCTCGACCGCGGCCGAGAAGGCGGCATAGGAGTAGGTCGCTTCGCCGTCGATGATCACCGCCTTGTCAGCGTTCGCCGGTGTGAAGCGCAACAGATCGTGAAGCAACAGCGGGGTCACGGCATCCTCACAGGGTGCGGCGCGCGCGGACGAAGGCTGCGAGCGAGCCGACCGTTGCGAACGTCTCGGGGGTGAAGTCCTCGTCGCGGATCTCAATTCCGTAAGTGTCACCGAGGAACATCATCAGCTGCAGCACGGCGAGCGAATCGAGCGCGCCGCTTGCGAGCAAGGGCGTGGCCTCCAGGGTGTCATTGTCCTGGGCCGGAAAATTCTGCTGACGCAGGAATGCATGGATTTGGCTCGTGACGTCATCGGTCGCTTGCGGCGTGTGGGCGGATTGGGTGGCAGCGCTCATAGGTCGGCCTCTCGGTCGGGCTTGTGGCTTGCGGCGCGTTCAGGGGTCAGAGGTCGAAGTAGACGAGTTCCGAGTAGGCATAGTCTATGCCAGCCGCCGTCGGCACATTCTTGCCGAAGCGGCGTCGGCGCTGCGCGAACTTGATCGCGAGCGGCAGTTTGGGGCTGCCGCCAGTCGTTGGACGATCCGCGAGGAGCAGCGGGATACCGCGCGCCAGCAGGTAGCGGCTGACTGCTGCAATGGCTTCGTGCAGCACGTCCGGGCTTGGGCAGAATATGGCCTTTGCGATAGGGATCCGCGAGAGGCGCGTGGTGCGCAGGATAAGCGGGACCGGTCCTGACTCGTGACGGATCGCGAGGGTATGGCAGCCCCATCTGCGATGGTCCGCCATCAAGTCCGCGTAATGATGTGCCGTTGTCTGATCATCTTCATCGCCCCAGAGGGAAACGCGCCATCGGGTCGCGCCGGCCAAAGCAAGGCAAGGGACAATACCGACCTCGACCCCATCGTTGAGTGCTGAGAAGCCAAGCGATGGCATCATTCTTTGCACGTCGGGCGTTGGGGTGAGATCGGTGTAGATGGCATCGGGATCGGCCATCATCTCGCGCAGCAGCAGCGGGGTTTTCCAGCGATGTTCCGGCACGATGTACCAACTCGACAAATTCACCCAGCGGCGCGTCGTCGCCGGATCCTCAGGGCCAGGCCTTCGGCTCACGGCGGTCAGGCCAACACCAACGAGGGCATTCCCAGCTTCGAGAACGTAACCAACGGGCTCGCGGCCGTTGGCGTGCTCAGGCGCTGAGGCCAAGCGTTCGAGGCCTGACTGCCAGAATTTCCTTGGCCGATCGGGAAAGCCGCGCACCAGAAGATCGACTGCAGCTTCAAGATTTGCGTCGTCGATCCGCATTGGCCTTTCCCAAAATGCAACACGCGCCATCCAAGCGGCTGGCAGATGTATCAGAACGAGCCGGAGAAGCGTGACCACACTGATGCTCGCCAGAAACACCTGCAAATGAAAGGCCCAACGACATCGCCAACGGATCAATTCCGCTTGAGTGCGTGCTGCGAGTCGCGCCGCGAAGTGGCGCGGTGGCCTCGGAACTCAACGAAAAAGCCCGCGATCCTGGTGAATGTTCGCGGGCTATTCACATGTTGCGGAGTCTTGGCGCCGTAGGAAGCCTCTCAAGAGGCGAGCGCGGCGGCGACGGCACGTGCCGCCATGACCGACACCATCGCGGCCCTGTACTCCGCCGATCCGTGCAGATCGCCGATCATGCCGTCGGCGGAAAGCGCGACCGACTTGGCTGCGTCCGCCGTAAAGCTCTGGCTCAGCGCCTGTTCGATCTCCGTCGCGCGGAAGACGCCGTTCGCGCCGGCACCCGTGACAGCCACACGCACGTCGTTGCCAGTCTTGGCGACGAAAACACCGACCAGAGCGTAGCGCGAGGCGCGCTGCTCAAACTTTGCATATGCCGCGTGCTCTGGGACCGGGATGCCGACCGAGGTGATCAGCTCGCCGTGTTCGAGAGCCGTTGAGAACATGCCGGTGAAGAACTCGTCTGCCGCCAGTTGGCGCCTATTGGTCATGATCACGGCACCGAGCGCAAGCATCGCGGCCGGATAATCGGCGGCTGGATCGTTATTTGCGATCGAGCCTCCGAGGGTTCCGCGATTGCGCACCTGCGGATCACCGATGTTACCGGCAAGCTTGGCGAGCGCTGGGATCGCGGCCTTGATCGCCTCGGCGTTGGCCACCTCGTCATGTGTCGTCATCGCCCCGATCCCAATGGCCCCATCCTGCGCATGGATGCCTTTGAGCTCCGAAACACCCGACAGATCGAGCAAGGCGGCAGGCTTGTTAAGCCGCTGTTTCAACGCTGGGATGAGCGTCTGCCCACCAGCGAGGAATAGGGTTTCGGCACCGACAAGCACGCCGACGTCGTGCAGCGATCCCGGCTTTGCATAAGTGAAGCTGTACATGGCTTGTTTCCTCCGCGCTGCCTTGGCGGGCCGCGCCTGTCACGTTGGACGTCGAAATATCAGGCGCGGCCGAGTGAGCCAGCCGCGCGGATCGCAGCCTCAGTGGGCTGCGATCTTTGACGCCTGCACTTCGTCATTCAGCCGCCATCCGCATGCCGCCAGCCTGGATCATGCGCCAGACCTTCTCAGGCGTTGCCGGCATATCGATGTGCGTGACGCCATACGGTGCGAGCGCATCACAGATCGCATTGATGACCGCGGGTGGCGCACCGATCGCGCCGGCCTCGCCACAGCCCTTCACGCCCAGTGGATTATGGGTGCAGGGCGTGCATGTCGTCGTGACCTCGAACGAAGGGACGTCGTCGGCGCGCGGCATGCAGTAGTCCATATAGGAGCCGGTCAATAGCTGACCGTTCTCATCGTAGGCGGCGCTCTCGAGTAGCGCCTGGCCAATGCCTTGGGCGAGCCCGCCATGGACCTGGCCCTCGACGATCATCGGGTTCACGATGTTGCCGAAGTCGTCAGCCGCGACGAACCGGTCGATCCGCGTCTGGCCGGTCGCGGGATCGATTTCGATCTCGCAAATATAGGTCCCGGCCGGGAAGGTGAAGTTCTTCGGGTCATAGAACGCTGTCTCTTCGAGACCCGGCTCGATCTGGTCGATCGGATACTGATGCGGGACATACGCCGTGAGTGCGATCTCGCCGAAGGCCTTTTGCTTGTCCGTGCCCTTGACGCGGTAAGCGCCGCCTTCGAATTCGATGTCAGCTTCTGCGGCTTCAAGCAGGTGCGCTGCGATCCGACGGCCCTTGTCGATCACCTTGTTGAGCGCATTGACGATCGCTGTGCCACCCACGGCAAGCGAGCGCGACCCGTAGGTGCCCATGCCGAACGGCACGCGCGCCGTGTCGCCATGTACGATATCGACGCTTTCGATCGGGATGCCGAGCTTGTCGGCGACGACTTGGGCAAAGGTCGTGTCATGGCCTTGGCCGTGGCTGTGGGAGCCAGTGAAGACCGAGACCGAGCCCGTCGGGTTGACGCGCACGGTTGCTGCTTCATAGAGGCCGGCGCGCGCCCCGAGCGAGCCAACCAGGCTCGACGGCGCGATGCCACAGGCCTCGATGTAGCTCGCAATGCCGAGGCCACGCAGCATGCCTCGCGCTTCGGAGGCGGCCCGGCGGCTTGGAAAATTCGCATAGTCTGCGAGTTCCATGGCTTTCGACATCGAGGCGTCGTAGTCGCCGGTGTCGTACACGACCGCAACCGGCGTTTGATACGGGAACTGGTCAGGCTGGATGAAGTTCCGGCGCCGGATCTCGACTTGGTCCATGCCCATTTCGGCAGCGGCTTTCGACATGATCCGCTCAAGCAGGAACGTCGCTTCGGGTCTGCCTGCGCCACGGTAGGCATCGACCGGCACGGTATTCGTGAAGATTGCCTTCACGTTGCAGTGGATCGCAGGTGTCGTGTATTGGCCGGCGAGCAGCGTGCCATGCAGCCATGTCGGAATGCACGGTGCGAAGGTGGAGAGATAGGCGCCCATGTTGGCCAAAGTGTCGACCCTGAGCGCGGTCGCCTTGCCGTTGGCATCGAACGCCATTTCGACGTGGCTGATATGGTCACGGCCGTGCGCGTCTGTCACGAAGCTTTCAGAGCGCTCTGCGACCCACTTGATCGGTCGGCCGACCTGCTTGGCGGCCCACGTCACGAAGGCCTCTTCCGCATAGTGGTAGATCTTGGAGCCAAAGCCGCCGCCGACGTCAGGTGCCCACACCCGGAGCTTGTGCTCTGGAATGCCGAGCACGAATGCGCCCATGAGCAGCCGGATCACGTGCGGGTTCTGGCTCGTTGTAATCAGCGTGTGGTCGTCGGTCGCCGGATCGAAGATGCCGATCGCCGCGCGCGGTTCCATGGCGTTCGGCACCAGACGATTATTGACGAGGTCGAGTGTGGTGACGTGGTGCGCCGTCGCGAATGCCGCATCGACGGCTGCCTTGTCACCGAGTTCCCACTCGAAGCACAGGTTGTCGGAGGCTTCCTCATGGACTGAGACGCCCGCCTGCGCGGCGCGGCGCATGTCGATCACCGGCGGCAGTTCGCCGTAGTCGATAACGACAAGTTCGGCCGCGTCCTTTGCCGCCTGCAGGCTCTCAGCGACGACGGCAACGACCGGGTCACCCACGTGGCGCACCTTGCCGCTCGCGAGGATCGGGTGCTTGGGCTCTTTCATGGGCTGGCCATGCTTGTCCGTGACGAGCCACCCGCACGGCAGACCGCCAACGGTCTCGAAATGGGCACCCGTGAAGACGCCGACAACGCCTTCAGCAGCCTCGGCGGCCGATGTGTCGATCGAATTGAGTGTTGCGTGGGCGAGCGGCGAGCGAATGAAATAGCAATACGTCTGGTTCGGCTGGTTCAGGTCGTCGGTGTATTTGCCGATCCCTTTCAGGAACCGAATGTCTTCGCGGCGCTTCACTGCAGCGCCAATGCCGGTGTCGGACATGTATCCTCCATCTCGCGAGAGGTCGACGTTTCATTCCCAAGCGGCTTGATATTGCGTGATCAAGTCTGTCTCGGCGGGCTACTCTGCGGCAGCCTTCTGTGACATTTGGTTCGCCGCGATTTGGATCGCTTTGACGATGTTGTGATAGCCCGTGCAGCGGCAGATGTTGCCCTTGAGCCAGAAGCGGATTTCCTCCTCCGTCGGGTTGGGATTCGTGTTCAGCAGATCGACCGCAGACATCACCATGCCGGGCGTGCAGAACCCGCACTGGAGGCCGTGAGCCTCGCGGAACGCGGCTTGCACGGGATGTAGCTCACCGCCCTGGGCGAGACCCTCGATGGTTGTTACCTTCGAGCCGTCGACCTGCATGGCAAAGAGTGTGCAGGCTTTCGCTGAGCGGCCGTCGACGTGGACGACGCAGGCGCCGCACTGGCTCGTGTCGCATCCAACGTGCGTGCCCGTCAGGGCCAGTTCGTTGCGCAGAAAATCGACGAGCAGCGTGTTGGCTTCGACGGACTTGCGCACGCGCTTGCCGTTCACTTCGATTGTTACTTCAGGCACGGGTTCCTCCTGATCGTTGTCGTCGGTATTCTTTTGGCCGCGAAAGGGTCGGCGGAGCCGACCGATACCAGCGTGCATACAGTGTGTGTCAGCTTGATTGCATTAGCATAAGGGCAACGGCGATCGCGGCGGCGATGCCAACACCGTAGTAAAACCATCTCCCGCTCGCAGGCGCAGCCGCCGTCGTTGGCGCTGCTTGCCGTGACGGCGCGCGCTCTGCGCTACCTTGGTCCTTGCCTGCAGGACGCGAATCGCGTGCGGCGTCTGTGCCGACACTCGCCGCCCCATCCTCGGTCTTGGTGTCGAATTCGGCGGCGAACGCGTCGAAGAATTTATCCGAAAGTTGCGCCGCCGTCGCATCGATCAAGCGCTGACCGAGTTGAGCGATCTTGCCACTCACGTTCGCATCGACATCGTAGGTCAGCAGCGTTCCCACCGGGTGGTCTTCGAGTCGGACGTTGGCCCCGCCTGAGGCGCGGCCCGCAACGCCGCCAGAGCCGCTGCCTTCGATGCGATAACTGTTCGGTGGGTCGAGGTCCTTCAACTCGACATCGCCCGAAAAGCGCACGCTCATCGGCCCGATCTTGAGCGCGACGGTCGCCTTCAGGTCCGTCGGCGAGAGCTGTTCGAGGCTCTGGCAGCCCGGAATGCAGCGGGCGAGCACGTCGGGATCGTTGAGCTTGGCCCAGACCTCGTGGCGTTCCCCGGGCAGTTCTCGCGAGCCATTCAGCTTCATTCGCTATTCCAATCTACCGAAGTTTTCGTCACGCTATCACACCCGGGGCTGGAAACGAGATCGAACGCCTACACCCACACGCGCGCAGGGTCACACTAACGGAACGCGGCGATCACTGCACGTCGACGAATTGGGCAGGAATGCTGCGAAGTCCTTACTTTGCATTGTCCAACGCGTCCGCGACAAGCACCGCAGGGTTAGGCGCGGCCGTCGGACAGCGGGGCGCGGTTTCTGCAATCCAACGGAGGGCATGCAGAATGTCGATGACGGTAGGCTTCATCGGGCTCGGCGTAATGGGACGGCCAATGTGCCATCACCTCGCGACCAAACGCGGGGATGCTGGCATCTCCCGCGTCATTGCTTGGGATCGTGACCCCGGGGCCGTTGCGAGGCTCGCGCACGACGGCGTCGAGGCGGCAGCCTCACTGTCGCAGCTCGCGACCGCAGCCGATGTCGTGCATCTCTGTCTGCCGGGCGGTGCTGAACTCGAGCACCTCTGCTTCGACGGCAACCGCAACGGCGTGCCACCGCTGCGTGACGCGGGTCTGCGCGCCGGCACAATCGTGCTCGACCACGGCACATCGCCCGTTCCGCTGACGCGCCGCCTGGAGACCGCATTCGCTGACAGTGGCGTCAGGTTCTGCGATGCGCCAATTACGCGAACGAGAGCGGCGGCCGAAGCTGGCACGCTCGTCGTGCTGTTTGGCGGCCCCGCCGACGTCCTCGATCGCGTGCGTCCGCTGCTCGGCTGCTTTGCCGAGGTGATCGAGCCGTGCGGTCCGGTCGGCTCCGGCCAGATCGTCAAGCAGATGAACAACATGGTGCTGATCCAGACCGTTGCAGCGCTGGCAGAAGCGCTTGCAACGGCACGGGCGGCGGGCCTCGAGGACGGGGTGCTGGCGCGTGCCATGGAGGCTGGCTCTGCTGACAGCTTCGCGCTGCGCAACCACGGCCGCAAAGCGCTGTGGCCCGGCGAGTTTCCGCTCAAAGCCTTCTCAGCACGCTATGCCCTCAAGGACCTGACCTATGCTGTCGAACTCGCCGAAAGCCTCGGCCTCGATTTGCGTCAGGCGCGGGGAGCTCAGAGGTTGCTGGAGGCGGCGATCGCATCAGGTGATGGTGACCGCTATTTCCCAGTTCTTCTCAGGCAAATCGACGAGCGCTGATCGCCCGAAGTGCCCTCGGCGCGAACGCCACTTTGGGGCGCGCCAGGGAACGTCCCGCAAGTGGCGGGGCGTCCAATCGCAGCGCTTCCAAGAAGGGGGCCAGCTGACCCCGGCGGCAGCCCACGACGTGGGCGCTGACGGAGTGCAGATGCCAGGGCACCGCCCGGCACCC
>JBHJOC010000006.1:0-28537 GCA_050330095.1 Hyphomicrobiaceae bacterium
AAGGCGGCGATGCTGGCGGCTGCCGCTGACTTCATTGTGACCCGCGACCGCTGATCAATCGGCACGCACCCGTCCGCCCCCCGCAAACCAGGAGACCACCATGACAGCGCTCGCCGATCTCACAGCAACCGAGGCCGCAAACCGCCTTGCGGCCGGCACGCTGACGGCTCGTGAGCTTGTCGAGGCATGTCTTGGCCGGATCGCCGAGCGTGATCCGCAGGTCGAGGCGTGGTCTTATCTCAACCCCGAATATGCGCGCGCTCAGGCTGAAGCTTGCGATCGCGCCATGCGCAATGGCGGGCCAATCGGGCCGCTGCACGGATTGCCCGTTGGCATCAAAGACATCATCGACACGGCAGACATGCCGACCGAAAACGGGTGTGCGATGTTCGAAGGGCATCAGCCGGAGCAAGATGCCGTCTGCGTCGCACGTCTCAGGGCGTGCGGCGCAATCATCATGGGCAAGACAGTGACGACCGAGCTTGCAACGCGCTCCCCCGGCAAGACGCGCCACCCGCAAGACCCGAAGCGGACACCTGGTGGCTCATCGTCCGGTTCAGCTGCTGCCGTCGCCGCAGGGATGGTACCGCTTGCGCTCGGCACACAGACGGTCGGGTCGGTGATCAGGCCAGCGTCGTTTTGCGGCATCTACGGTCTGAAACCTACGCTCGGGCTCATTCCGCGGCGTGGCGTGACACTTCAGTCGCATACGCTCGACACCGTCGGGGTCTATGCTCGATCGGTCGACGACCTCGCCCTGCTGACCGACGCCCTCGACAGCTACGACCCCGCCGACGACGTGAGCTACCCGCGCGCGCCCTCGGCAATCGCTGATGTCGGCAAACGGCCGTTCGCGGGCAAGCTCAGGCTTGGGTTCCTGCGCACGCCAGCCTGGGACAGGGCCGACGCCAAGGCTCGCGAGGCCGTCTCAGAATTCGTCGCTGGACTGAGCGGCATTATCGAAAATGCAACGCTGCCGGCCGCCTTCGACACCATCCTCGACCATCACGTCGCAGTCCAGTACGCAGAAAACATTCATCATTTCCGTCCCCTGCTGGATCGTGATCCGACGCGGCTGACAGAGACGCTCCGAGCAAACCTTGCCGACGGAGCAAAAGTGACGGCGGAGGCCTATCTTGCAGCGCTGGCCGCCCGCGAGCCGCTGCACGCGATCATCACCAATCTGCTTGCGACGTACGATGCGCTTGTCTGCCTCTCGGCAACCGGGCCTGCACCGGAGGGCCTTGGTTGGACGGGTGACCCGATCTTCAATGGGATGTGGACCTATCTCGGCGTTCCGACGGTGTCGCTGCCGCTGCTGGACATCGACGGCTTGCCGCTCGGGGTCACGCTTGTCGGGCCGCGCCGCGGCGAAGGGCGCCTGCTTCGGGTCGCGCGCGCATTCGAGGTGGTTGCAACGGGCGCAGCTTGACCAAGGCATCGCCGCTGTCGGCGGCAGCGATCTGTCATTCTCGACAGTTTTCCGCCATGGTTCGCACAGATCCGTTCTCGCCCTCAGCGCACGGCACTCGACGGGCGAAACATTAATCGCAGGGCCGCGCAGTTCCCAAACACGCGCCTCAGGCAGCGGAATCGCGCGCGCCAAAGCGACGTTCAATATAATCCTCGACGATCTGCTTGAAGTCCTCGGCGATCGTCGGGCCCCGCAGCGTCATCGCCTTCTTGCCGTCGATGAACACAGGCGCAGCCGGCTGCTCGCCCGTCCCCGGCAACGAGATACCGATGTCGGCGTGCTTCGATTCCCCAGGGCCATTCACGATACAGCCCATAACGGCCAGGTTGAGGCCTTCGACGCCCGGATATTGAGCCCGCCAAGCCGGCATGCGCTCGCGGATCATCGTTTGCACGTCCCGGGCGAGTTCCTGGAAGACGGTCGACGTCGTCCGGCCGCACCCAGGGCACGCTGCGACGATCGGCACGAATGCGCGCAGCCCCATCGTCTGTAGCAGTTCTTGTGCGGCCTGCACTTCGAGCGTCCGATCGCCGCCGGGCTCCGGCGTCAGCGAAAAGCGGATCGTGTCGCCAATCCCGTTCTGCAGCAGGATCCCCATCGCGGCGGACGACGCGACGAGCCCCTTCGAGCCCATGCCAGCCTCGGTGAGGCCGAGATGCAAAGCATAATCGCAGCGCTTGGCGAGCATCGTGTAGACCGTGACGAGGTCCTGGACTTGGCTGACCTTCGCCGAGATGACGATACGATTCGTTTCGAGACCCATCTCAACAGCGCGCTCAGCCGACATCAGCGCCGACTGAACGATCGCCTCGTGCATAACAGCGCGCGCGTCCCTTGGGTTCTCGGAGCGCGCGTTCTCGTCCATCAGATGGGTCAGAAGCTCCTGGTCGAGTGAGCCCCAGTTGACGCCGATCCGCACCGGCTTGCCGTAGGCGATAGCCTTCTCGATGATCGCGCCGAACTGGCTGTCCTTCTTATTCTTGAATCCGACATTGCCGGGGTTGATCCGGTACTTCGCCAGCGCCTCGGCACAGGCCGGATTGTCCGCAAGCAGCTTGTGGCCGATGTAGTGGAAATCTCCGACCAACGGCACCTGGACGCCGAAGCGGTCGAGTTGCTCCCGGATTTTCGGAACTGCCTTCGCCGCCTCATCGCGATCGACCGTGATCCTTACGAGTTCGGATCCAGCCCGCGCCAACGCCGCCACCTGATTGACGGTGGCACCGATGTCGGCCGTATCGGTATTGGTCATGGATTGCACGACGACGGGGGACGTTCCGCCGACGATCACGCCGCCGATATCGACCGGAATGGAAGCGCGGCGCGGTGCGATCAAGTCCGTCATGGTGGGCCTCTGACGACCACTGGAAACTGAGCGGACATGGCCACGGCTGCGGGCCGAGGTCAACCGTGCCGATCGGCGCGTGCTGCAGCATCCCCCGCTACCGGCGGAGGCGGCGCTGTGGTACGAGCCGCTCCTCTTGCGGTTTGGCGCCCTTCCATGTCCATGTTTTCAGCAGCTCTCGTTGCCTCGCTCGTCGGCTTTGGCTCGACGATCGCGCTCGTGCTCGCCGCCGCGCAGGCGGTCGGCGCAACGCCGGCCGAGGCAGCCTCCTGGGTCGCAGCCGTCAGCATCGCAAAAGGTCTCGCCTCGGGCTGGCTGAGCCTCAGGCACCGAATGCCGATCGTCCTCGCATGGTCGACGCCCGGAGCAGCGCTGATCGCTGCCACGCAGGGCATCGCACTTCCTGAGGCCGCCGGCGCCTTCATTGCAGCAGGGCTGATGATCGCAGCGACTGGCCTGATCGCGCCGCTCGGTCGCATGATTGCTGCAATCCCTGCGCCGATCGCAGCCGCCATGCTCGCTGGTGTCCTCCTGCCATTCACGATGGATGTTGCCCGCTTTGCCGTTGACGACTGGGCGATCGTCCTGCCGCTTGCCGCCGTGTTCGTGGTCGTGAGGACCTGGAGCCCGCTTTATGCTGCGATTGCGGCGCTCCTGACCGGTCTCGCCCTCGGCGCGCACCTGGCGCCGACCGCGTTCGACACGTCCCGCCTCGCGTTCGATGCCCTGCCCATCGTACTCGTAACACCGGTGTTCGACCCGGCAATCGTCATCGGCCTTGCCGTCCCGCTCTATCTCGTCACGATGGCGTCACAAAACCTGCCCGGTTTTGCGGTCCTGCGTGCCAACGGCTATGAACCACCCGTCTCGTCAGCCCTCACCGTGACGGGCCTCGGCTCAGCTGCGATCGGGTTTTTCGGCGCCCATCCCTTCAACATGGCCGCGATTACAGCTGCGATTTGCCTTGGTCCAGACGTGCACCAAGACCCGCAGCGGCGATGGCGGGTCGGGCTTTGGTATGCGGCGATCTGGGTGGGTCTCGGGCTTGCAAGCACGATCGTCGTGCCTGTGATCCTCGCCATGCCCAGGGCGATCATCGCTGTCGTCGCGGGTCTCGCGCTGATCGGTCCTTTGATGGGCGCAGCCGAAGCCGCATTCCGGGAGCCCGAAACGCGCTTTGCTGCGACAGTGGCGTTTGCAGTGACCGCGTCCGGGATGGCCGTTCTCGGGATCGGCGCCGCGTTCTGGGGCCTTGCAACAGGCCTTCTGCTTCGCGGTGTCGACCGCGTGACGCGGCGGCGCGGCAGTTGAGCAAGCGGGTCAGCGCCACATCACGGCGACGATCTGCGCCTCGGACACCGCTCAAGGTGGCGAAACTCGTTCGACACCGGCCGCCGAAGGCAGCACGTTGTGCGATCACGACGCGATCCTGCACGTGGCCTGGAAAGTCCTGTGATTGAGGACCTGGCCTGCGAGCCATATCGCTACGCCCGCCGCTCGCACCCGCGTTCTGTCGTTCGTCGGTCACCCTCGTCAGACGCGGAAACGGAGTACGGAAAGCGGGGACTAGTTGTTCCGTGTCCGACACTTGGTTCCGTTTGCAGCATCCGATTGACCAAGTGTCGGAGACACAGGGCACACTCGCAACTTCATGAGTCTCGTGTTGCTTTTGTCACTAACGCTTGGCAGGCGAGACTGCAGAGGGTGGGGAGCAAGCGCAAGTGACGCAACACTCGATCAGGCGCAAGCGGCCTTGCAGCGCGGACCTGTGCGCCATCTGGTCAGTGCAGGCGTGTCTGCCCTGTCTCGGCGGCGAGCGCCGTCGGCGCATTGGCTGAGAGATCGAACGCAACGAGGCAGCGTTCCTTGTAGCTCTGCGCCAGCAGGTGCACGTGAACCTCATTTGCCCCGAGCTTGGCGGCGCGTTGGCGGACCTGAGCGAGATTGAGGCTTGGCGCCTGAGCACAGGTTTGGCCGACGTGAAGCGGCATGGCACTGCCGCTTGCAGTGCGCGCGACCAAGATGTAGCACGCTTCCGGAAGCTCTGGGCAGGCCTGCAGATCATACACGCTGTGCACGTACGACACGCCGGAAGCACCGACCCAGAATTGAAATCTCTGGTTGTCGAGCTCTCGCCCCCCAACGTCGTGGCGGCCGAGAAGGTCGCTCAGCACGTCCGAAAGCTGATCTGCACGCATCCAAACCACCCGTACACCACTCACAACGCTGAAGACTTGAGCACTTGCCCGGCCATGACACTATGAGATGATCGTTAGGTTCCAGTGTCTTTCCAGCCGAATTTTGGCTTTTCCACATCAGAGTTTGTTAACTGCAGCGCAACACTTGCCGGACGCATCTCGGGGTGAGCTCGACCTCGCACGGATTATTCGGCCTGCCTCCGCACGATACTTTTAGGCCCGCGAGGACGCCCGGCCGTCGGCGTGCCCCCTGGCCAAGTGCCCCGTCACGCACACGCTGAGGCACCGCACGACGGGCAGACCCAGCATCCGTCCAGCTTGATCCGCCCGGCGCCTCCGCACGTCGGGCAGACATCATCGCCAGAATGATGGTCGCCAGAATGATGGTCGCGAGAGCGATGCCCGAGCGCCGCCGGCCCCGGTTCTTTGCCTGCGCCTTGCTCGGCGCACGCCACCGGCCCTGCCGCTGCCCGAGACGCCGGCACCGCCGCTGTCGCGCGTGCTGAAACCAGCGGCACGAGTGCAGCCGAAAGGTCGGCCAATCCCTGGCCGACCGCTGCAAGAATGCAGCCGACCCTAGGGTCTTGTCCGGGCTCAATCGCCTGGGGCGCCTGCGCGAGACGGCGTGCCGCCTGCGCGACGTGCGAGACGTCATGGATCGTGGCCGCGATCAACGAACCAAGACTGCGCAACCAAGCGTCGTGGTGCGCAACACCGGTCGCAAGCGACAGCGTGACATCGCGGAGCGGCATTCTTTCTCTCTCGCGCCCGTCGCGAGCCGTGCCAAGCCGAGCTGAGAAATCGACCTCGATCGCTAGGGCTGCCTCGGCCAGACCCTGCTGTGCGACCGCTTGGTGGCCCGGTGCGGTCCAAGTCTCCGGAACAACCCAGCCGCTCGATGCACCGCGAGTCCCCTCGAGGGCGCCACCCACTGACCCGACCCGGGCGGGATCGCACGGCACGCGAAGCATGAGTTGGACATCGCGGTGGCGCACGTTGGGCGATTGGCCCTCTGAGCTGGTCCCCGTTCGTGCCTCGCGCCCCGAAGAGCCGCGATCAGAGTTGATCGGCGCTGCACTCGCGTTCGTCTGGCCAACGTATACGACTTGACCGCCGTCGTCGCGCATGCGCGACGCAGCCAGCACAAACGGCTCATTGCCTGTCGACGCTGGTCGTGCCGCTGCTGATGCCGGCTGATGCGCCGCTAATGGTGCGCTGGAGCCTCTCGCAGGCACCGCCTCGAGGACCGCCCCGCGCAGGGAGGTTGGCCGGTACGTCGTGCAACCCTTGAGGCCGCTCGCGTAGGCCTTCCGGTAGACAGTCTCGAAGGCCTCGAACGGCATATCTTCAGGGCAATTGATCGTCTTCGAGATCGCGCTATCGATATGCTTCTGTGCAATGGCCTGCATCCGCACGTGCACGTCTGGGGCCAGTTCCATCGCCTCCGGCAGCAGGGCAGACGGGATCTCTGAGCCGAACATTCGGCGGTAGACGGCGGCAGCAAAATCCTCGACCTCGACCTCTTGCAGCGTCCCATCGGATTGCAGGATTCGTCTGCGCACCCGTCGCGCAAACGTCGGTTCTATACCGCTCGACAGATTGCCGGCCAGCAGCGAGATGGTCCCCGTCGGCGCAATGGTCGTCAGGCAACCATTCCGTAGTCCGGTGGCGGCGATCTTTGCGCGCAGATCCGCTGGCAGATCGACGAGGTTCGGGCGCGCAAGCATGGCCTTGGCATCAAACAGCGGAAACGCCCCCTTCTCCGCCGCCAGCGCTGCACTGGCCCGATAGGCTGCAACCTTGAGTGCCCGAAGCCAGCCATCCGCGAGTATTGCAGACTGGCTGCCGCCGTATCCGGCACCACACATTGCAAGCGCGTTCGCAAGCCCAGTCACACCAAGGCCCATGCGCCTCTTGGACATGGCTTCCCGCCGCTGCTCAGGAAGCGGATAATTCGATACCTCGATGGCCGAATCGAGAAGCCTGACCGCTGTGGCGACCGTTTCGCTCAGGCGGCCATTCTCGATCCGTGCCCTGGGTCCGAACGGATCCTCGACCAGCGCCGCAAGATTGACCGATCCGAGCAGGCATGCACCGTAAGCGGGCAAGGGTTGCTCACCGCACGGATTGGTGGCTGTGATCGTTTCGCAGTAGGCAAGATTGTTGGTTGTATTGACACGGTCAATGAAGACGACCCCCGGCTCGGCGGCGTCATAGGTTGCCCGCATCATGGCGGACCACACCTCCCGCGCCCGGACGACCCGATAAGTCACGCCGTCGAATACCAGCGGCCACTCGGCATCTGCCTCCACTGCGGCCATGAACGCATCCGTCACGAGTACGGACAGATTAAAGTTCGTGAGGCGCCCGGACGACCGCTTCGCGGCAATGAACTCGAAGATGTCAGGATGGTCGCAGCGCAGCGTCGCCATCATCGCGCCGCGCCTGGCCCCGGCGGACATGATCGTGCGACACATCGCGTCCCAAACGTCCATGAAGCTGACGGGACCCGATGCGGCCGCACCCGTCGCTGCGAGGCCAGCCCCGCGCGGACGCAGCGTCGAGAAGTCGTGCCCGATGCCTCCGCCCTGCTGCATCGTCAGCGCAGCATCGCGCACCGCGTCGAAGATGCCAGGGAGCGTATCAGGGATGGTCCCGAGCACGAAGCAGTTGAACAGTGTCACGCGCCGGTTCGTGCCAGCACCAGCAATGATCCGACCGCCGGGAATGAAACGCAGGGCCGACATCACTTCGAAGTAGCGGTCGGCCCACTGCGTGCGCACAGCAACCGGCTCGACCGCTGCGCCAGCGTCAGCGACCCTGCGCCACGTGTCGTCAAGCGTCTCGTCCGGCTTGGCGCCCGCGTGTAAGCCGCCCGCGAACCGATATTTGTCACGCCATATTTGCTCGGCAAGCGGCGTCATCGCAAACGGGTGCTCAAGATAACTCACGCTTGACCTCTTCACCCGAGACTTGCGAGCGGCGCGACGGGGCCTCGCGCCAGCAGCATGCAGCCCACCCAACCGCGTTCTCAAGCTAAGCGCTCCGAGACGTCGCGTCAACAAAATGTTCTTCAAACGTTCTTTGCGCTCTCGATGGGGGCCCCGTCTCCCGGTGCACTTACCCGCGGAGGTTCAGCTTGACCTAACGCGCCACGAGCCTCGGCAACCAATGCCGCGGTGCGCGTCTCGATCCAGTCGACCGCGTTCCGCTTTACCTCGACGCGCGAAAGCCCTGGTTCGACCGGCGGCCCGATCTCGACAATGATTGTGCCCGTCCGTTCAAGCGACCCCCGGGGTGGCCAGAACACTCCCGAATTGAGCGCGACCGGCACCAGCGGCACAGCCAAGGTCTCGTACAGCGAGAGAAATCCGGGCTTGTAAGCGGGCGGCGCATCCGGCGGCACGCGTGTCCCTTCGGCAAAGATCAGAATGTCGCGCCGGTCAGCAAGCCTGAGACGCGCCGCTTCGGTCATGGCCTTCAGAGCCTGCGCCCGCTTGTTGCGCTCGACCAGAATATGCGCGAACTTTTTGCAGAACGACCCATAGAGCGGGATGCGCGTCAATTCGGCTTTCAAGACGATTGCCGGATCACGCAGCACCGTGATCATCGCGAACGTTTCCCAAACCGATTGGTGCTTGCTCACAATCAGGGCCGGGCCCTGCGGAAGGTGCTCGCGACCGCGAAGCTCGAATCGTGTGCCTGCGATGATCCGCAACAACCACAGGCATGTGTGCGCATGCAGCCGCAATCCCGCCATGGCCCAGGTGCGTGGCGCGAACAACAAGGGACTGCCAAGAACGAGGAAGGCAGCAGTCGTCACGTAGAATGCGACCGTGAACGCGCGCGTCCGAAGCCATGTCATCACGATCGGCCCACAGTGATCGACCCATCGCCAGGTTCGGGTGACCGCTCCGGCGCCTCGGATTGTGCGCCAAACAGGCGCGACACGATCAACCGGCCCGCTGCTGGCACGAGCTTCACGAATTCAGATCCGAGCGCACGGAACTTCACCGGATCAAGCCACCAGACGGTGTCGCTGAATTGCAGCGGCGTGATCGGATAGGGATAGAGCTCGATGTCGGGCATGCGCCTGTAAAGCTCCGCCATGCTGCGCGGCATGTGGTAGGCTGCCGTCACAACGATGAGACTGCGGTAGCCGCTCGCTCTTGCCCACTGGGCTGTCTCTTCAGCGTTTCCGACGGTGTTGCGTGCGGAATACCCGAGGTCGACGCAGCACGCGAACTTCGCCGCCGGAAGCCCCGTCAGCCGAACGATGTCTCCAGACGTTGTCTGTCGATTGACGCCGGAAATGAGAAGCCGCTGACCGCGCCCCTCGGCGAGCAGCGTGGCCCCTGTCTGGATCCGTCCACCACCGCCGGTCAGCACGACGATCGCGTCGGCCACCACGGTTTCCGGGTCAAGCGGGCGCGTCACGTAGGCCGCGAACAGCAGGAACGCGGTCAGCCCCAGCGCACCCGCAAGCATGACGGCTCCGGTCACCCAGCGGGTTAGCGACCGCAGTAACCTCATCGTCACTCCCATCCCCCGATGCCACGCCCTTGCGGGTCGCACAGCAGGTCCGCCAGCGCAAGGGCCCGCATGAGCGCATGGATCAGGTCCATGCTGATCACCTGCAAGCCGCGCATCGACGGCAATTTGCGACACGGGGCGTCCGCACGGTGTGCTGCTGCTCCGAACCGCCAGCGAACGCACGAGCGCATCATACGCTCAGATCGGGCCTGCGGCAGGCCCATATGATGGCACTGCCACTTGCAAACGGCAGCCCCGCGACAGGGCGTATGGTATGTGGCCCCTTAACGGGCGACACCACCTGATCGCTCGGGCGCTTACAACGCTTGTCGCAGTCCAGCGTCAGTCCCTGGCGTTAAGAATGCGATAGACCAAATAGCGTGACGTCATCATGCAGAGTGCTGCACAGATAAAGACGACGAGCATCAGCATCGCAAAGCCGACCATGTCGAGACCACCGCTTCCGACCATCCGGCGCATTTCCGTCAGCGCAATACCGGTTCCACCAAGCAGATCCATGACGGTCGGCATCGCGAGGAACACAAAGGCCGCCAGGCCGGCCCCGATCAAACCGGACTTGATGCCGAGCCCGAGGAAGTGGCGCTCGAACTCTTTCGCGATGAACCGATCGTCAGCCCCAACCAGATGCAAGACCTCGACGATCTCCCGGTTTGCAGCCATCGCACTGCGCGTTGCAGAGACGATGATTGCGACCGTCGCAAGCGCGACGAGCAGCAAGATCGTGATTCCACCAAGCGCAACCGAGCGCGTCGCAAGTTGGATCTGGCGCTGCCACTGGCGGTGATCATCAAGCGCTGCACCCGGGAATCGCTCGGTCAGGCGTGCGCGCAACGTTTCGAGATCGGCAGGCGCAGAGCGATCAACCACGACCGCGATCAGACGTGGCAGTGGCAAGCTCTCGAGAACGCTCGAACTGCCAAGCCAAGGCTCGAGCAACTCACGCGTGGTTGCAATGTCGATTTCCGTCGCGCGCACGAGGCCCTGCTGAGCGTTAAGGAATGTGACGATGTCGGCAACGCGCGCTGGCATATCAACGCCGGCGCGGGGCTCGACCTGGACGGTCACTTCGCTGGCAATGTCGCGCTGCCACGCATTCGCCGACTGGTTGATCAGATAAACGGCTCCGGCCGTCAGGCATGCAAAGAAGCACATGATGACGACCACCAGGGTCAGCGATCCACTGGTGACGGACGCCGTCGGCACGATCGACGTCGAACCATGGCGTGGCTCATCGTCTCCACCCATGCCCTCGGCGCGCAAAGTGGATGTTGGCGATGAATCGGGGTCATCGAACCCTGGATCGCCGCGACCATCGTCACCAGAACCGGACCGGTCAGCGGGCTCACGGGTGCGCGGCGGCCCGGTGCGGTCTTCCATCGCCAGAATGCGATCCGCCCGCTGCGTCACAGGTCGCTCGGAGGCGCCTGGTGCAGCAGGAAACTGCGGATCGGCAAACTCGCGAAGCTGTCGGTTGGGCGGCGGAAGACCGCGACCGCCCCGGTCAAACGATGCGGACATGGCCGTTGAACAGCTCCAAGCGTTGCGCCTTGTACTGGCGGATCAGCTGATGGTCGTGCGTGGCGATGACGACAGACGTGCCAAGCCTATTCAACTCGACGAAAAGCCTCAGCAAGCGGCGCGCCATCTGCGGGTCGACGTTGCCGGTCGGCTCGTCAGCGAGCAACAATTCCGGTTTGCCGATCACCGCTCTTGCGATCGCTGCACGCTGCTTCTCACCACCCGATAATACGGACGGATATTGGTTCATGCGGTCACCGAGACCAACCCACTGCAACAGGTCCGTGACATCCTCCCGATAGTCGCTTTCGCGTCGCCCCGTGACACGCAACGGGAGCGCGACGTTCTCCCAAGTCGTCATGTGGTCGAGCAGCCGGAAGTCCTGGAAGACGATACCGATCCGGCGCCGCAGTTGCGCCCTACGGCTTGGGGTCATCCGCGTTACCGTATCGTCGAACAGTTCGATGCGGCCAGCGCTCGGGGGAATCGACAGGAACATCAAACGCAAGAGCGACGTCTTGCCTGCGCCCGACGGACCGGTCAGAAAATGAAAGGAGCCAGGGCGAAGCTCGAACGACACGTCCCTCAGGATGTCGGCGCCGTTCCCATATCGGAGGGAGACGTTGTCGAACCGGATCATCGTGTCGCTGTCCCCATCGGTCGCGTGCCCATCGGTCACCTGCGGTGAGCGATCCGCATGATCCACACCCATCTGCACGACTGTGCGGCTTGGCGCGAACCCAGTTCGCGCGGGTCAAGCCACCACATCAGGCACGAGACAATGCCGTTAAGGCCGCCCGCTCGCCGGCCCTACCCTTGGCGGATGCCCCACGCATTGCCCCGCTATCGACAAAGCAGTGCGTGTATCCTCAATTGGCATGACCCGTTGCAACGCCTCTGCGCAATCATTCGGTGCAGAATGTGGCAGTCGTGACTGTTGCAGTCGTGGTTGCGGCATCGGACAGAGCGCTGCGGCTGCGCATTATCGTTTCGGCGCGCTGAGCAGGGTGCACCAAGCGCCCCGTCTCGGGCGGCTGGGACCTGAACCCTGACCTCGGAGCGTGCCCGATGACCGAAACTCCGGTGACGACAATCGAAGTCGTGTTTGCTGGCGCTGAGATCCAATCGCGCATTCGCGCGCTTGCCGAGGACATCAGGGACGCCAATCTCGACAAGCTGATCGTTATTCCCATTCTGAAGGGCAGCTTCGTGTTCGCAGCCGATCTGCTCCGGGCGCTGCACGCGGTTGGTGTGCGGCCAGAGGTCGACTTCCTAACGCTGTCGAGCTACGGGCGCGGCACGATGTCATCGGGCGTCGTGTCGGTGACGCGGGATATCGATCTCGATGTCGAGGGCCGCCCGGTTCTGCTGGTCGATGACATCCTCGAATCGGGCCGGACGCTTGCCTACGCAAAGGACCTGTTGACGGCGCGCGGTGCGTCGAAGGTTCTGACATGCGTTCTGCTCGACAAGGCCACCCGCCGTCGCGCCGTCGACATTAGCGCCGATTTCAAGGCGTTCGACTGCCCAGACGTGTTCGTCGTCGGATACGGGATGGACCTCGCATACCGGTATCGCGAACTGCCGTTTGTCGGCCGCGTCGTGATGGGTGAGTGATGGGTGGTTGATGGGCGAAATTTCCCCCGCATCATGCCTTGCCGGCTGCAGACCCAGTTGCACGCACCGCCTTGATGCGTTGTTCGCGCCAGAGCGTGTAGAGCCCTGCGGCGACGACGATGGCACTCCCGACCAAGGTCCAAAGATCTGGAACTTCACCAAGAAAGACGTAGCCGAACAGGATCGCCCAAAGCACCACCGAATAGCGGAACGGCGCAGTTGCTGAGACCTCACCGCCGCGCCAAGCCTCGATCAGCGTATAGTAGCCGGTCAGGACCAGCACCGCAGCCGAGGTTAGCATTAGAAGATCCAGCCAAGACGGCATCAACCAAGTCTCGGTCGCGGCTCCAAGGGCGAGCCCTGCGCCAGTGACGAAAACGGCGGTCAGAAACGTGATCAGGACGGTTGGGGTCTCCGGCGCAATGTAGCGCGTCGAGAGGTCGCGTGCGGTGATGAAGATGAGCGAAATCAGGGCCGCGAGGTACCACCACGAGAAGTCGGCCGTGCCCGGCCTGACGATGAACAATACACCGACCAGCCCGACTGCAGCCGCCGTCCAGCGCCGCCACCCGACGCGCTCGGCAAGGAAGATCGCAGCAGCTGCAGTCATCGTCAGCGGCAGCAGTTGAAGGATTGCGGTTACGTTCGCAATCGGCAGCCTGAACAGCGCTGACAGATACAGAATGACCGCTGCCACCTCAGCGAGGTTTCGTACGAGCAGAGGCTTTGAGTAGTGGGGAGCGAGCCGGCCCAGACCCACCGCCATATGGACAAGCGGCAGCATCAGCGCGCAGGAAATGGCCCCGCGAATGGCGATGATCTGGCCGGTTGGCAGGTTTGCTGAAACCGACTTCGTCAGCGTATCGTTCAGCACGAACACGCCCATCGCGAACACCATCAGCAACATCGACCGCAGGTTGTCGGACACGCGATCCACTCAGCAAACGGGTTGCAACGGCGCTTCATGCTCTTGCGTCGCACGGGGCTCAGCGACGGACCAGCGCCTTTGGCACGATGGCACCGCTGCGTTGCGCGAATGGCTGTACGGGCCTCACAGCTTCACGGGCCAGTGACGGCGTGGGAACGGAACCGGCCCAAACGATCTGCCAGCTTCCCCGTCTCGCACAACCGATCTCATAGCGTCCCGATGAGACTGCGCTACCCGCCGGTGACGCTCATGTGGCGTGCCACCGCGGGTGCGCTGCGCCGGCGGTCGATTACGAAATCGTGGCCCTTTGGTTTGCGGGAGATCGCTTCGTCGATTGCAGCAAACAGGGAGGCTTCGGTCGTCGACGTGCGCAGCGGTGTCCGCAAGTCAGCTGCATCTTCCTGGCCAAGACACATGTAGAGCGTGCCCGTACAGGTGAGCCGCACGCGATTGCAGCTTTCACAGAAGTTGTGTGTCAACGGCGTAATGAAGCCCAGCCTGCCGCCAGTCTCGGCCACCTCGACGTATCGTGCAGGCCCGCCGGTCTTGTATGGGATGTCCGTTAGCGTGAACCGCTGCGCGAGATCGGCGCGAACGCGGCTCAGCGGCAGATACTGGTCCGTTCGGTCCCCGTCGATGTCACCGAGCGGCATCGTCTCGATAAGCGTAAGGTCCCAACCGCGCGCGTGGGCGAACCGGACCAGATCCGGGATCTCGTGCTCGTTGACGTCCTTGAGCGCGACGGCGTTCAGTTTGATCTTCAGGCCCGCAGCGGTCGCAGCCTCGATTCCGCGCAGCACCTTGCCGAGGTCACCCCAGCGGGTGATGGCCTTGAACTTGTCGGGATCAAGCGTGTCGACCGACACGTTGATGCGCCGCACGCCGCACGCGTAGAGATCTGTCGCGTATTTCTCGAGCTGGCTGCCGTTCGTCGTCAGCGTCAGTTCCTCGAGCGCGCCCGTATCGAGGTGGCGGCCAAGCCTCTGGAACAGGTGGATGATGTTTTTGCGAACGAGCGGCTCCCCACCTGTGATCCGGAGTTTGCGCACGCCACGGGCCACGAACGCCGAACACAGACGGTCGAGTTCCTCAAGGGTCAACAGGTCCTGACGCGGCAGAAACGTCATATTCTCGGACATGCAATAGACGCAGCGGAAGTCACAGCGATCTGTCACAGACACGCGCAGATAGCTCACGTGCCGTCCGAAAGGATCAATCAACGGATCAGTGGTCATTGCCTGCTCGAAACCCATTGCCCTGAGCGGCGCTCGCGCGGCCCGATCCCCGACAATGCCCCGATCGCGGCCCGGCGCTCAAGGGGCCGCGATCGGTTCTGATGCAATTTATGGTGCAGATTGCTGCGTCTTTAGGCGAAACATTCCAGAATGCCAATCTATCGCTCCACCCCGTTCTGCTTCGGCTTCCATGCCCTAACACTCTGATATCCTGTGCAATATGGCACTACAGGTGAGTCCGCGGCGCAGGTGCGCGGCTCCTGATGCACATTGACGTTGCACTATAGTCCTAGCGCGCGCCCGAACCGAGCGCGGCATCGTGCTGAGCTAAGTCGCCCTTGACGACGAGTCGGACTCCCGAGGTGTTCCGCCATCGCACGTGCCCCTCGGTGAAGCTGAAGCCGATCGTTGGGTGGATGAGATCTGGAACCGGATAGTACATTGCCAAACGTGGCCCAAGATCGCGACATGCCCTCAAAATCCAGCGAACTGTCTGGTGAAGATATCGCACGCGCCACACTCTATCGAATTCTCGCAGCACTCCTTGCCAATGTTCCCGACCAACGCTCGCTGGAAGTGCTTCAGAGCTTGCGTGGCGACCCATCGACCGAAGTCGGTGTCGCGGTGAACGCGGTCGCAGCCTCCGCGCGTGAGGTAATCTCCACGCCACGCGAACTCAAGGATGAGTTCAACACGCTCTTCATCGGTCTCGTCCGTGGCGAGTTGCTGCCTTACGCGTCGTATTATCTGACAGGGTTCCTCCACGAAAAGCCGTTGGCGCGCCTCAGGGGCGACATGGCAGGCATGGGCATCGCAGCCCAAAGTGGCGTGCCCGAGCCTGAGGACCACATCGCGACGATCTGCGAAATTATGGCAGGCCTCGTCGATGGCGCAGTGCTCGGGGAGCCAGCGTCCCCTGAAGCTCAGGCCCGCTTCTTCTCCACACATCTGGAGCCCTGGGCACCGGTGTTTTTCGGCGATCTGCAGAAAGCGGATGCGGCGCGCTTCTATCGTGCAGTCGGTCGGCTTGGAGCGGCGTTCGTGGACGTCGAGCGGCGTGCATTCGAAATGACGTGAGGTTGAGGCGCTGGCCCGCAGTCTGCGGGTCGGAACCTGGAACTTCGCAAACAAGATATTCGCACTGTGGCATGGCCCGTTGCGACTGACGTGCAGGTGGCAAGGCGGCGCGATCTTGCGCCGGGTGAGGTGAGAGGGGTGCCGCAGGCCGGCCTCCCTCAACGTGGGTCCCGGGTGGACCCAAAGGAGGCATGTGATGGCCAAGACGACCGACACTGTAACGGCGCGCCGCGATTTCCTGAAGCTCGCGGGCGCAAGCCTCGTCGGCACGGGAGCTGCGGTTGCGGCCTCTGCCAACGCGCTGGCGGGCAGCCAGCCTGCCGAGGCGGCGCCCACTGGCGATTACCGCGAAAGCGCGCACGTCAAGCGCTATTACGAACTCGCCCGCCAGTTTTGATCGAGCAAGTTCGGAGCAGACCGCTTCACGCCAGAAGCTCAACGAACATCTTTCGGACGCGCAGGATCGGCCCCACTGATCGAGACCGACACTCCGGGCGCGCTATTCGAGGAGAATTCCCATGCTGAGAAAAAAGTCGGCAGGTTCGGCAAACAGCGCCCGCCGCGCCATCGGCGTGACCAGCGCTGCGCCGGCTGCGATTGATCGCAGGACATTTCTGCGCAACTCCGGCCTCGCAGCTGGTGGACTGGTTGCGGCCTCGACCCTGACGGCGGGGCGCGTGCAAAAGGCGGAGGCAGCAGGTGCCGGTGCGAGCGGGGCGCTCGAGACGCGCAAGACGATCTGCACCCACTGCTCCGTCGGCTGCACGGTGATCGCCGAAGTCTCCAACGGCACGTGGGTCGGCCAAGAGCCAGGCTGGGACAGCCCATTCAATCTGGGGGCCCACTGCGCGAAGGGTGCTGCTGTTCGTGAGCATGCCCACGGTGAACGCCGCCTCAAATATCCGATGAAGCTCGTTGGCGGGAAGTGGGAGCGCATTTCCTGGGAACAAGCGATCACCGAGGTCGGCGACAAGATGCTGCAGATCCGTCAGGAATCGGGTCCTGACTCGGTTTATTGGCTCGGGTCTGCCAAGCACAACAACGAACAGGCCTACCTGTTCCGAAAGTTCGCGGCATTCTGGGGCACGAACAACGTCGACCATCAGGCGCGGATCTGTCACTCCACGACCGTCGCAGGTGTTGCCAACACCTGGGGCTACGGTGCGATGACGAACTCGTACAACGACATCCTGAAGTCGAAGGCGATTTTCCTGATTGGCGGCAACCCCGCCGAAGCACATCCGGTTTCGCTGCAGCACATCTTGAAGTGCAAAGAGCAGAATAACGCGCCGTTGATCGTCTGCGACCCTCGTTTCACGCGGACCGCAGCGCACGCATCTGAATACGTACGCTTCCGCTCGGGCACTGACGTCGCGCTTGTGTGGGGCATTCTCTACCACATCTTCGAGAACGGCTGGGAGGACAAGCAGTTCATTCAGCAGCGCGTCTGGGGCATGGAACATGTCCGTGCCGAGGTCGCGAAGTGGACGCCCGAGGAGGTCGAGCACGTAACGGGCGTTCCTGGTTCTCAATTGCGGCGGGTCGCGCGAACCCTGGCAACCCACAAGCCCGGAACCGTGATCTGGTGCATGGGTGGCACCCAGCACACGACGGGCAACAACAACACGCGCGCCTACTGCATCCTGCAGCTCGCGCTCGGCAACATGGGCGTTGACGGCGGCGGCACGAACATCTTCCGCGGCCACGACAACGTGCAGGGTGCAACCGACTTCGGCGTCACGGTCGAGAGCCTGCCGGGCTACTATGGCCTTGCAGAAGGGTCTTGGAAGCACTGGGCGAAGGTTTGGGGCGTCAGCTACGATAGCCTGCTTGCGCGGTTCCATGACCAGAAGATCATGCAGACCGCGGGGATCCCGGTCTCGCGTTGGATCGACGGTGTGCTCGAGGATAAGGCCAACCTCGACCAGCCCGACAACGTCCGCGCAATGGTGTTCTGGGGGCACGCGCCCAACTCGCAGACGCGCGGCCCCGACATGAAGAAGGCGATGGAGAAGCTCGATCTTCTCGTCGTGATCGACCCGTTCCCGACGGTCACCGCGGTGATGCACGATCGCACCGACGGCGCCTACCTTCTGCCTGCGACGACACAGTTCGAGACCGTCGGTTCCGTGACGGCGTCGAACCGGTCGCTGCAATGGCGCGAAAAGGTCATGAACCCGCTGTTCGACTCGAAGGTCGACCACGAGATCATGTATCTGTTCGCGAAGAAGTTCGGCTTCGCCGAGGACATGTTCAAGAACGTCAAGGTCGAAGGCACGGAACCGGTGATCGAGGACGTGACGCGGGAGTTCAACCGCGGCATGTGGACGATCGGCTACACGGGGCAGTCGCCCGAGCGGATCAAGCTGCACATGGCGCATCAGCACACCTTTGACACGGTGACGTTGCGCGCCAACGGCGGCCCGGCGGACGGTGATTACTACGGCCTGCCCTGGCCATGCTGGGGAACGCCCGATATGGAGCTGCCGAACGGCAAGAAGGGCCACCCCGGAACCGCAAACCTCTACAGTACGTCGCTGCCGGTGGCGGAAGGCGGGCTCTGCTTCCGCGCGAACTTCGGGGTGACCGCGCCAGAGAAATGGGCAACCGGTGATGCAGCCCGTGACAATCTGCTGGCGACGGGAAGCTATCCGGTCGGCTCAGAAATCACGGATGGCTATCCCGAATTCACGATGGCGATGCTCGTCAAGCTCGGGTGGGACAAAGACCTCACGGACGCGGAGCGGGCTGCGATCGAGGCCTCGGGGGGTGAGAAATCCAACTGGAAGATCGACCTCTCGGGTGGCATCCAGCGGGTTGCGATCAAGCACGGTTGTGCCCCGTTCGGAAACGCCAAGGCGCGGTGCGTCGTCTGGAACTTCCCCGACGCCGTTCCGCTCCACCGCGAGCCGCTCTATACGCCGCGGCGCGATCTCGTCGAGAAGTACGCGACCTGGAACGACCGCAAGCTCAACCGCCTGCCGGTGCTCTACGAAACCATCCAGAAGCGCGACGTCTCGGCCGAATATCCGATCATTCTCACGTCGGGCCGGCTCGTCGAATACGAAGGTGGGGGCGACGAGACGCGGTCGAACCGCTGGCTCGCCGAACTCCAGCAAACAATGTTCGTCGAGGTCAATCCATTCGACGCCAACAATCTTGGCATCAAGGATGGCGAGAGCGTTTGGGTCGAAGGGCCAGAGAAGGGCAAGGTTCGGGTAATGGCCATGCTGACCGAGCGGGTTGGCCGTGGGGTGGCGTTCATGCCGTTCCATTTCGGCGGCCACTTCCAGGGCAAGGACCTGCGCGAGAAGTACCCGACGGGAGCCGACCCGTTCGTGCTCGGCGAAGCAACCAACACTGCGCAGACCTACGGCTACGATAGCGTCACGCAGATGCAGGAAACCAAGACGACGCTCTGCAAGATCTGGAGGGCCTGATCCATGGCACGCATGAAATTCCTGTGCGACGCCGAGCGCTGCATCGAATGCAACGCGTGCGTCACAGCCTGCAAGAACGAGCATGAGGTTCCCTGGGGCGTAAACCGTCGGCGCGTCGTGACCATCAATGATGGTCAACCCGGCGAGCGCTCGATCTCGGTCGCCTGCATGCACTGCTCCGATGCCCCATGCAAAGCCGTCTGCCCCGTCGACTGCTTCTATGAAACGGATGATGGCGTGGTCCTTCATAACAAGGATCTTTGCATCGGGTGCGGATACTGCTTCTACGCCTGCCCGTTCGGCGCACCGCAGTTCCCGCAGGCCTCGAACTTCGGCACCCGCGGCAAGATGGACAAGTGTACCTTCTGTGCGGGTGGACCGGAGGCGAATGAAACCGTTGCGTTCCAGAAATACGGTCGCAACCGACTGGCCGAAGGCAAGCTGCCGCTCTGCGCGGAAATGTGCTCGACCAAGGCACTTCTGGCCGGCGACGGCGACGTCGTCTCTGACATCTACCGCAAGCGCGTCGTAGCCCGAGGGTTCGGCTCGGGTGCTTGGGGGTGGGGCAAGGCCTATTCGGGCCAGGCCGGCTGACCAAAGGGCCGTTGTTGCAGGCGGCACTCAAGCGGCGGCACAGTGCAACCGTCTTGGGTTCGAGACCGGGGCCAGACCGGGTGCGGCTGGAACCGGTCTTGACGGCGGTCTGCTCCGTTTCAACGCGGCCATCGTCCGATGTGGGCGGCAGCATGTGATTGTGCGAGATGAGCACGGATTTTGTCCGGCCGAATGCGTCAGCGTCACGGGCGCCACGTGCCGCGACGGTCAGTGGTCGCCGAACCAGATGCGTCGGGAGTGTTTCAGCGGGTTCTGACTAAGATGCGGCGCTCAGGAGCCGTTGTGCGGGACGGAGAGATGGAGGCGCGTGCTGCAGCGGTTCGTGATCTGCAAGCTCGTCATCTCCTGGGCTCTTCGCTCATGCGACCAAATTCGACCACCACCGCATTCGACCAGGGGAGAAGCTGAATGGCTTGGTTCGCGCGCGCGACGCTCACACTCGTGATGCTTGCAATCCTCGGGTTGTTCGCCACATCGGCAACACAGGCCCAGCAACAGCACACGCCCTCCGTCCGCCCGCCCGCCGGCGTGAGCCAGGATGCAGGAACTTTGCCTGGCGGACAGGCCTCCGGAGGCGTTCCCCAGTACGACAGTGAGATGTGGCGGCGCATCAGGCAGACCGAACGCGGCACAGTGGCTCTACAGGACCCGAACGCGGCCATTCTTGTCGATTCGTCAGGCGAGACGTGGCGACTGATCCGCAAGAACGAGTACATGACCTGGGGTGCCTATGGCTTGGCAGGTGTTGTGGCTCTGCTCGTCGTCTTTTATTTGATCCGAGGGCGCATAAAAATTTCGTCCGGTCTTGCCGGCACAACGATCCAGAGATTCACTGACGTCGAGCGCGCAACGCATTGGCTGCTCGCGATTTCGTTCATATTCCTCGCGCTGAGCGGTCTGAACCTCATCTATGGCCGCTACGTGCTCCTTCCGCTCATGGGGAAGGAGGCTTTCGCGTCCCTCACGTTAACCATGAAGTACCTGCATAACTATGTGGGCTTTGCGTTTATGGTCGGCGTGATCCTGACCCTGCTCATCTGGGTGCGTCATAATGTTCCGAGCCGCCACGACGCCGTGTGGCTGGCCCAAGGCGGCGGGTTGCTGACCGATGCCCATCCACCTGCGCGCAAGTTCAATGCCGGACAGAAGATCCTGTTCTGGCTCGTGGTGTTCTCCGGGTTCTCGCTGTCGCTTTCGGGACTGGCCCTGCTTTTCCCGCACGAACTCCCGTTGTTTGCAAAGACGTTCGAGGCGCTCAACATCGTGGCCGTGCCGCTCGGCATGCCGTTGCCAACCGACTTGACGGCGAACCAGGAGCAACAGCTTGCGACGCTATGGCATGGCATCCTCGCGATCGTCATGTCGATGGTTGTGATCGCACACATCTATATCGGCTCGATCGGCATGCAGGGAGCGTTCAGCGCCATGGGCAGCGGTCAGGTCGACCTCAACTGGGCGAAGGAGCATCACAGCCTGTGGGTTGAGGAGGTCCTCGAGAACGAGCGCTCGGAGGTCGCCCGCGCGGCTGGCGGCCGCATGCAGCCGGCTGAGTAAGTCAAACGCGATGCTCCGGGGCGGTCGCTGCGATGGTCTGGGCTGCGTGATCCAAACCCGGCCGGGCGCGCGTGGTTGGATCGACATCGGCACCCGTTTCGCTCTGCACGCCCTCGTCCTCTGCGCGGTGCTTGCTTGGCATGGGTCCGAACTCGTGCTCGCGCAGGCGCTGCGGTCCGCCGGCCCGCCAAAGCCACCCGCCGTGTCGTCTCAGGATGGCGCTGATCGCAGGGCAGAGTGGGCGGCGGAGGCGGCGAGTCTCTCGGGCCACGGTGGCCCGGTTCGCGCCTTGGCGATGTCGCAGGATGCCACCCAACTCGTCAGCGGTTCATTCGATTACTCTGCGATTGTCTGGCGACGCTCGGAGCGCGGCGTGTTTCGGCTTTCAGCCCGCATCGACGCGGTCGATGGCGCGATCAACGCGGTCGCGTTCGATCGTTCGAACATCGTGATCGCGGGCGATGACGGTGTGGCACGCATCATCGAGGCCTCGACCGGCCGCGAACTGAAAGCGCTGAGGGACCATACGTCCAAGATCGTGGCCGTCGATGTGTCTGAGGGTGCGCGTTTGCTTGCAACCGCGAGCTGGGACGGGACTGCGCGACTTTGGGACCTTGAGACCGGCACGCGCCGGGCCGTTCTCAGCGGTCACCGCGCACCTGTCACGTCGGTCGTCTTTTCGCGCGACGGCACGCTTGTCTTCACGGCTTCGAGCGATGGTGAAATCCGCATGTTCCGGGCCGCCGATGGAAGCCTGATCCGAGCGGTCCACAAGCAAGGCTTCGGCGTCAACGTGCTCACGAGGGTCAGCGACGGCGATCTCATCGCGTTCGGCGCGATCGACGGCACGGTCGGTGTCATGAGCATCGCGAGCGAAGACAAAGCCGGCGCAAACCTCAAGCTGCTCGCCAGTCACGAGAAGCCGGTCCTGGCCCTTGCAGCACGCGATGGACGCCTCGCAACTGCAGGCGCGGATGGGCTCATCCGGGTCTGGCAGATCGACGGGCTTGCACCGCTCGAAGAGTTTGAAAATCCCTACGGGCCGATCTGGGCGCTCGCGTTCGACGAGGGCGCCGCACAGCTGTTCTATGCAGGGCTCGACGATACGATCCATCAATGGCAGGTGACACCGAGGAAGCCGTTCGAACCAGTCGAGTCGAACTTCCCAAGGCGCTTCCAGGTCGATGGCGACAGCAAGGACCCCGTCGAGCGCGGCCGCGTCCAGTTCGCCCGAAAATGCAGCGTCTGTCACACGCTTTCCCCCGACGGGCGCAACCGCGCAGGTCCGAGCCTATATGGGGTCTTTGGCCGTCGTGTTGGCACGCTGGAAGGCTACCGGTATTCGGATGCCTTGCGCACGCTCGACATTATCTGGACCGAAGTGACGGTCAGCAAGCTGTTCGAAGTAGGGCCTGACGTCCTGACCCCAGGGTCAAAAATGCCGTTGCAAGTAATGAGTGATGCAGCGCAACGGGCGGATTTGATCGCGTATATGCGGGTGTCGGGAGGGACTGGGGCGGCGTCCGGAGCGCGGTGATCGTGTCTGCACCCGCAGCGCTGCTGCGGCCTGCGCCAAAGGTCCCGCATGACCGCTGGCAACGTCGAGCCCGCGGTGGTGGGGCGCGACGTCGGACGAGCCACGATATAGGGTCGATCTGAACTTGGAGAGCAGCGGCATGAAAGCCTTTGTCGTAGCCGTCATTCTCGTCATCGCGATCTCGGCAGCAGCAGCGGTTTCGATCACATCGTTTTCGACGACGTCCAAGGAGTCGTTCACGGCGGGCGGATCGGTGCGCAACTGAACGCTGGTTGGTGCGATGACGGGCTTTGGCGTCAAACACACGGCAAAAGGCGCGTGCGCCGATCAACGGCGGCAATCAAACCGATGCGAGCCGAGGGCTCGCCGTGGGAGGACGTGAAATGGCCAGCAACGCGAACGAAGACACAATCAACCTGGCGCTGAGAAAATTCCTCAAGGAAGTCGGTGTCACCTCGCAACGCGAGATCGAAAGACTTCTCCGGTCTGGAGCGGTCGACGGTTCGACACTCAAACTGAGAATGACGCTGACGGCTGACGGAACGGACTTGCAGCACGTCGTTCAAGGGGAAATCCCACTCGGTTGAACAACCTCCGCCCCGCGTGTGCCCTGAATGCGAGCCCCCATGACGGTTCCAGACCCAACCTTCCCGCCCCTGATCGAAGGCGTCGGCGTCAATGGCCCGGATCGCCCTGTTGTGGTTGCGTGCAAAGGAGCTGCCGCCGGCGACTTCGATGCCGGTACGCTCGTCTGGGCACGCAACCATGATATCGCCGAATGCGCGCTCGTGCTGGCGCCCGAAGTGGACGGAGTGCGGGCGTGCGAGATGGCGCGGGTCTGGCAGCTGACCATCATCGAGGCGCTTGGGCTGGTGATGCCATCGCAGACAGCGGTGCAGGTCCGCTGGCCGTCAACAATTCTTTGCAACGGCGGCGACGTTGGCGCGACGTGCCTCGTTTCGCCCGAAGCCCCGGGCCACAAGGTCCCCGATTGGATTGTCGCCGGAGCAAAGATCGTCGTGCGCCGCAACCTGGGAGGTTTGGAGCCGGGCATTGTGCGCGACGAAACTGCCCTTGCGGAGGAAGACGGAGGCAACATCACCCGCTCTGACGTCATATCGACGATAGCCTCACACATGGTCGCCAACATCCACGATTGGGAGCAAGATGGCTTTCGCGGCATCGTCGAGCGCTGGCTCGGCAGGGTCGAGGGCCGTGAGACGGCAGCCGACATGTTAGTCGGCGGGGTGGCACGGCGATGCAAAGTCGTCGGGCTCGGCGACGCGTTGACCCTTCTTGCCTCAGACGACAGCGGTCGGGCGCTTGCCATTCCCGACGTGGTGTCACTCTGGCCCGATCAGTTGCCGGTTGCCTTCGCTCGTCCGACCGGGCAGGTCGGAGGGCGCGCATGATCAAGGCGCAGATGATCGGGGCGAGCGATACCGATCGAGATCAGGGTGCTGATGCGGGCCGCATCCGAACGCCGGCCAAGCTTTTGCGCACCATAAGGTTCGATCGCTCTGATGATCACGTGTTTGCGGGTGCAGCCGCAAGCGACGAGTGGGCCGTGTCCGGCGCCTTCGCGTTTGCCAACGCTGACGCCGGAGCTCTGACAGGCAAGGCACGGCAAGCGTTTGCAAATGGGTTCCTCGGCCTTGCAACGTTCGGGCGGTCGACGTTCGCGACCGTGAGCGAGATTGAGGCTCGCGCGCTCGATGGCCTTGTCGAACGCCTGGCCGGACATCTCGTGCAGGATTATGGCGCACCGGGCCGAGAGGCGGCTCGCCATGCCGCCGAGGCGGAACTCGCATTCATCGCCGATCTCGTCGCAGAGGTCCCGATCAACACCGTTTTTACGGTGCGCAGGTCCTGGACTGCTGACGGCGAAATAGAGGAGGAGTTCCGCCAGATCCGGCCGCCATCTGGTGAGCCGCTGCATGCGCGGGTGTGGACGGTGGAGCCTGACGATGCCTGAGCGCGATGGACACGAGTTCTGGAAATCGTCAGGTTTCCATCTGCTCGAGCGCGATGCTCGCGGCTGGCTCACGGTCAGCCCGGCATTCATCTATGCCTATCTCACACGACCCGAGGTGCATCCGGTCGAAGAATCCTGCGCGGCCGAACGCGCGCTGCACGCTGAGTTGATCGAGGACCCCCGCCTCGACGTGCCGCACGCGCGTATTGCGGCACTGGCTGATCCTGATGCCCGCGAGGCCTATGAGATCGTCCTCGGGTTCCGCGACCTGCTGCTGAGAGCCGGAACGATCGAACGTGCCTATCTCGACCTCGTCCAGTCGGGCGACGTCAGAGTGCCGCCGGTATTCCTGGATCAAATGGTCCATGTGATCGCGCGGAACATGCTCGATAAATGCGGCGACCCGGTTCGCGTGCGTGCCGCCGAATTGCTGTTCCGGCCGCAAAAGGTCTCGACCGCGGACCAGCGGCTGATGCTCGCCGACGAAGAAATCCTGTCGATGCAAGCCCAGATGGGCAGAACCGGTCTCGGGCAGTTGCTTGCCGAGACCGGGACACCATTGCGGGACGTCACGCTCGACGTTCTCGACGAGACCAACGGTCGAAACTACTGGGCGCGGTCCGATCGTTTTGACATGGTAATCGACTTTCGCTTTGAGCAACCGGCTTTGGATGCGCTGGCCCGCGTGATCGAGATGTGGCTCGCCCATCTGCTGGGGATCGACGCCCGCGTCGAGCCGCGGCCCAAGATCGAGGATCGCGACTGGCGATGGCATATCGGCCTCGATGCGCAGGCGACTCGACTGCTCAACCTGCTCTATCAGGGCGAGACACTGACCGATGAGGATGCGCTGCGCATCGTCGGGCTTTTTCGAATGACCATCCTCGACGACAGTATGGTCGTCGATCGCGTCAAAGGGCGGCCGATTTATCTTGGGCTTGCGATGGATGAGCAGTCGATTGTTCGCATGAAGCCGCAGAACCTGCTGACGAACTTGCCGCTCGTTCGCGCCAACTAGTGTTGCGTCACGAACGCTTGGTCCCACCCTCTGCAGTCTCACCTGCCAAGCGTTAGTAAGAAAAGCAATGCTAGAATCATGAAGTTGCTCGTGTTCCCTGTGTCTCTGACACTTGGTCAATCGGCTGCTGCAAACGGGAACCAAGTCTCGGAGACGGAACACTCGTGTGATTGAGACCGAGAAGTCCGCCTCTACACCCGGCCGAAAACGATGCAGCGGACGTCTCGGCCATCACACTCCTTTTCGATGCGGAGAATCTGGCATCAACCGACAATTGTGGCTGCGCCCAGCGCCGGAACCGGCGAAAGAAGAGGCTTAACAGTATCGGGTATGTTGCCGGTCCAAGGTGTCGGGAACTGCCCGGTCGTTCAGTTCGTCCGTCGCGCCGCCCGTTGCGTGTGCAGGCGCTGTTGGGTCTCGGCCAGGTAGGCGACGACCTCGCGGTCGAGCGAATTTTGTGTGGACTTGATCGAATTAGGTTGATATCAACTCATCGGATTGAGGTTCGACGCGTCACGCCTCGGTCGACCGCTTTCAGACCCTTTGCATACCTGAATTTTTCGACCTGAGCCGCTCGCAAAGAGTAAGTGAGACGACATGATGAAACCGCAGTTCTACCTGTTCTTCAATGGCGATTGCCTTGAGGCCATGACCCTATACGCCAACACGCTCGGCGGGACGATCGAAGGCGTATTCTTCAACAGGGACGCCGCGAGACCGGAGGATCGGATGCCCGGTCGTGACGATCTGGTCATGAACCTCGCCATGCGGCTGGGCGATACGCTGATGATGGCGTCCGACAATTCCGGCGACATGTACGAGCGACCGCAAGGCTTCCGTATCCATCTCGAGACGCCGTCGCGCGATGCGTTCGACCGGATCTTCGCAGCACTGGCCGACGGGGCCCGCGCCGTGCCGATGCCGCCCTGTGAGACTTTCTGGGCTGAACGCTTTGCGATGTTCACCGACAGGTTCGGGACGCCGTGGATGCTCAATTTCACGGGCTCGAAAGCTGCCTAAGGAGCGATCGGCCATGACGGTCATCACACCGGACAGAATGCTGAAAGAGGTCGAGAGCGACCGGCAATGCGGCGAGCGGCAAACGCACTGGATCAGCGAACCGGGTGGCCTCACGCAGTTCGGAGCTCATGTTCAGATCTTGCCAACCGGCGCGCGGACCTCCCTTAAGCACTGGCATAGCGCCGAGGACGAACTCGTCTACGTGCTCGACGGCAACGTGACCCTTGTTGAGGGCACTTCGGAGATACTTCTCGCCCCTGGCGATGCCGCTGCGTTTCCCGCCGGTGTTGCCGTGGGCCACTTCCTTGAGAATCGAGGCGTTGAGGATGCACGTCTTCTCGTGGTCGGAACACGCGCACCGGTGGACACGATCACCTGTCCGGATCACGACCGGATTTGCCACCGTGATCGCACTTTGCCCCATGACATCTGGACGGACATGAACGGGCGACCGGCCGACAATCCGTACAATTATTGAAGCTAAACGAGTGATCCCAAGCCGGTGCAGTTATTCGATCCGGGCTGCTTGCCAAACATAAAGCGGCACTTGGCATTCACTTTCTGAAGGAGAAGTCCCGATGACCTCCCGGTCCAAAGTCCGCACCTGCCTGTGGTTCGAAAAGAGAGGACTGGAGGCAGCAGAGTTCTATGTCTCGCTATTGCCGTGGAGCGTCATCGACGCGGTTTATCCGCACGGCAATCCCGACGACCCGATGATCGTCGAGTTCACCCTGCATGGCGCTCCGATGATGATCATGACTGCCGGGCCGCACTACAAGCTCTCGCCGGCAGCTTCGATCAGCGTGCTGACCAAGAATCAGGAAGAATCGGACCACCTGTGGTCAGCGCTGATTGCGGATGGCGGACAGGAAAGCCGATGCGGCTGGCTGGTCGATCACTTCGGCGTCTCCTGGCAGATCGTCCCCGAAGCCCTGCCGCGCCTGCTGGGCGCGTCCGATCGGGCGGCGGCAAGTCGCGCGCAAGCGGCCATGATGCAGATGGGCAGGATCGACATTGCGGCCCTTGAGGCTGCTTTTGATACTCAATGAACACAGGAGGACAAAATGAGCCAGGCCATCACCATTCACACCCACGTCCCTGTCGGCCCACAAGCGGCATGGGATGCCTACACCTCCGCCGATGCGATCACGCGGTGGAATCAGGCCTCGCCCGACTGGCATTGCCCCTCGGCCTCGGTCGAGCTGTCGGTCGGCGGCACGCACACTGCTCGGATGGAAGCGCGCGACGGGTCGTTCGGCTTCGATTTCGAGGGGGTCTATGAGGAGGTCGATCCACCCCATGCTTTGACCCTGCGCCTCGGTGACGGGCGCGCGTCGCGCACGACGTTCATTGCCGAAGCGGACGGCACGCGGGTGACAACGACCTTTGACCCGGAAACGGAGAAACCCGTCGAAATGCAGCGCGACGGCTG
>JBHJOC010000007.1:0-67849 GCA_050330095.1 Hyphomicrobiaceae bacterium
TGGTGCTCGATGATGCGTTTGGTCTGCGCTGGGTGCGCTCGTTCCCGAATCCGGACGGCGTCCTCGTGCCAGGACAGTTCGTCAAAGTGGTGCTGACGGACGATGAACCCGAGGCGCGCGTCGTCGTGCCCCAGTCTTCGGTGCAGGAGAACCAGTCGGGCCCGTTCGTCCTCGCGCTCGATGCGGAAAACCGCGTCAGCTTGCGCCCGATCCAGACGGGACAACGGATCGGAACCGAAGTGGTCGTGACGGAGGGGCTCGAACCCGGCGAAACGATCATTGTCGATGGCATCCAGAAGGTGCGGCCCGGGATCCGCGTATCCCCGACCATGGCGCGCACCCAGGAGCAAGCGGTGCGCGGGCGTCCGTAAGGGGCTTTTGGCTCAGGGTGGATGCACGCCGAAGCCGCGCAAGCGACAACGCAAGTGCGCCGGCCGAGCGGGGGGCAAGGTGCGAAACCGGGGCAGCGCCGCACGCGAGATGGTCTGGTCGATGTCTCGCTAAGCGGAATTGGCTTTGGACGCGGACGGCGCAATCAAGGATCGGTGGCCTGCATGTTCAGCGCATTCTTCATCGACCGGCCGAAATTCGCGTTTGTGATCGCGATTGTGACCCTGCTGGCTGGCGCCCTGGCACTCGCGGCACTTCCCGTAGCTGAGTATCCCGCGCTCACCCCGCCGCAGGTCCAAGTCACAGCCAAATACCCCGGCGCGAACGCCGAGGTCGTGGAAAAGACCGTTGCGACGGTCATCGAAGCCGAAGTGAACGGCGTCGAGGGCATGGCGTACATGGCCTCGAAGAGCGGCAACGACGGCAGCTACCGCCTGACGATCACATTCGCGATCGGAACCGACGGCAACGCAGCCCAGGTCAACGTTCAGAACAGGGTCGCGCAGGCGAGCGCCAAGCTGCCGGAAGAGGTTGCGCGCCAGGGTGTTACAACCCGCAAGCAGTCGACGAGCATGCTACTGGTGGCCTCGGTGTTCTCGCCCAACGGCACCCGCGACTCCCTGTTCCTCAGCAACTACACAGCGATCAACATTCGCGACGCCCTGGCGCGCGTTCCGGGCGTCGCCGGCGTCGACATCCTCGGCGGCCGTGACTACGCGATGCGCGTCTGGCTCCAGCCAGACCGCTTGACGAGCCTCGGGCTGACTGCGACGGACGTGATCAGCGCCATTCGTGAGCAGAATATCCAGGTGTCTCCTGGCAGCATAGGCGCCGAGCCAGCGCCCGCCGGCCAGCAGTTTCAGTATACGTTGCGCGCCGATGGCCGCCTCGAGGACGTCGCGCAGTTTCGCGACATCGTTCTCGTTGCCAACACCGACGGGTCGGTGGTGCGGCTCGGCGACGTTGCGCGCTTGGAGCTTGGCGCCGAGACCTACGGCTGGTTTGGCCAGTTGAACGGCAAGCCAGCGGCGCTCTTGGCCGTCTACCAGTCGCCTGATGCAAACGCCTTGAACGTCGCCAAGTCGGTCAAAGCTGAGCTTGAGAGGCTTGCTCAGCGGTTTCCGGACGATGTTGAAGCGCGCGTGACCTACGACACGACGGTCTATGTCGAGACGTCCATGCGAGAGGTTCTGATCACGCTCTTGCAGGCGCTCGGTCTCGTCGTGCTGGTCGTCTACGTGTTTCTCCAGGACTGGCGCTCGACCCTCATTCCCGCCATCGCGATCCCGGTGTCGCTCATCGGCACCTTCGCCGCGCTACTCGCCATGGGCTTCACGATCAACACGATCTCGATGTTTGGTTTGATCCTTGCGATTGGCGTCGTCGTCGATGATGCCATTGTGGTCGTCGAAAACGTCCAGCGCCATCTTGCCAATGGACTGTCACCGCGCGATGCGACGCGCAAGGCGATGGAGGAGGTCACGGCGCCCGTCGTCGCAACGACGCTCGTTCTGCTCGCCGTATTCGTTCCCGTCGCCTTCACGCCGGGCCTGACCGGGCGCTTGTTCGAACAATTCGCGGCTACCATTTCCGTGGCCGTTGCCCTGTCGTCGATCAACGCACTGACGCTCAGCCCGGCGCTCTGTGCGACGCTTCTGCGCCCACAGCTGCAGGCGACACGCGGGCCGCTCGCTTGGTTCGAGAGCGGCATCGACCGGGCGCGCTCGGCCTATTCGGGGCTCGTCAGGCGGCTCTTGCGCATGCTCGCTGCAAGCATGGCGATGCTGCTCATCGTCGGCCTTGCAACGGGATGGCTATTCTCGCGCATGCCGACCGGATTTCTGCCGGCAGAGGACCGCGGCGCATTTTTCGTCGATGTCCGATTGCCGGACGGCGCAGCGCTCGCCCGCACGGGTGCCGTCCTGTCGCAGGTTGAAGAGACGATCATGCAGACGCCGGGTGTCGCGAACGTCATGTCGGTCGCCGGCTATTCGCTGCTCCAGGGCGGCGTCGTCCCGAACGGTGCAATGGTCATCGCGGTGCTGGAGCCCTGGGGCGCACGAACGGCGCCCGAGGTCTCGTTGCGTGGCATCTTGACAGGGCTCGCCCCGAAACTGGCGGCCATCCCGTCAGCAACGATCATCCCGTTCAATCCGCCGCCGATCCCGGGTCTTGGTTCGACGGGTGGCTTTGAGTTCGTGCTCCAGGACACCGAAGGCCGCCCGCCGCAAGCCCTGCAGGCCGCACTCGGTGGTCTCATCATCGCCGCCAACGAACGCGCCGAGCTCGAGCGGGTGTTCTCGACCTTCCGTGCAAGCTCGCCGCAGCTGCTGATCGACGTGAACCGCGACCTCGCCAAGACGAAGGGCGTTTCGATCGCTGACATCTTCACCGTCCTGGGTTCGAATTTTGGGTCCTATTACGTGAATGATTTCAATCGATTCGGCCGCGTGTTCCGCGTTTTTGTCCAGGCTGAGGCTGATCGCCGCGCGCGGCCTGAGGATATCGCTTCTCTCTATGTGCGAAGCCGTACGGGCGAGATGGTTCCGCTTGCCACGCTTGTCACCGTGACGCCAACACTCGGGCCTGAAACCATCGAGCGCTACAACATGTTCCGTTCAGCGACCGTCAATGGGCAGCCTGCCGCAGGTTTCAGCTCAGGAGATGCAATCGCTGCGATGAACCAGACGGCTGCGACGGCGCTGACAGCCGGCTTCGCAGGCGAATGGACCGGCATGTCGCGGGAGGAGATCGCGGCGGGTGACGCGGGCGCCCTCGTGTTCGCCCTATCGATCCTGTTCGCCTACCTGTTTCTGGTTGCACAGTATGAGAGCTGGACGATCCCACTGCCCGTCATGCTGTCGGTGGTATTTGCCGTGCTCGGCGCTCTCGGAGCGCTCGCTCTCGCTGGCATCCCGCTCAACGCCTACGCACAGGTCGGGCTCGTGCTGCTGATCGGGCTCGCGGCCAAGAACGCGATCCTGATCGTCGAGTTTGCAAAGGATCTGCGCGAGCGGGGGACCCCGATCCTGGAGGCGGCAGAACAGGCGGCCTCTTTGAGATTCCGGGCGGTCATGATGACCGCGCTGTCATTCGTGCTTGGTGTCCTGCCGCTGGTGCTGGCATCGGGCGCCGGGGCTGCGAGCCGGGTGTCTGTTGGCATGACCGTCTTCGGTGGCATGCTGGTCGCGACGATCGTAGGCGTGGTCATGATCCCGTCGCTCTATGCCGCGTTTCAAGGCGCTCGAGAATGGATGTCGCGCCGGCCTGCACCGGAGCGGACCACTGCGGACGCCGAACAGACCGCGGCGAGTCAGGGCGCGAATGCGAAACGTGCGTGAGGAGCACTGTCCGAAGGCGCGTTGGCCCCGGGCAGAAATAGAGCACGACGGGCGGGCCTGGATGATCCGGTCGCGCAGCGAGCGGGCCGAAATGCCACCGTTGCCCAAGGCTCTCCGCGACGCGACAGTCCGTCCGTCTCACCGACCGCCTCTGCGCGCGCATTCGATGCAGGTCGTCACTGATGGATCGAACTCCAGGCGCTTGATGGCAATATCCTCACCGCAGGCGAGACATGCGCCGAAACTGTCGTCAGCGATTCTCTGCAGGGCCGCTGCAATGCGCGTCAACTCGGACTGGCGCTGACGGTCAGCTGCAAGCGCCAACTGCTGGGCCTGCATGGCATCGATGCGCGATACCCGCCCGACGCTCGTCTGGTCCAGTTCAACCGGTGATCGGCTCTCGTAACTGATCTGCTTCAAGTCGGTGAGCTCTGCCTGCCGAGAAAGCAGCTTTTGCTTCAGGCGCCCTATATCCCGATGGTTCATGTCGTCTGGCTCCAAGGTCGAAGGCTGCCCGACGCAAGCGCCTCCGATCAGCCGGGTCGCACAGCGGCTTGAAGCCACCCGTCGTTGACGATCTCGCCGTCGACCAGTGTCACGTGGCGGTCGACGCGGGCGGCGAGGTCGAGGTTGTGTGTCACCATGATGACGACCTTTCCGGCTTCCTTGGTCAAGCGGCGGAACAGTTGGAACACGACCTCGGAGTTTTTCGAGTCGAGGTTGCCCGTCGGTTCATCCGCGATCACGATCAGGGGATCGTTGGCAAGGGCTCGAGCGATCGCGACCCGCTGGCGCTCGCCGCCGGACAATTGATGCGGCCGCTTGAGGCCAGCGCCAGACAAGGCGAACTGCTCGAGCAGCGCATCGGCGCGCGCCGCCATCGCGTCCGGCGACCATAGTCCGAGCTTGCGCATCGGCAACATGACGTTGTCGCGCGCACTGAACTCGCCGAGCAGAAAATGAAATTGGAACACGAAGCCGATGTCCCGCAGGCGGATCATTTCGCGCTCGCTTGGAGATGCAGCCGTCGCATCAACGCCGTTGATGAAGATCCGGCCGCGCGTTGGCGTATCCAGGAGCCCGATCAGGTAAATGAGCGACGACTTGCCAGAGCCTGATGGGCCTGTGACGGCAAGGAATTCGCCTGGCGCGACGCTCATCGACACGTTCTTGACCAGTGTGACGGGCTCCGGGCCGTCATGGAGAATGCGCGTCACGTCCTCGAGGATCACGGCTCGCGTGCCGGGTGTGCCTGGCTGGCGCTCTTCGTTCGTCATGCCGCGCCCCGGATCACGTCGACCGGATTGAGGGCCGCAGCGGCACGCGCCGGCAGGAACGCTGCGAGAACGGAGACCAGGATCGCGATTCCGCCCCCTGAGATGTAATGCCAGATTGATCGGTTGAGAATGAAGCCTTGGGCGCGGATCATGCCCTCGATGTCGAACTCAATCGACGCAAGGAGGAGCGTCAGAAGGTAGCCAAGCACCCACCCGAGCAGGACGCCGGTACAGCCGACGATCAAGCCCTGGAAGACGAAGATGAGGCGGATGTCGCGTTCAGAAAATCCTATTGATTTCAGAATCGCGACGTCGTGGCGCTTCTCGTTCACGATGGTCGAGATGATGTTGTAAATTCCGAACGCGGAAACGAGCAGAATGGCGCCGACCGTTGAGTACATAATCCCGTTCTGAATGACGAAAATTCCGAAGATGTTCTGGTTCGCCTCCGTCCATGTCTCGGCCTTGTAGCCAAAGCGGCGCTCAAGGTCGCGGGCGACCGCATCGGCCTGCTCGATGTCGGCGAGCCGGATGCGGATCTGGTCGATCACGTTGGCGCGCGCCTGCAGCACCTGGTTCTTCTTGAGGCTGACGTAGCCGCGGCTGTCGTCGAGGTTCACGATCCCGGTCTCGAACAGACCGACGACCTTCATTGCAAGCGTCACGCCCTGCCCGGAAATCAGCGTTACTGTATTGCCGACCGTGATCCCGGCTTTCCTTGCGAGCGTGGCGCCAAGGATCAATCCGTTCTGGTTGGCGACCAAATCCTGCAGTCGGCCCTCTACCATGTCCGCATCGAGGCTCGACACGCGGCTCTCGATCGAGGGGTCGATACCGAACAGGGTGACCGACACATCCCGAGAGCCATAGCGAATGAACGCCTGTCCCGTCAGCGTCGGGGCAACCGCGAGATCGCTGCGCTGGGCGAGATCGGCGAGGATCTCGTTGGCGATCCTGACACCACGCGGCTCGTTGCGAGGTTTGAGGCCGCGCAGCTCGACCGCGTCTGCGATGCGCGCTGCAATGGCGGGTTGGATCGGCGCGGTACGGAACTCGTCACGGATGACGATGTGGGGCGAGATATCGACGATGCGGCGCACGAAGTCCTGCTGGAAGCCTTGCATCAATGCGGAGATGCCGATGTAGAATCCGACGCCCAGCATCACACCCAGAACCGAAACGGCCGTCTGGCGTGGGCGGCTCAGGACATAGGCTCTCGCAATCGCGAACTGCTCGGTCATGATCGCTCCAGCCGCCGTCGTGCCTGCTCGGCGTCGCGCACGACGACCGTATCATCGCTGATGCCCGACACGATCTCGATCTGTGCCTCGGAACGGATGCCGGTTTCGACGGGCAAACGCTGAATGCGTCCGCGGTCGATAATGTACACGTGACCGTCGAGGACGCTGCTGACCGGGAGCAGTCTGGCGTTCTCAGCTTCCCTTACGACGATGTTGATGTCCGTCGTCATGCCGACCATCAGGCCTGTTTCCGGTGGCAAGCTGATGCGAATGCGGAACGTCTTGCCGACCGGGTCGCCCTGCAGCGTGATGTGAGAGACTGCGCCGCGGACCACGCGATCGGGAAACGCGTCCGATTTGACGAGTACGGTCTGGCCCTGTCGAACCGTCGCGATATCCTCTTCATCGATCGTGGCGGTGACTTGCAGTTCCGTCGGGTCACCAACCCAGATGACCGGACGACCAGCTTCGATCAGCTCTCCCAACTCGCCTTCTCGACGCAACACCACGCCGTCGATGGGCGACACCAGCTGCATGCGCGCGATGCGATACTTCTGCGCTTCGACCCGTGCGAGCGCTTCTTCGCGTTGGGCCCGGAGCTCATCGACCTGGGCGCGTGGGATGATGGTGCGTTCGACGAGGACGAGTTTGCGGTTCAGCTCCTCGGTCAAGAGACGAGCGCGCGCTTCGAGTTCGCCGAGGATGGCACGCTCGACAGCATCGTCCTGAAGCGCGAGCACTTGGCCGCTTTGGACCTGTTCGCCCTCGGCGACACGGAACGCGACGAGCCGCGCTGTCTGGACCGCTGCGAGCCGTGCCCATGTGACGGGCTCGACCTGACCCGTTCCATAGACGGCAAGCACGGCAGTGCCACGCACCGGGGCCACTGTGTCCAGACGCGGCTGCGCCGTGGTGCGAGCGAGCCAGAGCCCGGCTGCAAGGGCGAGCGCCGCGATCAGCGTCCATCGTGTCCATGGCCCAAGCCGCAGCCAGGGCGGGGTCAACGTCTTCGACATCGCCGAAACCTGGGCAGGCCAGCCGGTCCGGTGTGCGGAGAGCGGACTGGATGGCTGCCGCTCCCGCTTCACCCGGCTATCGGTTTTCTGGTCATCGAGCAGCATTACCGAACCGCCATTACCCCGCTGTCCGCCGGCCGATCATGCCGACCTGCGCACGGTAATGCCAATTCCCAGCGGGAAAAGGGCCGCTACGTTCAATCTGCGACTTTCAATCTGCGACGTTCAATTCGGGCTGCCCGCTGGCGTACGAGCGCGCGAGGTGGCTCTGTTCGCCACCCCTCCGCATGAGCCATGGAACCGCCGCGTCCCGCTCAGGTGGACGGGATATCGGGTGTCCGTCAGCTATATTGCCCGTGGCAGTGCTTGTACTTCTTGCCTGAGCCACACGGACAGGCCTCGTTGCGCGCAACCTTGCCCCACGTCGCGGGATTGCTCGGATCGCGGGACTTGGCTGCGACGCGGTTTCGCACCGGCGCGGTTTTGAGTTCGCCATCCTCGCGTGCTGCGGATGTACGGCTCTCGTTGCGGATCGCCTGATCGGCGAGCGCGAGATGGTCGATGCCGTCGCCGTATTGAGGCTGGAACTGCGGATGGATTGCTTCCAATGGTGGTAGCTGCTCTTCGTCGTAGAGGGGCATTTCGGGAACGAGTCTGATGTGCATCAACTGGCCCGTCACCGCCTCGCGCAGCTTGACGAGCATCGCCTCGAACAGCAGGAAGGCCTCGGACTTGTACTCGTTCAGCGGGTCCCGTTGGCCATAAGCGCGGAAGCCGATCACCTGACGCAGGTGTTCGAGCGTGACCAGATGTTCGCGCCACAGGTGATCAAGCGTCTGCAGCAGAACCGCCTTCTCGACCTCACGGATATTCTGCTCGCCGATCTCGACGGCCTTCTCGACGGCCTTGGCGTCGACGGCTTCGATCAGCCGCTGCTTGATCTCTTCGTTGGCGATGCCTTCTTCGGCCGCCCAGCTGGCGATCGGCTCTTCGAGATCGAAAATCGTTCGCACTTCGTCTTCGAGCTTTGGGATCTCCCACTGCTCGGCGTAGGCCTTTTCAGGGACGTACTTGGCGACCAGGGCTGCAACCACGTCGTGGCGCATGTCGCGGATCGTTTCAGAGACGTCGTCCTGTGCCATAATGTCGATGCGCTGATCAAAAATGACCTTGCGCTGATCGTTCATTACGTCGTCGTACTTGAGGATCTGCTTGCGGATGTCGAAGTTGCGCGCCTCGACCTTCCGCTGAGCCATTTCGAGCGACTTGTTCATCATCGGGTGCGCAATCGCTTCGCCGCGCTGCAAACCGAGCGAGCCGAGGATCTTGTCCATCCGGTTGGACCCGAAGATTCGCATCAGGTCGTCCTCGAGCGACAGATAGAACTTCGAGCGGCCCGGATCGCCCTGGCGGCCCGAGCGGCCGCGCAGCTGGTTGTCGATCCGGCGGCTCTCGTGGCGCTCTGTGCCGATCACGTAAAGACCGCCCGGGCGGGTGATCGTCTTGGCTGGCTTCGTGCCCTTGGCGGGCTCGATCTCGATCACCTGTTCAGCCGCGAGTACGTCTGCGCGCGCCTGCGCGATCTCATCGCGGATCCGGGCCAGCGCTGCATCGCGCGCCACACCCGGCTCCATCTCCCCGACCTCGTCGGCGATGCGCATCTCGAGGTTGCCGCCGAGCTGGATGTCGGTGCCCCGGCCAGCCATGTTGGTTGCAATCGTCACGGCACCGGGCACGCCGGCTTGCGCGATGATGTAGGCTTCTTGCTCGTGGTAGCGCGCGTTGAGCACCTGGTGCGTCACGCCGCGCTCGGTCAGCAATTTCGAAAGGTGCTCGCTCTTCTCGATGGAAGCCGTGCCAACCAGGACGGGCTGCCGGCGTTCACGCGCAGCCTCGATCTCGTCGATGATGGCTTCCCACTTTTCCTCCGCAGTCCGATAGATCTCGTCGTCATCGTCGATGCGCGCCACGGGCACATTGGTCGGAATCTCGATCACATCGAGACCATAAATGTCGAGGAACTCGTCGGCCTCGGTGGCGGCCGTGCCGGTCATCCCGCCCAGTTTCTCGTAAAGGCGGAAGTAATTCTGGAACGTGATGGAGGCGAGCGTCTGGTTTTCTGGCTGGATATCGACGTTCTCTTTCGCCTCCAGCGCCTGATGCAGCCCTTCCGAATAGCGCCGACCCGGCATCATTCGTCCCGTGAATTCATCGATGATCACGACGTCGCGCCCGCGGACGATGTAGTCCTTGTCGCGCTGGAACAGCTTGTGTGCCTTCAGCGCTTGGGTCGCGTGGTGCACCAGAGTGACGTTCTCGATGTCGTAGAGGGAGCCGGTCATCAGCCCGTCCTCGACCATCATGGCCTCGAGTTTCTCGTTGCCGGACTCGCTGAAGGTGACGGTTCGTTGCTTTTCGTCGACCTCGAAATCACCTGCGACCAGCTTCGGGATGTATTTGTCGACGGCGATGTAGAGATCCGCCTTGTCGTCGATCGGGCCCGAGATAATCAGGGGCGTCCGGGCTTCGTCGATCAGGATCGAATCGACCTCGTCGACGATCGCGAAGGCATGATCGCGCTGAACCATTTCGCGGCGCGCCATCTTCATGTTGTCGCGCAGGTAATCGAACCCGAGTTCGTTGTTGGTAGCGTACGTGACGTCGCAGGCATATGCCGCTTGACGTTCGGCGTCGTCCATCTCGTTGACGATCACCCCGACGGACAACCCGAGGAATCGGTAGACTTGCCCCATCCATGCCGCGTCGCGTCGCGCGAGGTAGTCGTTGACCGTGACGACATGGACACCGCGCCCCGTCAGTGCATTCAGGTAGACGGCGAGAGTTGCAACGAGCGTTTTACCCTCGCCCGTCTTCATCTCAGCGATTTTGCCGTCGTTCAGAACCATCCCACCGATCAACTGCACGTCGTAGTGGCGCTGTCCGAGCGAGCGCTTGGCGCCTTCACGAACGGTCGCAAACGCTGGCACCAACAGGTCGCTGATGCTCGCGCCTTCGGCAATCTGCTTCCGGAAAGCCTCGGTGCGCGCGCGCAGGGCGTCGTCAGAAAGCTGCTCCAGTTCCGGCTCGAGCGCATTGATCTGCTCGACGCGAGCCCGATATGCCTTGACCTTGCGGTCATTCGATGAGCCGAATACCTTCGAGGCCAGTTTGCCGAGCGAAATCATAATTTTGGCCGTCCGTTCTGGTCGTCGCCCAGTTGCAGGGCGCGTGTCAGGATCGTGTTGGTCGGGGGGATTTGCACCATTGCGGGCCAGCCATGCAACGCCCCGTTCGGTCCGAGCCACCCTCGATTGGCCCTGAGGCACGTCTCATTGACTTGAGGTCCTGCGGGCTGACGGTGAGCCGTGCCGCGGCGCACGCCAACACGCGCTGTTGAGCTATGAGCGAAACCTCTGTCCGGTGGTGACATAGGAACCCGCTGCCGGTCGTGTCAATTGAACACCCCGTCAAAAGCCAGACTGTCAGCTGGCGCGTGAGCCTCACGGTCCCACGCGAGGACAGGGTGGGCCTATACCGAATGTTCATTTCACACCGGGGCTCTGCGCGTCTAAACGGGGAGCTTGGCCGGCATTCGAAAGCGGGTGCCGCGCTTGGCTCTCGGTACCAACTTGCGGTGCCATGGATGGGAAGGTCGATCGTGAAACGTTGTGACGTTGTCAGAGCGAATATACTTGGCGGGCTATTGGTGATCGGCCTGTTGTGCGGGGGCCCCCCCGCGGTGGCCGAGAGCGCGAAGGTGCTCGCGACGGTCAACGGCGTCGCAATCACGGAAACGCACCTCGAGATGGCGGAGGCCGAATTCGGCAGCCAGCTCGCCAGGGTGCCCGAGGGCGAACGGCGCCGGATCCTGGTCGAATTCCTGATCGAGAACCAGCTCATCGCCGCAGAGGCCCAGAAAACAGGCACGGCCGCGACCCAGGCCTTCAAGGAGAGGCTGGCATATTACGAGCGGCGCGCGCTTCGTGACACGTTCTTCGAGACGAACATCCGCGACAGCGTAAGCGACACCGACGCGCGGGCCGTCTACGATGAAGAGGTGAAGTCCCTGCCGCAGACAGAAGAGGTGAAGGCCTCCCACATTCTCGTCGAAACCGAAGAGAAGGCCAAAGAGATCTTCCAGACGCTGTTGCACGACGGTGATTTCGCCAAGCTCGCAGCGGAACACTCGCTCGATCCTGGCAGCAAGGCCAATGGCGGCGATCTTGGCTACTTCACACGCGGCCGCATGGTGCCGGAGTTCGAGACTGCGGCCTTCGAGCTCAAGGTCGACGAGATCTCGGTGCCGGTGAAATCACAGTTCGGCTGGCACATCATCAAGGTCACCGACCGTCGCGACCAGCCCCCCCCGGATTTCGATGAAGTCAAGGAAGAGCTCAAGGTCACGCTGATCCGCAAGAAGGTGCGCGAGCTCGTCACGCAATATCGGGAGGCTGCAACCGTGGATTACCTCGACCCGGAGCTCAAAGCGCTCGCCGAGGAAGCCGCTAAGCGTCCGCGCTGAGACCCGATCGTTGTGTTGCGACCGCGTTGCATGGCGCGCCATCGATCCTTTCAGCTTTTGAAATTCCCGTTGACGCTGCAGCATCCGCGGGCCTTTCCTCTCGCCCGCTCGAAATCCGCCATAAGGGGTCGACCGTGGGCAGCACTTCGAAGCCGTCGCCTTTCGCACCAAAGAGCCTTGCGACGCTGAAACCAATCGATGGCGCACGGTTTGCGACCGCGCAGGCCGGAATAAGGTACCAGGATCGTACGGACTTGATGGTCGCCTTGCTCGACGAGGGCACGGCTGTTGCTGGCGTTGCGACCCGCTCCGCGACCTGTTCGGCTGCCGTCGAATGGTGCAGGAGTTCACTCGCCTCTGGCACCGATGCGCGGATCCTCGTGGTCAATTCCGGCAATGCGAACGCGTTCACCGGGTTGCGTGGGCGTCAGGCTGTGGAGGCCACGGCCGACGCTGCTGCAGCAGCGGCAGGGTGCTCCATCGACCAAGTGTACGTGTCGTCGACTGGGGTCATCGGCGAGCCACTCGATGCAAGCACATTCACGCATCTGCTCGCCGATCTTGTCGCCCGCGCCGAACCGGATGCTTTCGAGGCTGCCGGCCGCGCGATCATGACGACAGACACCTATCCAAAGCTTGCCACGCGCACGGTCGTTCTCGGCGACATTACCGTCACGCTCAACGGCATTTGCAAAGGCGCCGGCATGATCGCGCCTGATATGGCGACAATGCTGTGCTACATGTTCACCGATGCGGCGATCGCGAGCCCGGTGCTGCAGCGCCTTCTCGAAGCCCACGTTGAGACGACGTTCAATTGTATGACCGTTGATGGCGACACCTCGACAAGCGACACGTGCCTGCTGTTTGCGACCGGAGCTGCTGCGCTGCGTGGCCAGAAGCCGATCGTCGATCTGGCCGACCCGCGGCTTGCGCCCTTCGACCTCGCGCTGCAGGACCTCATGCGGGAGCTTGCGATCCAGATCGCGAAGGACGGCGAAGGCGCGAGCAAGTTCGTGACGTTCGCGGTGAGCGGTGCCGAAGATTTCCAGGCCGCACGCACGATTGCCAAGGCGTGCGCCAATTCGCCGATCCTCAAGACTGCGATTGCTGGCGAAGACCCGAACTGGGGCCGCGTCGTCATGGCGGTCGGCAAGTCCGGTGAAGCTGCAGATCGCGATCGCCTGGCAATCTGGTTCGGGCCGCATTGTGTAGCGCGTGAGGGCGAACGCGCGGCCGAGTACGATGAGGCAACCGTCGCAGCCTACATGAAGGGCGCCGAACTCGAGATACGGATCGACGTTGGCGTCGGGAGCGGCGCTGCAACCGTGTGGACCTGTGATCTGACCCACGACTATGTGGCGATCAACGCTGACTATCGAAGCTGAGTTGCCAGGACTGCGGGCGCTGCCACCCAACCCCAAGGCACAGGTAGAGGCAGCACAAGGCACGTTGGGAGCATGACCCTGGCCCAGGCGATTGAACATGAGTTCTGGCATGAGCGCTGGCGGGCCGGGCACATCGGCTTCCACGATCTGAGCGTGAACAAGCTCCTGATGAAACATTGGCCGCGGGTCTGTCCCGATCCGACGGCTGGGGTTTTCGTTCCACTGTGCGGCAAGAGCCTCGACATGGTCTGGCTTGCGGAGCGCGGGCACGCGGTGATCGGCGTTGAACTCAGCGACATCGCAATCAGGGACTTTTTCTCCGAACGAGACCTCACGCCGGATGTTGTGCGAGAAGGCGCATTCGAGGTCTGGCGGGGCGGTCCGTTCGAGCTTTGGTGTGGAGATTTTTTTGAGCTGCCGCATCGCGTTACGGCTCGTGTTGCGGCCGCCTACGACCGCGCGAGCCTGATCGCGCTGCCCACAGACCTCAGACCGCGATACGCGGCCCATATGGCCGAGATCGCGCCGCGCGACGCAACGACGCTGCTGCAAACGATCGCCTATGACCAGGCCGAGATGGAGGGGCCGCCGTTTTCTGTGTCGCCGGACGAGGTTGAGCGCCTCTACGCCGGCCTCAGAAAGGTTCAACACCTCGAAACACGCGATGCCCTCGAGGGTTCCAAGAACCTTCAAGCACGCGGGCTGACAGCACTGACGACGACCATCTCACTGATCGGCCCGCGGGTTGATGGGCGCACCGCGGAGGCTGACGGATGAGCAGGCGTCTGGTGCTCGTTGCCGCCGCCGCATTGGTCGACGACGACGGCCACGTGCTCATCACCCGTCGGCCGGAGGGCAAACCCATGGCTGGGCTTTGGGAGTTTCCAGGCGGCAAGGTCGAGCCTGGAGAGACACCCGAGCAAGCGCTCTATCGCGAACTTTATGAAGAGCTCAACGTCGAGCCTTGCGTTGGCTGCCTGGCACCGTTCACGTTCGCCTCGCACAGCTACGATGAATTTCACCTGCTCATGCCGCTCTATCTTTGCACCCAGTGGGACGGCAGCCTGCAGCCCCGAGAGGGCCAGGAAATCGCTTGGGTGCGTGCGATGAGGCTCGCGGATTACCCGATGCCTGAGGCAGATCGCCCGCTGATCCCGTTTCTGCGCGATCTCCTCGGGTGACAACGGCGACGTTTCGGGCCAAGGTCGGACGCTGCTCCTGGGTGCCTTGCACCGCCACCGCTGAGTGCCAGGCCCGGAGGGCTGGAATTCGCGTGAGCGAAAGCAAGAGGTCGTTTCCAGCTGAAATTGGAACGATCCAGGGAGGCATGGATGGGTCCATTGCAGCCCCCGCGCAGGACCAATTTCGCCGGAGCACCGCGGCACGTCGGCGTTGAGATCGAGTTTGCAGCACTGACGGCCGAGGCCGCAGCGCATGCGATTGTCCAACGGTTCGGTGGCGAGGTCGCACACGTCGATCCGCATCGTTTCGAGGTACGCGGCGCGCGCTACGGCACCTTCAAAGCGGAACTCGATTCCAAATTCGCCCATCCCCAGGGATATTTTCGCCTTACGGACGAAGGTGTCGACGACGGACTCGACGATGTCCGCCGCGCGCTCAGCCGCTTGTTCGGCGATCTCGGTGCCGTGGTCATTCCCTGCGAAATCGTCGCTCCGCCTGTGCCGATTGAAGCGCTGCCAGAACTCGACGCGCTGGTGGACGACTTGAGGGCTCAGGGGGCTCGCGGGTCTGGTGACAGCGTCTTCTATGCGTTCGGGCTCCATCTCAATCCGGATGCCGCGAGCCTATCGCCTGAGTGGATCGTAGACGTCATGAGGGCAGAGATGCTGCTGTCGGACTGGCTTCGACGCGTCATGGTCATCGATCCGACAAGGGCTCTGACGGGCTTTGCGCCGCAGTTTCCCGACGACTTTGTCCGGCTTGTCCTCGCCCCCGGGTACCGCCGCGAGATCACCGGAGTGAGAGACGACTATATAACCCACAATCCGACCCGAGATCGCGAGCTCGACCTGCTGCCGCTGCTTGCCTGGATCGACGAGGCTGGCGTCCGCGGGAGGCTGCCGCACGAGAAGATCGGACGCAGACCCGCGTTTCATTTCAGGTTGCCCAATGCCGCGCTCGACCAGGCCGATTGGTCGATCACGAGAGAATGGAACCGGTGGTGGCTCGTCGAGATGCTCGCCGAGAACCGGCCTGTCGCTGCAGCGATGGCCGCACGCCACCTCGACAACCTCGATGCGTGGCTCCCCGAGGACTGGGCCTTGCGTTCCTCAGCGTTCCTGGTCGAGCTGCTGGCAGAGAAATACCATTTTGACGCAGTGTCTTGAGCGTACCGGATGCGGTGCGACTTAAGTTTGTTGCCTGAAAGAGTGTTGGCTGGCCGCTCAGGTGTGTTAGGCCGCAAGCGCGGGGGCGTTGAGTGGCAGGAGCGAGAGGAGCCGGTCCATGTTTGTGTTCGCTTTCAACAAATTGCGCACTGTTTCCGGGCTTGCTGCGTGCGCAGTCGTCCTTGCATTGAGTGCTGGCGAGGTCGCAGCGAACGCTGCGGCGGATTACTGGCCGAAGGCGCGGTTCGGCAACAAGACATGTTTCACGACACACACCCATTACGGCGAGAGCACCGTCTGGCCCTCGAAGGCGAGCGCGGAGCGCCATGCCGCACGCGAGTGGGAGCGCTTTACGAAATGGGAGTATGGCCCAACGTGGGCAAGCTATCGCCTCGCGCGCGTCGTCAATATGAAGTGCAACCGGTCTGGTAGCGGCTGGGTCTGTTCGACGACGGCCTATCCATGCCGGCAGGGCTGAGCGATCAGGCGCCTTTCCCGGTGAAGGGATCTGCGTCAGGTCAGGCGGCCGTGGGGATCAACCACGAACCCACGTCAACCTGCACCGGAAATAGTGTCGGCACACCTTTGCATGGCGCCCTTGCTGGACGGTGGTAGCTTCGCCGCCCGCGTGTGCTAAGACGCTGATGATGCGAGAGCGGCGCGCGCGGCGCGGTCGGTGGTCACGGGGACGAGCACCACCGCTGGCCTTTGTTGCGTCGCCCCGCGCCCCATGCGGGGTCGCCTTCGGGCATGCCCCATCGACAGACAGGCAGTGGCGCGATGGACCGGTTTTTCGGTGGCAATCCGATCAGCGTGATCGTGCGCCTGGTCATTCTTTCAATCATCGTCGGCATCGTGCTGTCGGCATTGGGTATCCGACCGGACAACCTCATCTCCTCCGTCGAGCGTCTGGCGCGTCGCATCTACGATATGGGCTTTGATGCCATCGATTGGATCCTCGGATACTTTCTGCTCGGTGCGCTCATCGTCGTCCCGATCTGGCTTTTGACGCGTATCCCGGGCGTGTTCGGCACTCGGAGTCAGAAGCGCGATCATGAGCCATGAGCCATGAGCCCGGTGCCGAGTTGACCGTCGACCGGCGGGCCCGCCCCCACGCACAGCCCGTTCGACATCGCGATGTGCTCGCCATCGCCGTTCCGATCATGTTCTCGAACGCGACGACGCCGCTTGTCGGATATGTCGATACGGTTGTCATCGGACAGTCGGGCTCTGCGACGCTGATCGGTGCGGTGGCGATCGCCTCGAACATCTTCAACTACATCTATTGGATTTTCGGCTTCCTAAGGATGGGCACGACGGGCTTCACCGCGCAGGCAATGGGCGCTGAAGCCTGGGACGAGGTCGCAGCGCTGCTCGGGCGTGGACTGCTCATCGCCGTCGCGCTGGGCTGCATGCTGGTCGTCCTGCAGGGGCTTCTCGGCCCGTTTTTGCTGAACCTGATGGGTGCGTCGCCGGCCGTGAAAGAGGCAGCCCTGGTCTATTTCCAGATCCGGATCTGGGGTGCGCCTGCAGCGCTTGCGAACTTTGCGCTGGTCGGCTGGTTCATCGGGCTCGGGCGTGCCGACATCGCCTTCTATCTCCAGCTGCTCCTCAATCTCACGAACATGGTGGTCGCGGTCGTGCTCGTCGAGTTCGCGGGCTTTGGCGTTGCCGGGGTCGGGATTGCGGTCCTGGCGGCTGAGCTACTTGCGGCTGGCATCGGCCTCTGGGTTGCCTTCCGCATCTCCTCAGAGCGGCGCGCCCGCCTCGTTCTGGCCCATGTGCTCGATCCCGTGCGGCTGAAGAAGTTCTTTGCCGTCAATGGCGACATCATGATCCGGACGCTCTGCCTGATGTTGGCATTCGGCTTCTTCACCGCACAGGGTGCGCGTGCGGGTGATTTGACCCTCGCCGTCAACGCGCTGCTGTTCTCGATCGCGATGATCTGCACCTACCTGCTCGACGGCTACGCTTTTGCTGCTGAAACCTTCGTTGGTCGTGCGATTGGGCGCAAGTCGCGCAAGGAGTTCGATGCCGCAGTAAAAATGAGCACACTCTGGGCAGCGATTACGGCGCTCGGGCTTTCAGTGCTGACCTACGGGGCCGGCTCTTGGATGGTCGAGTTCGCAACTCCAAGCGTGGAGGTGCGGGAGGCTGCGCGCTCGTTTCTGATTTGGGCTGCGCTCGTGCCGATCTTCGGCGTGTGGTGCTTCCAGCTCGACGGCATTTTCATCGGCGCGACGCAATCGGCCGAGATGCGCAACATGATGATCGTTAGTCTGATCATCTATTTGATCGCAGCCGCAATACTGCCCGGACTGCTGGGGAACGATGGGTTGTGGCTTGCGCTGTTTACGTTCTTCGTTGTCCGGGCCGCGACGCTTGCTTGGCGTCTGCCGGTTATCCGCGCGCGCATCTTCCCGTGACGCAATGTCGGCCGGGCGTCGGTCTCAAGGTTCACGTCACGACTTGAGACGCTGGACGATCGCCGATGCAAACAAGCCCATCGCGACGGCAAGAAGCACTGTGAACACGCCATAGAGCAGGGGGCGATTGTAGGCAAATCCATGCAGATAGCGTTCGATACCCTCGCGCGCGAGCCCAACGCGGGTTGCAAAGGTGTCGACATGGACACCGTCACGAAACAGGTGGACCTGGGCCTCGAGCGTGCCAACCGGCACGTTCGCCGGTAGGTCGATCGTTGTTCTGAAGAGATTTCGACCCACGAACGTGACGCCGAAGTCCTCGCGGACGTAGAGCTTTTCGCGTCCCTTCAGGCGCACGACGGCTTCCTTGAAGGCCCGCAATTCATTGGGAGGCATCGCTGCCGTGCGCTCGTCCGGTCTTAGTTCGAGGCTGGCAAACCCGATGCTGAAGACCTGACGCGTGGACAGATCAGCGATCTCTGTCAGGGGGCGCGTCGATGCAACGGCATAAAAGCTCGGGACCCGCTCGAACACCGCAGCGTCCGTGTTGAGCCAAAGGCCGGCGACGCTCGACTTGCGCCGGATGATCAAGGGAACCGTCGAGCCTTGCACGACCACCACGACGTCGTAGCGCCCCGAAGTTGCGATATCGGCACGTGCGCCATCGATCGACCCGAAGACGACCAGTTCCACGCCCGAGAATGACGACGTGACGGCCACCCGACGGGTGGAGACGTCGGCTTCGACGGTTTCAGGTGGCAGTTCGGCTGCGATCGGTTCCAGCGCGGTCTCTTCGTCTGCCTGTGAGGCCGGTGCCGGAAGCTGCGCCTGTGCGACAGGCCGGGCGTCGGCCGGCACTGGGTCCCCTCCGACGATCGACGCGAAGCCAATCGCAGCCGCGGTGACGCAGGCGATGGTTCCCAGTCGCAATCGTCGCCAGCCTTGTGCACGGCGCCACATCGGGCCTCACCCTCCCCCGCTTTGCAGCCGCGTGATCGAGTAAAGCTCGTCCGGCTCGACGATCAGCCCATAGGCGACCCTCAGACCGACTGCGAGTACGAGGGCCGCCAGAAGGAACCTCAGCTGCTCTCCGCGCAAGCGCTCCCCTGCGATTGAGCCGAACTGGGCACCAAGCACGCTGCCGACGATCAGGATCAGCGCAAGCATCACATCGACGGCGAAGTTCGTGTAGGCGTGAAGCAGGGTCGTGACTGCCGTCACGAGCACGATCTGGAAGAGCGACGTCCCGACCACCACGCTAGTGGGCACGCGCAACAGGTAGATCATCGCCGGGATCATGATGAACCCGCCCCCGACACCCATGATCGCAGCCAGGATGCCGACCAGGAACCCAATCGTGACCGGTGGAATCGCGCTGATATAAAGGCGCGATGTCTTGAAGCGCATCTTGAACGGCAGGCCGTCCATCCAGGTGTGCTGACCTGAGCGTCGCGGCAGGGCCGTTCCTCCATGGCGCACGACCCGCAGCGAGCGGATGCTTTCAACCATCATCAGCGCGCCGACGATACCAAGGAATGCAACGTAAAGCAGCGAGACCACGAACTCGAACTGGCCCGCACGGCGGAGAACGGACACGAACTGCACACCGATGACGGAGCCGACGAGGCCGCCTGCGAGCAGGACGAGGCCGAGCTTGACGTCGACGTTCCGGCGCTGCCATTGCGCAAGCGCGCCTGACACGGATGCCGCAACCGTTTGTGCCGCGCCCGTACCGACGGCGACAGTAGCTGGAACTCCGAGGAAGATCAGCAACGGTGTGATGAGGAAGCCACCGCCAACACCGAACATTCCAGCCAGAAAGCCAACCGCCGCGCCCAGGCCGAGAAAGGTGAACACGTTCACCGACATCTCAGCGATCGGGAGGTAGAGGTTCATCTCGGGAACCGTGGCCTCGGGTGTCTTGTCACGGCGGAAGTGCGCGATGCCGCAGGCTCGCGAGGAGGCTTCCGGCGGCCGTCACTTGTCTTTACAGGACTGACGCCGGCCTGCGATAGGTCGATAGTCGACGCGGTCGATAATCACCGCCGGGGCTGTCGAAGCTGTCACGCATGGCACGGTGACATCAGGGGGGCTGCAACCGCTCGGATCGCCATCTCGCAGCGACTTAAGAAGGGACGCGATCTGCGTCACGTCCCCTGCGCACCGGCCTGCCAAGCCTGGCCAGCAACCGCGGGGTCGTTGGCAAGCGGGACGTAGGGCGCTGGTTGCCATGCCTCGACCTCACCATCGATCTGCCCTCGCCGGTTTGCCTCAACCTGGCCGCGCAAGGCCTTGGCCTGGGTGTTGGCCTCCGTGTCGCCGGCCTTGGCTGCAAGACTGAACCACCGGTAGGCTTCCGACGCGTCCTTCGCCACGCCGAGGCCATTCTGATGCAGGATCGCGATGTTGAACTGGCTGTCGGAGAGGCCAAGCTCTGCCGCACGCCGGAACCAGATCGCCGCGGATCGATAGTCGGGCGTGCTTTGTCCCGCGGTCAGCACCGCAAGATTATGCATGGCTTTGACCGTGCCCTGATCAGCCGCCTTCATATACCAGAGCTTTGCCGCATTGAGATCGCGAGGCACGCCGAGCCCGCGCTCGTAAAGCGTTGCCAACCGATACTGGGCCAGCGCAAACCCTTTCTCGGCCGCACGTCCGTACCATTGAGCCGCGAGTTTGAAGTCCTGATCAATGCCGCGGCCTTCGGCATAGCGCGAGCCGACCTCGAACTCCGCCGAAGCGTTGCCGTTCGTTGCAGCTGTCCTGAGCGACGCGGGACCGATCTGTGCCGGTGGGACGAGGGCAGTCCCTGTCAACGGCGTCGCGTCGGTTGTGCGGGCGGCGGCAAAGTCAGGCGCGAGTGCCGCCTGCTGGGTCGTCGCCCCAGTGACGAGCGGAGGCGTGATTTGGCTGGATGCAGCATATGCTGCGGTCTCGCCATTCAGAGCCGCAAACTCACGCGCTTGCGGATCATCAAGGCGTGATTCACGATCGCCTGCCTGCTGAACAGGTTGTGCATCGCCGTCGTGCCGCGGCTCCAGGCGCTCGCGTTCGAGCGTCTCGGGCGTGATCAACTGGCGGGCCATGGGCGCTTCACCGCCCTTTGGGAGCATCACGTACGTGCCGACGCCGGCTGCAAGAATGGTCAGTGCCAGACCCGCGACCCAGAGCCTTGCGCGCGTTCCCGAACTGGTGCTTGCCTCCGCCTCGTCGTCGTCACGGGGTGGCGCCGAGATCGGCGCAGTTGAACCGATGTGGGACGGACTGCTTGTCAGCTCGGGGCCTCTTTCCGCAGCGCGTTGAGCTGCCCGACGTGCACTCTCGATGAACGCTTCACGGGTCCCCTGGGCTGGCGCAGATTGACCTGGAGCAGCGGCCTGCATCATCGGCTGTGCGTGCTGCGGGTTGCCGAGGTTTGGTGCCGCCTGGCGCTGGACACGTGGAATGCCGTCATCCCCACCGCCCTGGCGCGTGATGTTGCGCGGCTGCATGCCCTGCATCGTCGGCCGATCCTGCCCGGGCGACGGGGCAGCTGCGCGCTCGTTCGCTCGGTCAGTCTGGGCCGATGCCGGTCCCGGCGCCATCGCAGCGGTCCCACGATCGGGTCCCCCGCGGTCCGGCGTGGCGCGCACTTTGTCGACGAGCGCAAGCTGGGCGTGCTCGATCGCGTCCATCCGATCGAGCAAGCGGATCATCGCCTGCTGCATGGTGTCGAGCATCGCGTTGGTCTGGGCGCCGCCGCTCTGTTGGCGCTCGACGATGGATTGCACCAGTTCACGGATCTCGTAAACGCTGCGCTCAGCCTCTGACGGAGCGGCGCTGCCGTCAGGGTCATTGCCCGCTTCGGCAAGCCGTGCTGCGACCGCATCTGCGAGCAGTGCGACATCGATGTTGGCATCGGTCGGCAGCGGCCGCGCAAGCGCGGCAAGCCGCTCGTCTGAGAACCGTTCGGCGAGCGAGATGACTTCCTGCTCGATGGTGGCAACGCGATCGAGTTCCTGGCGTGACGCTTCGAATTGGTTGGTAATCTCAGCGAGATACTGTTCGATCGCGGGCAGCGCCGAGAGATCGTCCCGCGTGACCATGTCCGTGAACGCGCTTTGCATGCGGGCCTCAACATCCGCGAGGCGCATGCTGATCTCGTCGAGCGACACCTCGCTGACGGCCGGTGTCAAGCGGGAGGCGACTTCGGCGGCGATATCGGCAAACCGAGAGTCGAGCCAACTGCGATCATTGTCGGCGAGTTGCGCTTTGATCGGGTTCGCGGTCGACGCCAGCATCCGAGCTGCCTCGGCAACGATCGTGTCATCGTCGACTGGCACACCCTGCGGCGCCAGGTCACTTGCATGGTGCTCATAAATCCGGGTCAATGCTTCCGCAGCGTCCGAATCCCACGTTCCGGGGATCTCTTCGACCGGCTGCGGAGCTGGCTCGACAAATCCGATCGGAGCCGCTGCAACACCAAGCTGCGGACCTGGACCAATCTCCTCACGGGCCGAGATGCCTGGGTATCCGGCAGTTGGCTCAACGGCGACGACAGGTGCCACGGTCGCCTGCGAGGCAGCAGGTCCTGGGCTGGCAGCAGCCATCGCAGGCCGGTCCGTCGAAGACGACGGGTTGCCGCCGCTATCCACACCCCCACGCAAGCCCGATGATGTGTCCTGGAGGTGGCTCGGCTGTTCAATGGCATCGCGCGGCGCCGTTGCGACCCGGCGGGCGAGATCTGCGATCGCGTCCTCGAGCTTGTCGAAGGCTGTCGCGAAATGGCTCGGGACCGAGCGCCGGGCGCCCTGGCTCTTTGCCGACAGTTGACTGAGCTGATCCTGGATGAGGTCGAGCGCACGCGCATTCCGTGTCTCAGCAGCGGCCATTTGTGAAGCGAGCTGAGCGATCAGCGCCTTCAGTTCAGGAGCCTCGCATGAGGTCGGGTCGGCCCCGGACTTCCGGCTCGTCTGATCGGCAAACTCGGACATCCTCATCCCCTCGAAGTCCGTTGTTTTCCAACGACTCCGCAGTCAGTCAAGCTGCTTTGCGAGGGAATGCACATGCATACCTCATCGGCGCTGACGATGCGAAGTCCCGAAACGCCACGCGGCACTGAGGCGACTCTATCGCCGAGACGATGCGCGCCGAGAGTAAAGGTTCAGTTAAACAGGAGCTCATTCAACACGCGATCCATGCTCTGTCGACTGGCTTGCATCACAAGGGTTCGCCGATGCAGCGCTGGTGAGGTGCCGCGCCTAACGTGGTCGGTCCGTGCACAGAAGACGGCGTCAATCAAGGCACGATCGCCTTACATCTGCGCATTTCCGTGATAGACGCGATCTGAAGGTTGTCCGCAATCGCATGTGGAGGTGGGCGATGACCCCGAATTTGAAACGATTCGCCGTGTTCGCCGTGCTTTTCGCGGGCCTTCACTGGCCCGCGCAGGCAACCGGTGAGACCGAGACACAGGGGCGCTTCACGATCAGCCCGACCGATGGCGGCTTCGTGCGCCTCGACAGGCGAACCGGCGCGATGTCCTTTTGTCGGCGCGAGGATGGCCGCTGGTCCTGCAGCGACATGGCGGGTGCCGCAGGGGCGGAGGTCGCGCCGGGGACCCCAACCACAGGCGTTGATGACAGCCGCGAAAGTGAAGCAGTCAAGGCGTTGCGCGAGGAGAATGCGCGGCTCAGGGAGGAGATTGCGCGCCTCGATGCCCTGCTGGGCCTGGAGCCTCGTCAGGACAGCCGCAGGCCCGGCCTTCCGCCACTCCTACCCCGACCGGAAGGCCGGCCATTCGCCGAAAATTTCCAGTTGCCCTCCGAGCGCCAGGTCGAGCAGGCGCTCGACTACTTCACAAGCATTCTGCGCAAGTTCCAGGACAAGTTGAAGGAACTCGAGGATGGCGCGCGCGGCGTGAGGCCTGAGACGCCCGAGCCAGAGTCACCGCAATCCGAACAACCGCAGGGCGACCGGCCGCTGTAGACCAAGACCGCCATTTCTGGACGTGATGGGATGATGTCGCTCACGAACGACGGAAAGCAAAGTTTGCGAGAAACACAGTGAATCTCTTTCCGCCTTGCGATCAGACGTCTCTGGCAGGCGCGTCTTGCGGAGGGTGCAGAGACTTCTGATCGGCGGCACTTGTGCGGTGTCATCCGACCACGTGGCCGCGAATGCGGTCGCGCGTGGTCGGATCATGCTGCAGCTGTGAACTTTCAGGAGGTCGTTCATGACGGCCGGACGAGGTTGCTCATCCGGCCCGAACGGGCGAGGCTGATGTTTCAACGCACGCAGCACATCTCCGGGGGACCGGATGAACATTCACAAGAATGCGCGTCTGACGCCGCGCGGTCGAGCGCAGATGGTTCGCGCCGTCGCAAACAACGGCTTCTCGATCGCTGCAGCGGCGCACACTCCGTTTTCCCACACGGGGCATCAAATCGCCTGACGGCGGGCGCACGAAAGTTTACCCAAGAAGAGGCGCCCCTCATGGCCGCCGGTGAGCGCCTCTCTCCAATCAGCTCTCGCTCTCAACGAGGAGCGACGTCTTCGTCCGCATCAGCGCCTCGGCATCGGCCGCGTTGAGTTTGAAGTCGAAACCGTTCACCCGATCCGCAATCGCCTGCGCACGATCCGGCAAAACGCCACCCTCCGGCTGGGGTCCGACAGAAATCCGCACCCAGGCATCCACATCGCTGCCAACCTCTGGCGGGGTCCCGAAGCGATGCATTGTCACTGCAAAGTCGCCAGACGTTGCAAATACGACCCTGCGACCGTCGGGGTTTGCGTCTGTGACTGCTCTGCGAACATCGTTGAAGCGCAGTGGTGAGAGAAGATTGGCGAGCCTTGAGACCTTCGCTGCATCGGGCTGTCGATCCTCGGGGATCGCCTCAAGGGTCATGGCGTCGCCATCGCGCGCCAAGGTGAAGGCGACAGTCTCGCCGTCATAGGCTGCGACCGAAGCAATATCGCCAGCCTCGATCGCAACGATCTGCGTGTCGAAATACGCACTCCGCGAGAGTGGCGCATCGAGCGCGCCGCGCACGAGGAATGCTCTTGTCTCCCCGTCCCGCCGGACGAACTGGCCGCCGCTCGTCCCCCCGACTGTGTAATCCCGCTCGCCGAGGATCACAGCGGCGATCGTCCTGCCTGCGCGATCGGCAAGCACGATCCGCTCGCCTTCGCCAGCGGTCGCGCCCGAGGTTGGCGCTTCGAGCTTGAGTTCACCGAGGCGGCTTGCATCGGAAGTCTTGCGTTCTTCGATCGTCATCAGGGCGAGCGCGGAGACCATGCGCCGCGGCAGATCGGGCGACACCGGGAAGCCGCTCTGGTCGAGAAATACGCCATCCTTCAACGTCATGACGGTCTTGTCATCGCCGAGGTCGACGGTGATTTCTGCGATATCGCCGGCGCGCTGTGCCAGTCCCGGCACAAGGCGCTCGCCGCGCTGGCTTACGGCATCGCCAACGCGTGTCACCGTCGAGGTCACAACCGCCAAGCCGATCGCCACGACGGTTGCTGCGGACAGCAAAAGGAACGACTTCGGCGTCATAGCAGAGCTCCGGGATCGTGTCGGTGAGCCTTCGGCATGGGGGCAAGCCGCAAACAGGCGCGGGTCAGGCCGTGGCGGGTGCCACTGGTCGTTGAGGCAGTGGGCGTTTCGGCCGCCGCAGGGCGAACAGTAGCGCAAGTCCAGCAAATAGGGCCGGCACGAGGGCGACATTGAAAGCTGTCAGCCGTGCTTTCAACCCGTCGACCTCGCGACGCAACTCGTACTGCACGTTGCGCAGTTCCGCCCGTGTCGCGAGCATCTGCTGGCGAAACTCTCCAATTGCCCGCTCGGTCTCGACGTTGATCATCTCGCCGTCGCGGGCGCCGCTTGCCTGCGTGAGTTCAGCGAGCCTTCGCTCGGTGTCTTGCAGCCGTTGCACCAACTCGTTCTGGCGATTGAGGTATTTCGTTTCCGCTTCCTGTTCGAGTTGGGCGATCCGCTCGAATGGTCGGAACGACACGCCGCGGCTGCGAAGATCGGAGAGGGCGACACCGCCGACCATCTGCTCGACAGCGTTGAGAAGAAGTGCGGCGTTATTCGAGAACGGCTCGGCGATCACCTGGCCGAGGATGCGGCGCTGCCTGACCCAATTGCGGTCCATCAGCATGTCCGCATCAGCAAACACCAGAACGTTCGGGCGGGCCAATGAGGCTTTGACGGGTTCGCCCGTCGCTTCCGAACCCTCAGGCTTGCCATCGGGGAAGGCGGTTGCAAGCGTGCCGTCCAATCGCGCAGCGAGGATCAAGGGCGCGTCCGCCGGGGCGTAGTTCTGGCGTAGCGCCCGCGGATCCGCCTGAAAACTACCGGCCTCCATTGCCGGGACAAGACCGCCTTCGCGCGACGTCGTGACCAGAGGCACGAGGCGCGTCGTGCCGCTGGTCTCCGCGAAGGCTCCGGCAGAGGTCATGATGAGCGTCGTGAGCTGCGCAAACAGAGCATCGTCGCGCGCCATCTGTGCCGCGGTGATCGAGAGCCATGGCAAGTTTGCTGCTTCGACCTGACGACCGAACACCTCGCGTGTGGTGCGGATCGCGATCTGCGGGTCAGCCACAGCTTTCGCAGCGTCGTAGCCGACGCCCCATGCAGCAAACAGCTTCTCAAGATCCGATGACGGGTCCGGCGGTGGCATGCCAGGACGCAGCCCAGGCTGCGTTTCGGCGTAGGGATCGACGAATATCAGCGTCGCGCCGCCGGAAAGCACCCACTGGTCGATCGTGAACAGCGTCCGCTCGCTTAGATTTCGCGGATGGACCACAATGACGACGCGGGTGCCTGCGGGCAAAGCATCGACGTCGCCGCGGATGCGCTCAACGGCGTAGAGCTCGCGCAACTGACCGAGAATTTGCTGCTCGGGGATCTGCGCGACGGCATTCCCGTAAAGCCCGATGCCATCGAACAACGCGATCACGGGCTTTGCCGGCTGCGACAGCTCCGCGAGCATGCGCGTCAGATCGTATTCAAGGAAGGGTTCGCGATCGGGCGAGAAAACCGGAATGTTTGCACGTCCATTGGTCGAGTTGGTGGCGGCAAGGCCGAAGAAGAGCTCCTGTGGCGCGCCCGTGAGCCTGATCCGGTTGATGCCGAAGCCGACCGCCCGATCCTCGGCATCCGAGAAGGGCTTGGGATCAATCCGCTCTAGCGTGATCTTGCCGCGTGCAAGCCGCTCGTACGCCTGCAGCATCGCCGTGACGCGATTGGCGTATGCGGCAAGCTGGGGCGCTTGATTGATGAGTTCCTCCGAGAGGAACAGGCGCAGGTGAAGCGGTTCTTGCAACCCGGCAAGCAGCCCGCGCGTGCCCTGCGAAAGGGAATACAGCCCCTGTTGCGTCAGATCGATGCGCGTTGATCGCATCGCGTTCGATGCAATCACGTTGACTGCGAGAAACAGGACCACTGCGAGTGCGATCCCGCCACGCAGCAGTCTCGCGCGCGACAGGTTGCCGAGGTAGCTCTCGGCTCGCTCAACGGTCGTGCTGACAGCGGCTCTGCGGCTCGCACCGCCAGGGTGTTGCCTGAGCTGCTCCGTCGCTGCGCCATCGTCAGCGCGCCCGGTCGGTGCGTCGTTCATCGTCATCGGCGAGCCTCACGAGGATTTTTCGAGATCGACGATCTGAATGTTGATCCAAAGGGCGACAGCGATCATCGAGGAGAAAAACACGATCGTTGAAAGCTCGATCACGCCTTCGGTCAGCCTGCTGAAGTGGGAAATGAACGAGAGTGACTGGACGATTTCGATCAAGAAGCCTGGCGCCCAACCGCGGACACTTGCGAGCACGAGATCGAACCCAGCCATGACCAGCAGGAAACCAGCGATCGCTGCGATGATGAAGGCGATGACCTGGTTTGTGGTGAGTGCCGAGATGCAGGACGCGAGGGCGAGAAAAGCTCCCGCCATCAGCCAACTTCCGAGGTAGCTCGCGAAGATCACGCCGTTATCGGGTGAGCCGAGGTAGTTGACCGTGAGCCACATGGGCGTGGTTAACAGGAGCGCGACACCGACGAATGCCCATCCGGCGAGGAATTTCCCAACGACCAGCTGCCAGATCCGCACTGGCAGCGTCATCAGCAGTTCGATGGTGCCGGACCGGCGCTCCTCTGCCCAAAGCCGCATGCCGATTGCCGGCATCAGGACCATGAACAGCCACGGGTGCCACGTGAAGAAGCTTGCAAGATCGGCCTGTCCGCGATCGAAAAAGCCAGTTGCAAAAAACGCAAGCCCCGTCGAAAGCGCAAGAAAGACGAGCAGGAAGATCGCAGCGAGGGGCGTTGCGAAATAAGCGCGGAACTCACGCTCGACGATGGTGCGGACGATCCGGATGTCATCTGTCATGGGTGTTGAACTCCGGGGCGGTCGGTTCAAAAGTTGGTTGAGGGGGCGAGACGTCGGCAGAGGGCTGGCGGGAGGCCCAGCATCGTGATCGTGGTCATCGCGTCGAGCCTTCCCAGCCGTGCATCAACTCGGTCGCTGCGTGCTTGTAATCTCGCGAAACACGTCCTCCAGGCGCGGCCGCCAGGGTCCGATGTCCTCGACCTCGAGCCCGCTCTGGCGCACAGCTTCGGCAAAGGTCCCCGGCTCTCCGTCAGCCTCGCCAATATCGATCAACAGCTTGGTCGCACCGTTGAATTGCTCAATGACTTCGATACGGCTGTCGGCCGTGATCGGTCGCAGCCTCTCGATGACCTGCTGTGGTTGGTGGGCGCTGACGGTGAGCCTGATCCGGTTCTGCCTGCCGGCCCGCGCGACGAGAGCTTCAGGCGTGGCGTCGGCGACGACTTTGCCGGCCGCGATGATGACGGCGCGGGAGCACACGGCCTCGACCTCTTCGAGAATGTGGGTCGAGATCACGATCGCCTTGTTCGGGGCGATCTCCTGGATGAGCGCGCGCATCTCGTGCTTCTGGTTCGGATCGAGGCCATCAGTCGGCTCGTCGAGGATCAGCACATCCGGGTCGTGGATCAGGGCCTGTGCGATGCCGACGCGGCGCTTGAAGCCTTTCGAGAGGGCTTCGATCGGCTTGTTCCAGACTTCTGCGATATTAATGCGATCAGCCATGATCGCGAGCCGATCGTCGAGGTGCTGACCAGAGAGCCCACGAATCTTGCCGACGAACGTGAGAAAATCGGCGACGCTCATGTCAGCGTAGGCTGGCGCGCCTTCCGGCAGGTAACCGAGCTTGCGCTTTGCCGCGAGCGGCGCGGTTCCAACATCATGGCCGCAAATCTCGGAACTGCCGCCATCAGGCTCCATGAAGCCCGTGATCATGCGCATCGTCGTGGATTTGCCCGCGCCGTTCGGGCCGAGAAAGCCGACGACCTCGCCGCGCGCCACCTCGAGGGACACGTGATCAACGGCAGTCTGGGCCCCAAAACGCTTCACAAGTTCGCGCGCACGGATCAGACTCATGACGGAGCGTTCCTTCGCAGCAGCAAGTTGGGGTGTGCGAGCTTCAGGTCGATCAGCCGCAGATGGCAGAGCACCACACAGTGCTGTGGGTCACCTAGAGGAACGTCTCTCGATTTCAAGTCCCTTTGTCAGCTTCGGCAAACGACGAGACGAGGCTGGACCGCTCAGCGGGCCTTGAGGAAGGACCTAACGACGGGTTTCGCTGACATGTCAGTGTCATGTTTCGATGCATCATTTTGCTGAGTGCGCTTAAGATCTGAAGAGCAATCAACTCATCCTCGGGCAAGTTGGCTATGGCGCGAGCGCGCAAAATCCTGATCCTGAACGGCCACCCAGACCCGTCACCTGAGCGGCTCGGGCGCGCGCTCGCGCTAGCTTACGCGGAGGGCGCATCGGCTGGCGGTCATGATGTCCGGGTGACCCACATTGCCGAACTGTCGTTCCCGATCCTTCGCAGCAAGGCTGAATTCGATGGCGAAGCTCCGGACGTCATCGTCAAGGCGCAAGACGACATGCGCTGGGCAGAGCATATCGTCCTCGTCTACCCGCTTTGGCACGGGATGCTCCCGGCCTTCCTGAAAGCGTTCCTCGAACAGGTCTTCAGGGCAGGGTTTGCCATGCATGTGAGCGAGACGGGCTGGACACCGATGCTCAAGGGCAAGTCGGCGCGCGTGGTTGTGACAATGGGTATGCCAACGCTCTTCTACCGCTTCTACTTCTTCGCGCACTCTCTGGCGGCGCTCAGGCGCAACATTCTGGGCTTCAGTGGCATGGCGCCCGTTCGCACGACACTCTACGGCATGATCGAGACCGTGAGCGCCGAAACACGGGCAGGCTGGCTTGAGGAGATGCGGGCGCTTGGCCGGCGCGCGACTTGAGCATAGCACGAGAGAATTGTTCGCTGAGCAGTGGCGCGCCGGGCCGTGTAGAGGTAGAGCCTCACGGCTCTGTTGGAGGCTTCAATGCTCAAGATTTACGGTGTCTATCGATCCCGCGCGACGCGCAATATCTGGCTCTGCAATGAGATGGGGATCCCATTTGAGCTTGTCCCGGTCGTACAGGCGAACCGGGTCGCAAATCCCTCTGCAGCCGACGCGCCCCTGCATTCAAAATCGCCCGCGTTCCTGGCGGTCAATCCTAACGGGCACGTTCCGGCCCTGGTCGATGGCGACCTGACGCTGTGGGAATCTCTCGCGATGAACCTCTACATCGCAAAGAAGCACAGTGGTCCGCTCGCGCCGGCCGACCTCGCCGAGGATGCGCTGATGACGATGTGGACCATCTGGGCGATCACGGAGGTCGAACCGCATGCGGTGCAGATCATCTACCACAAGGCGATGAAGCCCGAAGCTGAGCGCGATCCCAACGTTGTTGCCGCCTCGATCGCTGCGCTCAGAGCACCGCTTCGCGTCCTCGACGAGCACCTCCTCAAGTCAGGCGGTCATGTCGTTGGCGCCAGGTTCACGGTCGCAGACATCAACCTCGCCGAGTGCCTGAGGTACGCGCAACTCGCGCCAGAGACCTTCGAAGGGGCTCCACATGTGTCTAACTGGCTCAAGGCCTGTCAGGCCAGACCAGCGTTCGAGGCGATGATGGAACGGCGGAACGCCGAGCCGGCCTGAGGCGCGCCGCCTCACGCGCCATCGGCCGGGGGGCGGATTGCGCTCGCCGTCGCGTTTGTGCATAGGCCGTGGCGAGCCATGAGAGCAGAGTGCGCAAGTTCCTCGGGAAGGACCCCATGACCGCAATCATCGACATCGTTGGCCGCGAGATCCTCGACAGCCGAGGCAATCCAACCGTCGAAGTCGACGTGGTGCTCGAGGATGGCACGCTGGGCCGGGCGGCGGTCCCGTCGGGTGCTTCGACGGGGGCGCACGAAGCCAGTGAACTGCGCGACGGTGATCCGAAGCGCTATCTCGGCAAAGGCGTGTTGAAGGCCGTCGAGGCCGTCAACACGGAGATTTTCGCGGCGTTGCAAGGCATGGAAGCCGAGGAACAGCGGCGCATTGACCGCGCGCTGATCGACCTCGACGGGACCGAGAACAAGTCGCGGCTCGGCGCCAACGCCATCCTCGGCACCTCGCTCGCTGTCGCGAAAGCGGCAGCGGAAGCCTCCAACCTCGCGCTTTACCGCTACATCGGTGGCACTGAGGCCCATATCCTGCCGGTGCCGATGATGAATATCATCAACGGCGGAGCGCACGCCGACAATCCGATCGATATTCAGGAATTCATGATCATGCCGGTTGGCGCTGCGACCTGCGCCGAGGCAATTCGCGTGGGCGCCGAAATCTTTCACACGCTGAAAAAGAAGCTCAAGGACGCGGGCCACAGCACCAATGTCGGCGACGAGGGTGGGTTTGCACCCAATCTGAAATCGTCGGACGAGGCGCTGGCATTCATCATGAGGTCAATCGAGGCAGCAGGATATCGGCCGGGTGATGACGTCATGCTTGCGCTGGATTGTGCCGCAACAGAGTTTTTCACCGACGGCAAATACGACATGGCCGGCGAGCAACGCTCATTGTCTTCTGAAGAGATGGTCGAATATCTCGCTGATTTCGTCGCGCGCTATCCCATCATTTCGATCGAGGACGGGATGTCCGAGGACGACTGGTCCGGCTGGAAACTCCTGACAGAGCGGATCGGCAGCCGCTGCCAATTGGTGGGCGATGATTTGTTCGTGACCAATCCGAAGCGGCTGCGGCGCGGGATCGCGGCTGCGACCGGCAACTCGATCCTCGTCAAGGTGAACCAGATCGGCACCCTGACTGAGACGCTCGAGGCGATCCGCACGGCCCAGTCCAACAGGTACACGACGGTGATCTCGCACCGCTCGGGCGAGACCGAGGACGCAACGATCGCTGACTTGGCGGTTGCCACCAACGCTGGACAAATCAAAACCGGCTCGCTCTCCCGCTCGGACCGGCTCGCCAAATACAATCAGCTGATCCGCATCGAGGAAGACCTCGACGATATGGCGGTTTACGCGGGACGCTCGGTCGTGCCCAGGAAAGCCGCCACCACACAGGTCGGGGCGTGACCGCGCCCAGGCTGGCCAGCTTCGGAGCCGGCCGGTTCCGATTGGGACGACCTCGTCAATGCAGACGCAACTCGCCGTCGACGAAGGTCATCTCGGCGGGCGAAATCAGGCCCTGATGTGCAACCCGGACGCGGTAAAGCCGGCCCTCGAGATTGACGCTCCAGAAGTCCAGGAATTGCCGAAGCTTCGGGAAACTCGGATGTTCGTCATAGTCCTGCCAGATGTAGGTTTGTAACAACGCGGGGTAGTCGGGCAGGCGGTAGAGGATTTCGGCGGTCGTCAGGCTGAACCCTTTCAGTTGAGCGATGAAGCCGCGGTCAATTCCGTTCGTGGTGGCGCTTTCCGTCATCAAGAGCTCCAAATCGGTTGATCCTTGACGGAGATCAGCGTATGCGGCGTTCGCGTCGGGTCAAGCCTCGCAAACGTGCAGCGATCGCAAATATTTCGTTCAATAACTGAGCGTTAGCAGCATTGTCGCGGGAGTGCTGCCAGTTGCAAGGTCTGGCTTCGTGGCCATCAGGGTACCGCCGCTCTCCGGCATCTTGACCCGGAACCGCTGCCTTGGCATTGCCCGATTCATCAATGATCTCAGAGATGTAAAAGTAGAAGCCGCAATCGCCGCGATCGCAACGGGCGGAGCGTCACATTCTTCGGTTCGCTGTCATATCTCTCGCGCTTGCTGTCGGCTGTCTCGGGATCGGGATCGCGCTGAACGAGGCCCACCGCCACGGCTGGTTCTGGGATGCGCCGCCGCGCGCGTGGCGGGAGGCTGCCGGCGCGAGCGACATGCTCGATGTGCCGGGTCGCGCAGTCGTCTATTGGGGCCGGCCAGATGCGCCCTATTCGGTCTATGCAACCAGGGGGATGCAGAAGCCGCGTGCGGTTATCGTCCACTACAACGTGCCGTCGCCGGTGTTGAGCCTGGTCAAGTACGGCCACCGGTCGGACCCCGCGCGCGGTGGGGCGTCATTCGGCTATCATTTCTATATTTCACAGACGGGACGGATCGTGCAGGGAGCGCCGCTCTCACGGCGAACGAACCATATCAAGTCGACCGGAAATTCGGCGCGCACGGACGTGGGCCGGCATCTTTGGTCCGGTAACACCATCGGCGTTTCGCTCGTCGGCGCATGTGAGCCAAGGTCGGCGTCCGGCACCGGCACTTATGATTGCTTGCGTGAGAAGCCGACACCGGCACAGATTGCCGCTGGGCTGGCTGTGATCGAAGCTCTGCAGGCGCGCTATCAGATGGCGTGCGATGCCGTCTTCGGACACGGCGAGCTTCAGACAGACCGCAAACCCTTCGAGGGCGCGGCCCTGACGACTGCCGCGCGAGGCGCATGCCTCGAGAGGTCCCTTGAGGCGCGCCCGGATCTCCTCGGCAAGCGGGAGACCGGTGATGCGGGCAGGGCACTGCCAGCACGGGAGACCAACACGATCCGGGCAGGGCCCCCTGGACGGTCGGGGTAGTCAGGGACCACGCTCGCGCGCAGTCCCCGACGATTTGGGGGGCATCAGGCCGGGATCGAGGTGGCGCCGCCGGTGAAGTACATCGCGGCTCCAAAGACCACCGCGAAAACGATCGCCGTCATGAGCGCGTTCACGAAGCGGCTCTGAAACGACAGCATGTTCGCGATCAGGTCGATCACGAAGACGATGCCGGCCGCGGTCGCAATCAACTGGACGAGCATTGCCTGGCTCATCTGCCGGACTTCTGGCGGCAGCATCGCCTGATCGACGAAATAAAACAGCGCAGCATAAATCGCGGCAAACACGATCGCGGTGACGAGCGCGTTCACGAAGCGGCTTTTGAACGACAGCAGGTTGCCGATATAGCCGATGACGAATAAGACGCCTGCGCCAGCGAGCACTTTCGTGAGCATGGCGGTTTCAGCGGGCGACATGGTTGCACTCCTCCGTTCGGCCTGGAGGTTCCCCCTCCGGCGCGGCGAGGTGCATACCGTGCTTATGTGTCGATTGTGTACCCTTGTCGTGCGGTGCGGCAACAAAAAGGGCGCCCATGGGAGGGCGCCCGGCTTCCGGGTCGTGGTCATTCGTCGTAGCCGCGATCAAGTTCGAGGTCGGGACCTCAAACCTTGAGGGCTGGATGGCCCGCGGCACGAGCCGAATCTATGGCGGCGAGCACACGCGGCGGCGACATCGGCAACTGCTCGAAGCGCAGCCCCGTGGCATCGCGTACGGCGTTGGCGACCGTCGCCATTGGCGGAACGATTGGGGTTTCGCCGATCCCGCGCACGCCGTAAGGATGGCGTGGGTTCGGCACCTCAACGATGATCGTATCGATCATCGGCAGGTCGGATGCGACGGGGATGCGATAGTCAAGGAAGCCGGCGTTCTGGAGCTTTCCGTCCGGGCCGTAGATATATTCCTCGTTGAGCGCCCAGCCGATGCCCTGCGCTGCGCCGCCCTGGAACTGCCCCTCAACGTACGAGGGGTGGATCGCTCGGCCAGCATCCTGGATCGCCGTGTAGCGGACGACGGAGACCCGCCCGGTCTCGGGATCGACTTCGACGTCCGCAAGGTGCACCCCGAAGGACGGCGCCGCACCCTGAGCGTTGATCTGGGCAACACCGGTGATCGGCCCGCCCGTCTTGCCAGCCAGACGTCCGATCTGGGCAAGTGACATCGGCTCGTGCTGTCCTGCGTTCGGGCCCGCGGGTCGGATCATGCCGTCCTCGAACTCGACCGCATCTTCGGGGATGTCCCAAAGCTTGGCCGCGCGCGCGCAGGCTTGTTTGATGACCGACCGTGCGGCTTCAACGGTCGCCATGCCACTCGAGAATGTGGACCGCGACCCGCCGGTGAGGAAGTTGTACCCGAGCGACGCCGTATCCGCGATGATCGGCCGGATCTTGTGATAGTCGACACCGAGTTCTTCAGCCGCCATCATGCACAGCGAGGCACGCAGACCGCCGATGTCTGGGGTGCCGGCAACCAGTGTGAACGTTCCGTCCTCGTTCAACGACAGGTTGACGCTTGTCTCGCCACCGATGTTGAACCAGAAGCCGGCCGCAACCCCGCGGCCCTGGTTCTTGCCCAGCGGCGCGTTCCAGTGGTCAGAGCTGCGGGCTGCTTCAAGGCACTCGATCAGGCCGACCGGGCCGAATTTCGGGCCATAGGCTGCCTTTGTGCCCTCTTTGGCCGCGTTCTTGAGCCGCAACGCGATCGGGCAGATACCGATCTCGCGGGCAAGCTCGTCAATCACGCTCTCGACGGCAAACTCTGAGATCGGTCCACCGGGTGCCCGATAGGCTGCGACTTTGGGCCGGTTGGTGACGATGTCGTAGCCGTACGAGTGCACGTTCTCGAGGTCGTAGGGTGCAAACGCGCACATCGCGCCGGGGCCGACGGGTGAACCCTGGAATGCGCCGGCCTGGTAGAAAAGTTCAGCCTCACCGGCGGTGATGCGGCCATTCTTTTTGGCGCCGATCTTGACGCGAACGTGCGCGCCCGAAGTCGGGCCCGACGCTCTGAACACCTCTTCCCGCGTCATGACCATCTTGACGGGGCGGCCGGCCTTTTTCGAGAGCGCGAGCGCGACAGGCTCAAGGTAGACGACGGTCTTGCCACCGAAACCGCCGCCGATTTCGGTCGCGTTGACTTTCAGCTTCGAGATGTCCCAGCCGAGCAGGCGCGCGCAGTGGGCCCGCACGATCCATTGGCCCTGGGTCGTCACCCACAACTCGGCCACGCCATCAGCCGAGACACTCGCGACACATGCGTGTGGTTCGATGTAGCCCTGGTGAACGGGCTTCGTATCGAAGCTGCGCTCGATGATGATGTCCGCGTCGGCGAATCCTTTGGCGACATCGCCGATGGCGAAGTCGACTTTCTTGGCGATGTTCGACGGCTGCTCTGGTTTCGGCTCGACACCGGCTGTGAACATATCATCGAACAGGAGCGGTGCACCCGGTTTGATTGCATCCAGCACCTCGATCACGTGCGGCAGCACCTCGTACTCGACCTCGATCAGCTTCAGCGCCGCCTTGGCGATCGCCGGCGTGGTGGCTGCGACGGCCGCAACAGCGTGCCCCTCGTAAAGGACCTTCTCGCGCGCCATCACATTGCGAACAACGTCTCGGTAGTTCACCAGCATTTCGCCAGCGGGCACGAACTCGCTTGCCTGATCGAGGAAGTCGTCGCGGGTGACCACCGCCTTGACGCCGGGGAGGGCCTCGGCCTTGGACGTGTCGATCCGAACAAGTCGCGCGTGCGCGTGCGGCGAGCGCAAAACCTTGCCGTGAATCTGGTTGGCGACATTGATGTCGGCGCCGAACTTCGCCTTTCCGGTGACCTTATCGACACCATCCGGGCGGACCGGTCTGGTGCCAATCCAGTTGAATTCAGGCCCGACAGGGGGATTGCCAACTTTTTCCTGCATCGGTTCAGGCTCCCATCTCAGAACGCAATTGCGGTTCTTGGCGCATCTCGGCAGCAGCATCCATTACGGCACGCACGATCTTGTCGTAACCTGTGCACCGACAGAGGTTGCCGGCAAGCCAGTAGCGCACCTCCGTTTCGGTCGGGTTGGGGTTCTTTGCGAGCAAGGCCTTCCCCGCGACGAGGAAGCCCGGCGTGCAAATCCCGCATTGTAGCGCGGCGTGCTCGAGAAACTTACGTTGCAGCGGATGCAACGCGTCGCCCTCCGCCATCCCCTCGATCGTCTCGACGTCAGAGCCATTCGCCTCAGCCCCGAGAACAAGGCAGGCGCAGACAAGACGCCCGTCGACCAGGACCGAGCAGGCTCCGCAGTCGCCGGTGCCACAGCCCTCTTTCGTGCCTGTGAGATCAAGTTCGTCCCGCAGCACGTCGAGCAAGGTCTGGCTCGGGTCAACAAGGACCTCGACCGGGTCTCCGTTGACGTTGAATGAGACATGCATTTTCATTTGGACTGTTCCTCCAGGCTCGCGCACCGCCTGCGTTTGGCAAATGCGGGCGCCTGACATCATCATGTTGCTTGGGTTGCGCGTCCGTCCGTTTTCAGCTGCCAGCGCGATCGTAGGCGAGTTCGGCGACGCGGCGTGCCAGAACGCCTGCGACTTGAACGCGGAACTGTCGCGTGCCGCGCTTGTCGTCGATGGGCCGGCAGGCCGCACGCGCTGCTGCGTCCAAGGCGGCAAGCGCCTCCTCGTCGAGTGATGTCCCGATGATCGCGTCCGCGGCTGCTGGCACGAGCAGTGGCCGCTCGGCAACGGCGCCGAGCGCGACGCGGGCGTCCGCGATCGTGCCGTCCGGGGCGACGATCACGTTCACCCCACAGCCGACGACCGCGATGTCCATCTCGGTTCGCGGAATGAACCGCTGATAGGCGTCGCCAGAGCGATGCGGACGCGCTGGGAAGCGAAACGACACGATGAATTCATCAGGGCCGATCGAAAGTTTGCGCGGCCCAACCATGACGTCCTCGACGCGAACCTGTCGCAAGCCCTGGCGGCTTGCAACGTTTGCGGTCGCGCCAGCGGCGATCATCGCCGGCACGCTGTCTGCGGCTGGGGAGCCGTTGCATAGATTTCCGCCGAGTGACGCCCGCCCCATGATCTGGGTCGATCCAATGAGCCACGCGGCCTCTGCCACACCCGGCCAAGCGGCTGCAAAACCTTCGTGCTCGTTCAGTTCCGCTGCAGACACCGCCGCCCCGACGACGAAGCCGTCGGCCGTCTCAACGATCGAGCGCGTCTCGTCGATCTTCTTGATGTCGACGACGAGATCGGGCTCGATCATGTCCGTGCGAAGCTGGACGAGCAGGTCGGTTCCGCCGGCAAGGATCTTGGTCGAGCCCTCGCTCGAGCCAAGCAGCGCGATCGCAGCGTCGAGCGATCGAGGCGCTTCATAACGCATGGGCGTTCCTCTGATGAGCTGTGTTTTTTGGACTGGGATGACCCAATCAACCACATCCGTCGTCGTGTTCCAAGGCCGCTCTCAGCCGAGCTTGCATTTAACGCGCATTGGAGACGCTGCACGCTGAGGCACATATGCCGCGTGATGCAAGTTTCGGGTCGCCTGCGCGGAACGGTCTGGGGTAGGTCTCGCGGCTATGCTCAGTCGAAACGCGGAGGTCTGGCGATGCGCGACGAACATCGGATTTCAGCCGCTCAGGTTCGCGCTACGGACGGCCCAGACGGTTCGAAGCCGGATCTGTCTCAGCCAGACGGGTCCCGGCAAAGCGACTACGAAATTGTCAGGTCCGCGATCCGCTTCCTGTCCGAGACCAGTGACCAGCAGCCGGATCTTGACCGTCTAGCCTCCCATGTCGGCCTCTCACCATCGCAATGCCAGAAGGTGTTCAAACGCTGGTGTGGCTTGTCACCCAAAGAGTTTCTGCAGGCCATCACCATCGACAGGGCACGCGAGCTGTTGCGCGGATCGGCGAGCCTTCTTGATTGCGCGATGGATGTCGGTCTGTCCGGGACAGGGCGCCTGCATGACCTTTTTCTGGATCACGAGGCCATGACGCCCGGTGAGTACAAGCGTGGGGGCGCCGGACTCGTACTGGCCTACGGCTTTCACCGGACGCCGTTCGGCGACGCCATGGTCACCGCAACCCGCCGTGGACTTGCAGGGCTCGCGTTTGTGGACGAGGACGCGGGCCAGACACGCACTGAAGTAATGGCAGATATGCAGGCGCGATGGCCGCTGGCAGAGTTTGTTCCTGACGACGAGCAGGCCCGGTCACTTGCGCGCCGCATTTTTGATCCGGCCTGCTGGCAACCCGGCCAGCCGATCAGGATCGTGATGATCGGTACGGATTTCGAGGTTCGGGTCTGGGAAACGCTGTTGCGAATCCCGATGGGCCGCGCAGTCAGCTATGCTGACATTGCCCGCCACATCGGCAAGCCAACCGCCGCGCGCGCGGTTGGTTCTGCCGTCGGTCGAAATCCAATATCGTTCGTTGTGCCGTGTCACAGGGTTTTGCGCGGTGACGGTTCGCTCGGCGGTTATCATTGGGGCCTGACCCGCAAACGGGCGATGATCGGGTGGGAGATCGGGAAGGTCAGTGCGGCACCCTGATCACGCAGCGATGCGTGCAGAATGGCGCACGGTCATCAGGGCATCAACGCATGCGCGCGCATTCACGGGCGCGAGCCGTCCACTGCCATCATGGTCCGTGCGCCCACTCCCGCGTTGACGTTCCGGCGTGGACGCGCGAACGGAGGCGACAGCGGCACGAATCTATAGTCGAGGTTCGCATCAATGCAGCGCGTTGCAGCCGCATTTGAGGAGATGTTGGGTGATGGCCGATGTTCATGTGCACCGCGCAGACTTGCCGGACGGCCTGAGCTTTGGTGCGGTCGCCGCGATTGATACCGAGACGCTTGGGCTCAGGCCGCACCGGGACAGGCTGTGCCTCGTGCAGCTGTCGGCCGGCGATGGAACCGTTCATCTGGTTCAGATCGGACGCGGGCAGAAGACCGCGCCCAATCTCGCCGCACTGCTCGCCGACCCTTCAGTCACGAAGCTGTTTCATTTCGCGCGGTTCGACGTGGCAGTGCTCTGTCACGCCTTCGGCGTTTTGCCGGCGCCGATCTATTGCACCAAGATCGCGTCGAAGCTGGTGCGGACCTACACCGACCGGCATGGGCTGAAGGACTTGTGCTCCGAGTTGATCGGCGTCGATCTGTCCAAGCAGCAGCAGAGTTCGGATTGGGCGTCTGACGAACTGACGCCGCAACAGATCGCTTATGCGGCCTCGGACGTGCTCTATCTGCACGCCCTGCGTGAGAAGCTCGACGTCATGCTCGCGCGCGATGGGCGAGCGGAGCTGGCCGACGCTGCATTCTCGTTCGTCCCGACTCGGGCCGCTCTCGATCTTGCTGGCTTCGACGACCTGGACATCTTTGCGCACTGAGGGCCTCGGCTAACCCCCGCTGTCCGTCCTTCGTCTGTCACCCGCGTCAGATGCCGGCACGAACTACGGAAAGCGGGTATGGGTGGCTTCTTGTTGGTTGCTTCTGGCCGTAATCTGGCCGCCGTGATCTGGGTGGAGTGGGCGTAGGGCGCGTGCGCTGCGTCTTCGCCTTGCCTGCAGGTGCCTGCGGAACCGACGTCATTGTGGCTTCGGCTGGTGATTGTGCTCGGTGACTTTCAACCTGGCGCACGTGAATTGGCACCGGGCGGACGTGATGGCATTATCGCGCGCTGTCGAGACCCGAGCTGAGAATTCCGTTGGATCAGATCGTTGCCAGATCGTCGCATGGACCGGTTAAGCGCTCGGCTCACCGATCGCACGACCCGTTGCGCGCGCCGAAGGGCCCGGTCGATGCCTCTGAGCGAAAGCGCGCCTATGAGCGTGCAGCAGTCAACACGCGCGCCGTACGCATTCTGCGGGTTGTTTTCCCACTGCTCGCTGTCGGCCTCGTGTTGCTGTATCCGCTGTTCTCGCAGCAGCGCGGACTGCAATTCGCCGAGTTCGGTCCAGCGGCCGCCGACGGCCAGGCGCAGGGCCAGGACGAGCGCCAGCGTGGACGCTTGACGTTCGATAGCACCGCATTGTCGTTGTCTGGCGCAGGGATGTCGAACCCACGCTATGAGGGCTTCAACGCCGACGGCAGCCGCTACACTGTGAGAGCGGCCCGTGCAACCACCGCAATGCGACCCGGCCAACCGATCGCGCTCGAGACGATCCGCGGTGAGCTGACCGATGCTGCCCAGAATGTCACCCACCTCGCCGCCACACGCGGGGTGTTCGAGCAGCAGAGCGGCATTCTCGAGTTGGTCGAAGGCATCGAGATCGACCGTGCCGACGGCTTGAAGGCGCGGCTTGCGACAGCCAAGATCAATACCAAGCTCCGCACCATCGTATCGAGCGAGCCGGTGGCCGTGGAAATGCCGTCCGGTAAGGTCACGGGCCGTACGCTGTCGATCGACCAGAAATCCCGCGTTGCCGTGTTCGGCGATGGTGTTGATGCGCTGTTTCAGGACAACAGTGCGCCCGTGACGTCAGCTGCACAGCCCGATGCAGCAGGCGCAGTGCGGGAGGGCCTGCGCGCATCGCCAGGATCCGAAGGTGCCCAGACCAGAGACACGACCCGCACGGCGCAGCGCCTCCAACTCGGCATCGGGCCTGCTGCGGGAGCTTCGCGCGGTCCCATCCGCGTTACGTCGCAGACGCTAACCATCCACGAGACTGAAAATCGCGCCGTATTCGATCGGAATGTCAGAGCGATGCAGGGGGATATGGTGATGCAGGCGGCGAGCCTCGCAGTCGCATTCGACCGGCGGGACAACGTCGACACTGGAGGTGCGGCCGGTACACCGCAGTCCCGCCCAAGCGCTCCGCAGTCGGTTGGCGCAGCGGGCGGAGCGCTCCGCACTGTCACGGCGACGGGTGGCGTGATCATCACTCAGGGGTCGCAAGAGCTACGTGCTCCGGACGCGCATTTCGATCTGTCGACCGAGACCGGCGCGATGACCGGGGGCGTTGCCATGACTGGGCGTGGCGGCCAAACCGCACGTGGGCAGCGCCTTGATTTCGATCAGAAGACACAACGCGCCGTTCTCACAGGCGATGTCGAGCTGCGCCAGGGTGGGAGCACGGCGACGGGGGCTCGCCTCGAACTTGATGAAACGGCTCAGAGCGCCAGGCTCAGCGGTCGCGTCAAGGTCGTCCAAGGCGACAACGTGCTGAGCGGCGAACTCCTGATTGCGGATCAGGCGTCCAATCGCGCCTCATTGACCGGCGACGGCGCCGGTAACAACCGGATCGCGGCGAGCTTCAAGCGCCAAGCGCCATCGGATAGCACCAAACCGCGGGAACGACCGGCGGCGGCACCCGCGGCGCGCACAGGCCCTCAGGGATTTGAGTTCGAGACTGATCCCGACGCCCCAATCCTCATTGATGCTGCGCGCCTCGACATCGACGACACGCGCAAGACTGCAACATTTTCAGGCGACGTGAACGCGCGTCAGGGGCGGTTCACGATCGTTGCACAGCGTTTGGTCGGGACCTACACGGGCAGCTCAGGGATGCTGCAGGCAAATCCGGGTGATACCGGAACGCAGACTGCGCCACGAACCGCCGCGCCGACCGAACTGCGCGAAATCGTCGCGACGGGCTCCGTGCGGGTCACGTCAGCGAATGGTCAGACGGCGACCGGTGACCGTGCGGTGTTCGATGTTCGCGCCGACACCGTGACGCTCACCGGAAATGTGACACTCACCCAAGGGCGAAACGTGATCCGTGGGTCAGCACTTACGGTCGACATGAAGACCGGCGTGAGCCGGATCGACATGACCGCAGGTTCTGGCCGATCGAATGCAACGTTTTTCATAGATGACCTGCAGAACGCAGCCCGCGAACGCAAGCCCGGGGCAACCGCGTCGCCGCCGGCTGCCCAGCGTCCGCCGAGGCCGACTGCGCCGGGTGCGTCCAGCGGTTGGGCGCCGACGACTGAAAATCGATAACCCGCATCGGCGGTCGAGTGGCGTTGACGACAGGCGTTCGGGCCTGCATCGACGTAAGGATCAACTTGGGCGCGACGCCACACGAGCACGTTGTCTCCCGCTTGCGCCCATGATGTGGTCCAGGTCGTGTGCTTCAAACTTGGAGAAAGAGCCGGGCGCTGCGGCTGGCCGCACGTCGGAGCCGGTGATGGGCTGCGGTGCATGACGTGAACGCTACAGCGGAGTTTATGCGCGGCGTCTGACGCCGAGTTTGATCGGAGAGGCATGTGAGGCTGTTCGGGCTCGGAAAGCCACGTCAAACGGATATCGCGGATGCGGGGAGCCTGCGCGACCGGTCTGCGCGCGCCGGATATGATGCAGTTCTCGAGGCGGACCTCGAGGGTCCACCGGCCGCATTTCTGCGCGCCCCGCCCGACGCGAATCTTGTCGCGCGTGACGAGCGATCCTCTGTTGTCGCAAGCCAAAGCGACGGCGATGAGGAAAACATGCCGGCATCCGCCCTTGGCGAGGGGTGGCTCGCAGTCGAAAACGTCATGAAGACGTATGGCCGCAGAACCGTCGTCAAGGGTGTCAGCCTCGAACTCGAGCGCGGCGAATCTGTGGGTCTGCTCGGCCCCAACGGTGCGGGAAAGACGACGGTCTTTTACATGATCACAGGGCTCGTTCCCGCCGACAAGGGCCGGATTTATCTCGACGGTCTCGATGTCACGCGGTTGCCGATGTACCGGCGCGCGCGCCTCGGCATTGGTTATCTGCCCCAGGAATCGTCGATCTTTCGCGGGCTTACTGTCGAGCAGAACATCATGGCCGTGCTCGAGATCTCTGAGCCTAATCGCAAGCGGCGAAAAGAGCGGCTCGATGCCCTGCTCGAGGAATTTCGCATCACGCGGCTGCGGAAGTCACCATCGATTGCCCTGTCAGGCGGCGAACGGCGACGCTGCGAAATCGCCCGCGCGCTTGCCAGTAACCCCTCGTTCATCCTGTTGGATGAACCCTTTGCAGGGATCGATCCCATTGCCGTCGGCGATATTCAGGTGCTCGTGCGTCACTTGACGCAGCGCGGTATCGGCGTGCTGATCACTGATCACAACGTGCGCGAAACCCTCGCGCTGATCGATCGGGCCTATATCATCTATGATGGTACCGTGTTGACGCAGGGTCGCCCCGAGGAAATCGTGCGAAACGAGGAGGTTCGGCGTGTCTACCTCGGTGACATGTTCGGTTAAGCTCCTTGCCTTACGGTAACGGCGTCGGGGCGCGTCGGCACCTGTTGGATAGGTCGGCGCAGTGTTGCGTTCGGTGAGAGTTCGGGAATTCGACAGGCATGGCCATCTCTGCCAAGCTCGAAATTCGTCAGGGGCAGCAGCTCGTCATGACGCCGCAGCTGCAACAAGCAATTCGCTTGTTGCAGTTCTCGAACATGGAGCTGTCGGCGTTCGTTGAAGCCGAGCTTGAACGCAATCCGCTGCTCGAACGTGACGAGCGTGACGATGAGCCTACCTCGTCCTCGACTGAGGCCGACATCGGCCGCGGGAGCGAGACCGAAACTTCGGATGCTGCTCAGGATGCCGAGCGGACGGAGGCCTTGGACAACGGCGACGAGCAGTGGCTGGATCTGCGCAGCGACGGCGCGGTGGCGCGCGATGCGCTCGATACGGAGGCCGATGCCCTTTATCCTGATGCAGCCCCGAGCGATCTCGTCGATCCGATTGGCCAGGGTCTGAGCCTGAACGCGATGCAGGCCACCAACTCCCAGTCGTTCCAAGACAGAGAGACCAGCCTCGAGGCCTACGTGAGTTCGGAAGTGTCGCTGAAGGATCATCTGGCGACGCAGATCAATGTTATGACGGGCGATCTCGGCGAGCGCATGATCGCGCTCTACCTGCTTGAGTACGTTGATGAAGCCGGCTACCTGAGGCTCGATCTCGCCGAGGCTGCAGAACGGCTTGGAACGTCCTTTGAGACGGTGGAGCGGGTCTTGAAGCTTGTCCAAACGTGCGACCCACCAGGCGTGTTTGCGCGCGATCTTGCCGAGTGTCTCGCGCTGCAATTGGCCGAGCTGGATCGGCTTGATCCGTTGATGGCTGCGTTTCTCACGCATCTCGATCGGCTGGCGAACCACGATCTCGCCGGCCTCAAGCGCGTGCTTGGTGTCGATTCGGATGACATCGCCGACATGGTTGCCGAGATCAAAGGGCTTAACCCGAAACCCGGTCTCATCTTCGGATCGACGCCGGTTCAGCCGATCGTACCCGATGTGATTGTTCGCGCCGCAAAGGATGGCAGCTGGCTGATCGAGCTCAATCAGGAGACGCTGCCGCGCGTTCTTGTCAACCGATCCTACTATGCACGCGTGTCGCAGAAGGCGCGCGGCCCGGGCGACAAGGACTACCTCGTCGAGTGCTTGCAGACAGCGAATTGGCTGGTCAAGAGCCTCGATCAGCGTGCGCGGACCATTCTCAAGGTCTCGGAAGAGATCGTTCGCCAGCAGGACGGCTTCTTCAGTCGCGGGGTGGAGCATCTCAGGCCGCTCAACCTGCGAACCGTTGCAGATGCGATTTCAATGCATGAGTCGACGATCAGCCGCGTGACGTCGAACAAGTATATCGCCACCCCGCGCGGCATCTTCGAACTCAAGTATTTTTTCACGTCCGCGATCAACTCGGCCGACGATGGCGAAGCTTTTTCATCCGAAGCCGTGCGCCATCGCATCAAAGCGCTGATCGATTGTGAAACAGCCGAGGACGTATTGTCCGACGACAAGATCGTCGAGAAACTCCGCTGCGAGGGCATCGACATCGCCCGCCGGACCGTCGCCAAGTATCGCGAAGGGATGCATATTGCCTCATCGATCCAGCGCCGACGCCAGAAGCGGCTCGCTGAGCAGATGGCCAGGGCCTGAGCCCGCCTGACCCGAGATGGGCCTTGTCCAAGCGATGTTGAGCGCAGGCCACGGACGATCGTCTAAGGCACCAAGTCTGCCGATGCAGATCCTAGGACTCGCTTTCCGTCGTTCGTGAGCAACCCTCGTCAGACGCCGAAACGAACGACGGAGCGCAAAGAGTACGAGCAACAGATTGGATCTCGTACCGCTTTTCGATCAGAAGTCCTTGGCAGGCGCGGCTTGCGGATGGTGCAGGGACTTTTGAGCGGCGGTACTGGACCCACGCCCGGCGTCGACGCAAAGCCGTCTCCGCCTCGACCATTTCTCCCTTGGAGCGCCAGTGAGGACCGATCGCTCGACGGCCAGAGTTGCGTTTGACCTGCAGCCAGCGCGAGCATAGGTTTGTCGACCGTCCCGTTCGAGCGATGTCGGTGAGGCTCGACAGTCGGACTGCTGAGCCTTGGCGAGAGGCAGCGCGGCCCGTCAGTGCCCGAGATCGCGAATCTGGCGGCCTGCTGCACCGCTCGCCGCTGCTCGCCATAGGAGAATTTGCCGGGCCCGGCCGGCGCAGCTCGAGGGACAGAATCAACAGGATCTCGCCCGACCGTGGATCATAACGCTCATCGGTTCGCGCGCGACTTGCAGGCACAGACGTCGACAGGGCATCGAACATGACCATACAAGTCACCGGCAAACATCTCGAAACGGGCGAAGCCTTCCAATCCTTCGTTATCGAGCGGACGCGCGGTGTTCTCGAGAAATACATTGGCCCTGAGATCTCAGGCCACGTGCGCGTTGAAAAGGAACGCGTCGGCTTCAAGACCAATTGCTCAATCAGATTAAAAACAGGGTTGCTCGTCGAGGCCCAGGGTCGTGGCGACGACGCCTACGCAAGCGCCGAGGCTGCGCTGGTCCACCTGGAGAAGCGCGTGCGGCGCTATAAGCGCAGGCTCAAGGATCATCATACGAAAGAGGCCGTGGAGCGCACGCAGTTTGGCGCGTTCGTCAATGATTATACCGTGCGCGCGGACGATGAGGCCGATCACGTTCCTCCGGCACAAGACGTGCATGCCGAAGATCGCCAAGGTCATCACAATCATGCCGCGCTGAACATCGATGGCGTCGACGAAGACCTTGCTGAGGCTTTCGGTGAACCAACGAGCGGGTCGGATCAGCAGGCGGTTGGCGCGATTGAGGATGCGCCCGTGATCGTTGCCGAGACCACGCGGCCCGTCCATGAGTTCTCGGTTCGCGAAGCGGTCATGCAGCTGGACTTGACCGAAGACACGGTTCTGGTATTCCGCAATGCAGCAACAGGGAATGTGAATGTGGTTTATCGGCGAGCCGACGGGCACATCGGCTGGATTGATCCGATGCCGCGGGAGACCAGGACCTAGTGGGGTGCGTCGCGCCTCAATTGACCTATGCGTGCGGCACGCTGGGCGTCAATTAAGGCGTGATCAACGCCACAGCACGCCATCAAGTTTGCTCGTGGCCTGTCTCGCCTAAATCGTCAACGGTTGCACCCCGCGTAGCGATCTGGCGGTACTAGAGGGCTTCAAGGTCTGGCACGCCGACGAACAGCAGCGAGATGTCCCCTTCCTGGCTCTCCTCACAACCATTTAGACGCTCAGGTGAGCGTTGGGACGTGCGATCTATGGATCTAGGCGACATCGTCGAATTGGAGGGCATCCTCCCCGATCTCCGGGCCCGCAGCAAAAAGCAGGTTCTGCAGGAATTGTCGGATCACGCTGGTGAGTTCGTTGGCGTCCCGGCGCGCGAGATCTTCGATACACTGTTGCAGCGGGAGCGGCTTGGCTCGACGGGTCTTGGCCGAGGGATCGCGATCCCTCATATCAAGCTGGCGAACCTTGATCGGATCGTATGCCTGTTCGCCCGGCTCCACGAACCCGTCGACTTCGACGCGATTGACGGTGAGCCCGTCGACCTGGTGTTCGTCCTGCTCGCGCCTGAACATGCAAGCGGGGATCATCTCAAGGCATTGTCCAGGATTTCGCGCCTGATCAGAGCGCCTTCGCGCCTCGATGAACTGCGCGCCGCCAGGACAGCCGACCAGATCCTCGCCATCCTCACGAGCATGGGCACGACATCACACGCGGCTTGATCAGCCTGCAGCGATTGATCTCGGGATGCACCGAACCTGCCTCAAGGATCGGCGATCTGCATGAATTGGTGCAGAAGTTCTGGACCGTTTGTGCTGTTGCGTGGACGAACCGCCACCGCCCCCTCAGCCCTTTAAGCCCAAGAGGACGCTGCTGTGCCTTCGCGTCGTCGCGTGAGGCCGCTTGCCAACAATGGCGAGCGGCTCAGCCGAGCACCGCAAGGCCGACCAGTCCTGCTGTGCCAACAACAATGCGCCACCACGCGAACAAGGAAAATCCGTAGCGGCTCACGTAGTCGAGTAGAAACTTGACGACCACGACCGCTGCGATGAACGCCATCACGAACCCGAGCACGATGTTCATGACATCGCCAGTGTCGAGGATCGTATAGTTTTTGTAGAGATCGTAAGCGAACGCGCCGGCCATGGTCGGCATGGCAAGAAAGAACGAGAACTCAGCGGCCGAGCGCTTGTCCGTCCCGAGCATTAGTGCTCCGACGATCGTTGCGCCGGACCGCGAGACGCCTGGGATCATCGCCAGACACTGGCAGACCCCGATCAGGAGTGCGATCGAGATTGGGAAGTTCATGGCATCGCGATAGCGTGGCGTGAACGTCATCCGGTCGACCATCAGCAGCACGACCCCACCTATGATCAGCGTCGCGCAAATGAGGGTCGGCGTTTCGAACAGCACGGACTTGATGAAGTCGTGTGCGAGAACGCCGACAAATGCGGCGGGGAGAAAGGCGGTGAGGATCGAGATGACGAACTTTCGGCTCTCGGCCTGAGTGTGAAGGCTCGAGGCTACCTTCCAGAGCTTCGCAAAATAGATCGAAAGCAGGGCAACGATCGCGCCGAGTTGAATGAGGACCTCAAATGTCTTGCCAGGCGAGTTGACCCCGAGGAAATGCCCCGCGAGCAACAGGTGGCCCGTCGATGAAACGGGAATGAACTCGGTCAGTCCCTCGAGCAGTCCGAGTACGATCACCTGCCACGTTTCCATGAGTCCTCCACCGGTCACTGTTGCAACTGAGCTCGCCGATGGTCCGGCCGTCGTTGGAACTCTGCCGGGAAAATGCTAATTCCCCGCGGGCGTCAATCGCTGTGCAGTGTTCAGGCAGCGGTTCGTTGGTCATGTGCGGATCGGGAGGCACGCCACGCCATGATGCTGACACACTTCAAACTGTGCCCGTTCTCCCGGACCGTCCGGTTGCTGCTCGGCGAGTTCGCGCTGGAACCGGAGTTGCGAGACGTCATGCCCTGGTCGCCAGGTTCTGAAGTTCTCGCCAAGAATCCAGCCGGTACGCTGCCCATTCTCGACACAGCGAACGGAATGACGCTCTGCGGCTCTTATCCCGTGGCGGAATTCATCGCAGAGATCCAGTCGACCGGCCGTGATGTGGCGGTCGCCCTCGGCGCAAGGGGCGGCACGCCGACGGCGACCATTAGCCCTGACTTGTTCCCTGATATGCTGGAAGACCGCGCAGAGGTGCGCCGGCTCGTCGACTGGTTCAACCTTAAGTGCGACCGAGAAGTGACGCAGGAGTTTCTCTATGAGAAGGTCCGCTCAGTCCTCCAGCCCGCGGCCAACAGTACACCAAACGTCCAGATGCTGAGAGCCGCGCGCGCGAACCTCAACTATCATCTCGACTATCTGGCTTTTCTCGCAGCAAACAGGAATTGGCTTGGTGGCGAACGCATTTCACTCGCCGATTTCGTTGCAGCAGCTCATCTGTCGGTCGTTGATTTTCTCGGCGAAGTGGATTGGGACCGCCATCAGCCGGCGAAAGAGTGGTATCAAAAAATCAAGTGTCGCCCCAGTTTCAGACCGCTGCTCCAGGATCTCGTCCCAGGCCTCAGGCCGCCAGCGCATTATGGCGCGCTGGACTTCTGAGCCGTCGACGAGAGATACGGGAGCGTGCTCGGCTCCCGCATCAGATGTCTGACTCGCAAACGCCTCACGCTGATGCATGCAGCCGCGGGTTGACGAGCGTGCGATAGAGCGGGCTCTCGCGCAGGCTGTGGAGGGCCTTCGCAGCAGCCAGAACCGCAAGGTCGACGATAGGCTCCACGACGACGACCATCGCATAAGAGAGGCCGAACGTCGCAACACCGTCGAGGCTTTGCGCCGTTACGCCCTGGCCATAGAAGACCCAGAACGCAACCCATGCAACGACACCGCCTTGAAAAGCGAGCGACAACGCGAGCACCTGCCCGTAGCCCAAGTCTTTGTAGGCTGTTTCTTTTGGAATGACGCGGTTTGCCAGTATGGCCATGGCAAACAGCGGTACGAGCAACGTCGTCACGTTCGCGGCGTATTGCGGCAGGTCATCTGGCGCGAAAAACAGGCTTTGGATTGCAAGGCCGCCTGCGAGCCCGACAGCGGTCGGCCCGAGACCGAGCACGAGGAACAGCGTCGTCGCCAGGATGAAGTGTACCTCCGAGACACCGGCCGAGAACGTCGGGAGAAGCTCGAAGAAGACGAAAGTGAGCGACGTTGCCAGTGCTGCACGCAGGCCGAACGCCATCAGGCCGCCGTGCCGGATCGCGTCGAAGGCCAGTTTGGCGGCAACACCGGCGGCACCTGCTGCCGTCGCATAGCTGAGGGTTAGTTTTGCAGCGTCAATGACGCCAGGCTCGATATGCATGAAGATGGTCTCCTGGTCCTGCACCCACCGTGCAAAGCCCGCAAAGGGTGATCCGATGCGAGCGGTCGTTGTCGGGCAGGTCTCCTGACTCGTGCGTTATGCCCTGCGCCGCCTTCCCAGTTCCGCTTGAATAAAATCAAGCGACACCAGTGGCCTATGGCGTAGGGCACGCACTCACAGTTGCGGGGGCAGTCGCGGATCGGGTCAGGCTTGCTTCGACCCTACCGTGTTCCCTTTTGATCCTGCGAGCTTGGCTCGCGTGGAACCCGACGTGCGAACGCTAGCACCAGCATCTGTCCACTCCAAGTGACAGGCGCGCGACACCCGACGATTTGCCGATAGGGTCCGCTGCACGGCGATCGTCTGTGCGGTCAACACCATATGGCTAATCCGGAGACCGCGAACTGCTGTTTGACTTTTGAGCTTCGGGAGCCCATACGGCGTTCCAGGAGGGGGGCGGCCAGCGAGGACTGCGCCGGCCGCACCTCAACCCAAAAGCCACCCGTCAGCGCGTTGCGCCCACGGGTGCTTTCGTCGTTTGCGCTTGCCCAAGTGCTGTGCGCGGTCGCAACCCGCGAGTGGACGGAGTGGTGATGTTCGAAACGCTGTCGGATCGTCTGTCGGGCATATTCGATAAGCTGACGCGCCGTGGTGCACTCACCGACAGCGATGTGGCTGAGGCCATGCGCGAGGTGCGGCGCGCTCTGCTGGAAGCCGACGTCGCGCTGCCGGTCGTGAGGGATTTTGTCGAGGCCGTTCGCGAAAAAGCGGTTGGCCAAGAGGTCGTGCGCTCGGTGACGCCGGGTCAGATGGTCATCAAGATCGTCAACGACGAACTCGTTCGGATGCTCGGCTCGGACGCCAAGCCGATTGACACCGATGCAGCGCCACCGGTCGCGATCCTGATGGTTGGGTTGCAGGGGTCCGGCAAGACGACGACGACGGCCAAGATCGCCAAGCGCTTGACCGACAGAGACAAAAAGAAGGTTCTGATGGCCTCGCTCGATACGCGACGGCCTGCAGCCCAGGAACAGCTTCGCGTTCTCGGCGAACAGACAGGCGTTGCGACGCTGCCGATCATCGCCGGTCAGACACCCCTTCAAATCGCACGCCGCGCCATGGATGCCGCCAAGCTCGGTGGATACGACGTCGTGATGCTCGATACGGCGGGCCGCGTGACGGTCGACGAGGGCCTGATGGACGAGGCGGCGGACGTCCGCCGGGCCACGAGCCCCCACGAGGTGCTGCTCGTTGCTGATGCGCTCACCGGACAGGACGCGGTGAATACGGCCCAGGCATTTGACAACCGCGTCGGCATCACCGGGATCGTTTTGACACGCGTCGATGGTGATGGACGCGGCGGCGCTGCCCTGTCGATGCGTGCGGTGACGGGCAAACCGATAAAGCTCCTCGGCACGGGCGAGAAGTGGGACGCACTCGAAGACTTTCACCCGGCCCGCGTCGCCAATCGCATTCTCGGCATGGGCGACATCGTCAGCCTGGTCGAGAAGGCCGCCGAGGCGATGGATGTCGAGAAGGCAGAGAAAATGGCCGCGAAGCTGCGCAAGGGCAGCTTCGATCTCGATGATTTTGCCGATCAACTCAAGCAGATGGAGCGGATGGGCGGCATGGGCGGGCTGATGGGCCTGATGCCGGGCATGGGCAAGATGAAGGGCCAACTCGAGGCCGCGGGCTTCGGCGACAAGCAGGTTCGGCGCCAGCACGCGATCATCACGTCGATGACCAAAAAGGAACGTGCCAACCCGAAGGTGATCGACGGCAAGCGGCGCAAGCGGATCGCGGCCGGTTCCGGCACGACGGTGGCCGACGTCAACAAGCTCTTGAAGATGCATCGGCAGATGGCCGACATGATGAAGGAGATGGGACGCAACAAGGGCTTGATGTCGCGCATGATGGGTGGCCTTGGCGGCATGGCCGGTCTCGGCGGCGGCGCACAGCAGCCGAGCCCTGAAATGATCGAGCAGGCGAAGAGTGCCCTCAAGTCCGGCCAGCTGCCTAAGGGCCTGCCGGGGCTGCCCGGCGGGGCCGGTCGCGCCCTGCCAGGGCTTGGCGGCGGTGGTCTCCATGGTCTCGGTAGTGGCTTACCCGGCCTGCCGGGCGGCAAGAAGAAGCGCTGAGCCATGGCCCCGGAACTCGAAACAGAACGCCTTCGGTTGAGGGCTTGGAACATGGCGGATTTCGAGCCGTTCGCCGAGTTTCTCGCCGACGCCGAATTTGCGCGCTACCGGACCGGAAGCCCTGTCGACCGGCTTGGAGCGTGGTATTTCATGTGCGCGCAGGTCGGCCAGTGGCACTTGCGGGGCTATGGCATCTTTGCAGCTTGCGACCGCACGACGAATGCGCCGGTTGGTTATACGGGGCTCTTTCAACCGATTACATTTCATGAGCCGGAGCTGTCTTGGAGCCTGTTTCGCGAGCACCAGGGCAAAGGCTATGCAACCGAGATGGCACGTGCCGTGATTGCGTGGGCTGCGACCGCACTCCGGCTTCCGCCACTGATGAGCCTTGTCCACCCCGGCAATGCGCCATCCATCAAAGTCGCGGAGCGGCTCGGGGCAATCCGTGAGGCCGAGGCGACTTACGAAGGCCAGCCGCGGATCGTGTTCAGACATCGCATGCCGCAGTTCGCGGCGTAAGGCGCATTCTCAATTACCCACCCGGCTCAAACCCCCGGCTCAAACCAACAACTGCAACCCGAGACGACATTCAGATCACAGGAGTTGACTATGGCTGAAACCCGCATCCGGCTCGCACGCGGCGGCTCCAAGAAGCGCCCCTACTACTACATCGTGGTGGCCACTTCGACGGCGCCGCGCGACGGTCGCTACATCGAGCAGGTCGGAACCTACAACCCGATGGTGCCGAAGGACCACCCAGAGCGCATGCGCCTCAACGAGGACCGCTGCAAGTATTGGCTCGGTGTTGGCGCCCAGCCGACCGATCGGGTTGCACGCTTTCTCGATGCAGCAGGCCTGATGAAGCGTGCGCCGAAAAACAACCCGCAGAAAGCACAACCTGGCAAGAAGGCGCTGGAGCGGCTCAAGGAGGCCGAGGAGCGTGCCGCAGCCGCAAAGGCTGCAGCCGAGGAAGCGGCAGCCGGTGAGTGATCTTCATTGCGTGCTGGGCAGGCTGTCTTTGTCCCTCGTGTTCCGGCTCCGAAACTTGGTTCCCGCTGCAGCATGCACGCGACCAAGTGCCGGAGTCATAAGGAACACGTGTAACTCTATGGCCCTCGCGTTGCCTTGGTATCTCACACTTGGTTCGGGACCGTGCGGCGACCCGTCACCAAGTGTCAGATGCGCGGCACGAGCAGCCCCTTGGAGCTAAGCCCGTGGCGGTTGAGCGCGTTCTGCTCGGGCGCATCACCAAGCCGCATGGCGTTCGCGGCGAGGTGCTGGTGCTCTCCTTTTGCGCCGAGCCTGAGCACATCGCGTCCTACGGTCCCCTGACCGACAATACCGGCACACGCACGTTCGAACTCGTCGTGCGCGGCTCGACGGCGAAAGGCTTGATCGCCCGCATCGCCGGTGTGGACGATCGCAATGCGGCCGAAATGCTCCGGGGCGTGGAACTCTATCTGGAGCGCACCAGCCTTCCCGCGCCCGAGCCCGATGAGGTTTATTTGGCAGACTTGGTTGGCATGGCAGTCGTCAACACTGACGGTGCCGAACTCGGCACCGTTGTGGCTGTGGCAAACTTCGGCGGTGGCGACCTGATCGAGGTGCTGAGCCCCGGGAAGCAGCACCGAACCGAGTTTCTGCCGCTCGCACGTCCCTTCCTGGTCGAGATCGACGAAAGCGCCCGCATCGTGAGGCTCGAGATCGCAAGCGCCGACGACGCAGAAACCCCGGACTGAAAGGTCGGGCACGCGTCAGATTTTCAGGTGACGTGCGGGGCGACGTGGTGAGCGGTGTCGCAGATCGGCCCAAGCCGTAGGCCGATCCGCCCAGTTCAGCCTTCGTCGGGTTCGGCTGGAGGCTGGGCACCGGACTTGGTGCGTGCGGTTGCCGATGGCGAGACGCGCTGCGGGCGCCGACGGCAGTCCCACACCTTGATCTCGCGACGGACGCTCGGGGGTGAGGCCTGGAACAGTTGCGCAGGCAAACTCGCTACGTCAGGAGCGCCAAGAAAAGTCTTCCAAGCATTCATGTTAAAGCCATGCTCAAGCAAGCTCGCGGCGCGCTCCTGCCGATCCTGAGGGTTCGGTTCTCCAAGAACGATGGCTGCGAGGTGAAGCCCTTCGCGCTCGGCACTCGCGACGACGTTGAAGCCTGAATCACAAATGAAGCCTGTCTTGAGGCCGGTGGCACCGGAGAACGTCCGCAGCAGCGAATTGTGAGAGCGCATACGGACCTTACCGAGCCGCATCTCGGGCAGCGCCCAGTAGTGGGCATGCTCCGGGAAGTCTTGCAGAACGGCGCGGGCCAACTTTGCAAGGTCGCGCGCGGTTGTCACTTGCTCGGCGGCCGGCAACCCGTTCGGATTGACGAAATTCGTCGATGACATTCCGAGGCGTCGCGCCGTTTGGTTCATGCGCGCGACGAACGCTTCGACGGTGCCGTCGACAGCTTCGGCAATCATGACGGAGGCATCGTTGGCCGACTTGATGATCACGCTTTTCAGCGCCAGGTCCACTGAGATCGTCGCGCCCACCGGCAGCCCGATTTTGCTCGGCTGCTCAAGTGCCGCTCGTTCGGACGTCGGGATCTGCTGCTCGAGCGTCAGCCGGCCGTCTCGCAGAGCCTCGAACGTGAGATAGGCGGTCATGATCTTTGTCAGCGAGGCGGGATACCAGGGTTGGTCGGCGTTCTGGGCGTAGAGGACGCGCCCGCTGCCAACGTCGAGCAGCAGCGTTGGCCCGGCCTGAGCTGGTAGCGCCGCGAGAAGGGTCGCACACGCGCCGGCAAGCGCACTTTTGATCGGGCCGAGTGAGCCCCAGCGTGGGAAGGCGGAGTGCGGCATCGAACAGGGTCCAGCAGCTTGGAACGGCGGATTTACTGCGGGGGCCTATCACATTTGCGCGCGCGCCGGCAAACCGAGCCCGATCACTTGTATCGGGCCAGTGTCTCTGACGCACACCGGTCTCGGCATGGCCACCGGCTTCGCAAGTTGTTGGCGTGGTGCCCCAGGCCCGACTCGAACGGGCACTCCATCGCTGGAAACGGATTTTGAGTCCGTCGCGTCTACCGATTCCGCCACTGGGGCCGCCGGGTTGCCGGCGCTCCGCTCAACCCGTGAAGGTCGCAAGCGATACTGGCAGCACCACATGCAGTCAACCAACGTTGCGCAATGGCGCGTGGCTCAGGATGTTGACGACGGCACATTCGCGATGTGGCTCAAGTCGGCTGCCACATTCACGTCGACACCTGAGCCGAGGGTTGTTCCGCAGACAGGTCGCGGCCGCGCCCCCATTGCAGTCCCTTGGTGGCAATCGCATGAGCGCTTGCGCCACCGGCGACGATCGCCGCGAGCGCGATGAACGAACCGATCGACAGCGTGCTGATCCCGGACACGCCCTGGCCGAACGAGCAGCCGAGTGCGACCACGCCGCCAAATCCCATCAGCACGCCGCCGGCAAGGTAGCGCAGCATAGCCCGCTCGCTGTCGAAGCCGCGCAGGGCCAGCCGGCCGCCGACCAGCGCTGACAAGAATGATCCGGCAAGGATGCCGGCCAGCACCACGGTCCCAAACTTTAAGGTGTCGCCGGTCGAGATCATCAGATAGCGCACGCTTTCGCCAAGCGGTGCAGCAAACACGAGCGCGCGGACCGGCGTTGGCGAGAAGTCGTCATGACCGACGATGCCGGTTGCAACCCATGCCGCGACGACCAGCCCGCCAACTCCCGCTCCGACAAGGGCCGGCCACGGTCCCGCCCGTCGCGCAAGGGGGGCGACGACCAATAGGACGCCTGCGACCACAAGAGCTGCCGCGAGCAGCGCCGTTATGCCAAGCGCGCCATCGACGGTTGCAACCTGGAATGACGGCCCGAGACCTTCGACGAAGAGACGGGGCCCGGTGAGAACGCCACTGATCGTGGCATGCGCCGTGATACCGGCCACGAGCAACGTCACCATCGCCCGCAAGTTGCCCGTCGCTGAAAGCACGACGAGCCTGCTCAGGCAGCCGCCCGACAGCATCATCCCAATGCCGAACGCGACGCCGCCGAACACGACCGCGGCGACGTTGAGCGCACTCGAATGCTGGATCGACGTCGAAAGGTCGAGGCTGCCGGCGGCGACGAGGGCCTGCGTGCCGGCCAGTGCAACGGCAATTGCGACGAGGAATTGAACCATCTGGATGGGCGCGCGTGCTGTGCGCGTCGGCTCGGCTCGGTAATCCACGCCTTCAATGATGGCACTGCGCAGGCAGAACCGACTGGCCTCGGCAATGATACCGAACATGATGCCGATCACTGCGGCCGAGGTGAGAACCAGGGTTTCGGTTCCGTGTGCATCACGCAGGGTTTCGACCACTTCTGCGAGCCAGACCATCTTTCGTGTTCCCCGATCGCCGACCTTCCGAGTTGGAACGCGACAATAGGGTCAGGTCCGGCGTCGAGCGAGGTCTGGCCCTGCCGCGTTCTCGCAGAGTTTGGAATGTCATTCCAAATATGCTAGGTGATGGGGACGAACATGCCCCATTCGGGCCGGGCGCGGCCTGGGCTTGAGATGCGGTTCGCGTCAATGCAGACCTGGGTGAGGACGTTTCCGGCTCTCAGATTCCGGCGCGGTAGCGCTTGAGGCAATCCGGGTCCGGTTCGAGGCCAAGGCCAGGCTCTGTTGGAACCATGATCTCGCCATTCACAGGCAGCGGGATGTTCGGATCGATCCACGCCTCCGGCCACAGATAGAAGCGCTCGAACAGTCCGCATTCCGGCCGCGCAGCCATGATCTGGATCGTCGCCCAGTACCCAGCTCCAAAATAGGGAGCATGCGGCATGATTGTTTTGCCATGAGCCAGGGCCAAATCGCAGATGCGGAGGAACTCGCTGATGCCACCAACCTTGGTCACGCTCGGCTGCGGGAACGTCAAATGCGGGATCGTGCGCGCGAACTCGACGCTTGTGCAGGCGTTCTCACCGCTTGCAATGGCAACACCGTAGCGCGCCTCGAGGTCTGCGAACGCATCTTCCCGGTCTGGCGGGAATAATGGCTCCTCGACCCAGTAAAGATCGAGGTCCTTCATCAGTGGCAGCATGCGGTGGGTTTCGTCACTGGACCAGCCGCAATTGACATCAGTCGTGAGCCGGATCTCTGGGCCAACCGCCTCCCGGCCGGCCGTGATGGCGGCTGCCGTGATTTCATGGAGCTTGACCGTACGGTACCCCTCTTCGACAGATTGGGCCGCGAAGTCGCGCACGGCGCCTGGGTCCGTGTAGCGCACGAGGCTTGCATAGGCTGGCAGTTTCGCTCGCTTCCCAGTGCCACGGGATGGGTCGGACGCGGCGATGATCATGTTTGCGATCGACTGGCCGCTCGTCTTGCCCGCCAAGTCCCAAAGCGCGATGTCGATTGCAGAGATTGCGAAGGTCGTGATGCCATAGCGGCCCTGCAGATGCGTTTTGCGCTGCAGATCGAGGTTCACCGCGGCAATCGCTTCAGGCGTCGGCTCGATCTCGCGCCCCACGACCAGAGGGGCAACGAGGTCCCTGATTGCTGCACATGATGCTGATGCGCAGCTGTATGCAAAGGCGTCCCCCCAGCCGATGACGCCGTCTTCTGTCTCGGCCCGCACGAGTGCAATGTCGAGGTGGGTCCACTTCGACGGCATCAGCCCGACGCCCGCACTGCCGTCGTTGAACGGAATGCGCAATGGGATCACTTCAACGGAACGGATCTTCATGATGGCGGGTCTCCGGTCTCACGCATCACCCGAGGCCGTTCGACCGGGTGGCTGTGCGTCAGCAAAGTCGGCTGCTAGGTCGTGTGGTTGGCCGTCTGCCTGCGCACCACGTTTGCGTGTCGTTGCGTCTCGCGCAATCGTTTATGGACGTGGGGCAGCACGATCCGTCGCAACTCGCGGCCCTGGTTTGCGCGTCGGATTTCCGGTCGGGGTTACGGCGCTGCCTTTTTCTGCCGACGTGCCTCGAAAAACGCTGCGATCCGCGCCTGCGGTTCGCCCATTACGTAAGCTTCGGACAGTGCATGGATCCCGGCAAGCACGCCCTCTTCGAGGCTGCCGCGCTCCCAGCGTCGCATCAGGCGCTTCTGCGAACGGATCGCTTCTGGCGCAGCGCCGACAATAGCCGAAACGGCGGCATCGACGGTGGCGTCAAGTTCCAAGGCCCCGACGCTCGCCTCGATCAGCCCCATCTCGAGGGCCTCCGGCGCCTCGAAGGTGCGGCCCGTGTAGAGCAGGTCGCACGTCCGCCCCCAGCCGATAAGGCGCGGCAGCAGCGCCGCCTCGATGACGGATGGAAGCCCCATATGAACCTCGGGCATTCCAAATGTCGATCGCGCGCTGGCGTAACGAAGATCACAGCTGACAGCGATCTCGAGCCCAGCCCCGAGGCAGAAGCCGTCGATGCGCGCAACCACTGGAACGGGACAATCGCGGATTGCAGCGCAACACCGCTGAAGGTCCGTGATGAACAGTCGCGCGCCGTCAGCGTCACAGGCGCCGAGTTCACGCAAATCCGCACCGCCGATGAACGCGCGGTCGCCAGCCCCCGTCAGCACGACGGCGCGCAGCGCTTGATCGTCCGACAGCGCTTCGAATGCCGCGCGAAGAGCGTTGATCGTCGATCGCCCGAGACAATTGAGCCGTGCCGGGTTGTCGATTGTGACCAAGGCGACCCCCGCCACGCCCTTGTGTCTCGTGGTCTTCACGTGCAGGTTAGCGTCCGTCATGCGTTCACCCCCTCGGTTTCAATCGCCACTATCGTCGGGACAGATCGCAACCATATGCCGCTGCAAAACCGCGTCACGCCAGAAGGTGAAATTATTGAGACGGCGGCACGGGGAACCTTGATGGGCAACCGGGGCGGGATGCTGCACCGGCCGGACAAGACCCTTGGACTGAAGCGCTGGATCAACAAAAGCTGGATCTCGTGCCGCCTCCAATTCAAAGGGCGCTGGCGGGAGGTCATGGGGCCCGACAGCTATACGGAGCTGTTCTTTCTGGACGAAGCGACAGCCCTCGCAGCAGGCCATCGGCCCTGCTACGAATGCAGGCGCAACGATGCCACGTGGTTTGCCGAGCTTTGGGGCAAGGCACTCGCGGAGGGCCGGCGTGCTAAAGCCAGTGAGATCGATGGCGTCCTGCACGAAGAGCGCCTGACCGCTGATGGCGCGAAGGCGACGTTTCGCTCGATCGTCGGCGACTTGCCGACCGGCGTGATGGTGCGGTGGAACGGCGCATGCTATCTCGTTTTTGGTCGTCGTTTGATGTTGTGGTCTCCCGAACGCTATGTGCGCGCCGTCGACGTGCCGATTGATCAAGTTGTCGACGTGCTGACCCCCCGCAGCATCGTCGAGGTGATCAGGGCTGGTTACGATCCCGATATCCATGGCTCTGTCCTAGAGCTGGCTTAGTGTTCTGGTTCTGACGTGTGCCTCGCGGTTGGGCCCGGTTGTGAGCAACACGAGCCTTCGGGCGCGGCGTGTTGTCAGGACCCGGGGAACGGCGGACGAACTTTGCAGTGTCGTGCCTGCAGGCGCTGGCGTTGAGACGTCTCTGCGGGCGTCGGGGCCTTGTGTCCGCGGCCATCGCGGCGCTGGACTTGGAGTGAGCCATGGCAAGAACCAGTGATACGAGTGCGAGCTTCGGTTTTCAGGCCGTGGACCCCTCGGAACGTCAAGAACGGGTGAACGAGGTCTTCTCAGCGGTCGCGGACCGCTACGATCTTATGAACGACCTGATGTCGGGTGGCCTGCATCGGCTCTGGAAGGCGGACTTCGTCACACTGCTCAATCCGCCGAAAACAACGCGCACCTGGAACCACCTCGATGTCGCAGGCGGCACGGGGGACGTGGCGCTACAAGTGGTTCGGCGGGGCGGCTCCGGTGTTCGCTCGACGATCTGTGATATCAGTCCGCAGATGCTTGATGTTGGCCGGCGTCGCGTCGAGAAGGCCGGTCTCGCCCAACGTGTGACGCTCGTCGAGGGCAATGCCGAGGCGCTCGAATTCGACAGCGTGACGTTTGATGCCTATACCATCGCATTCGGCATCCGGAACGTCACGCACATCGACCTGGCGCTGGCGGAGGCGTTCCGCGTGCTGAGGCCGGGCGGGCGCTTTCTCTGTCTCGAGTTCTCGCAGGTCGATGTTCCGATTCTCGATCGTGTCTACGACTTTCACTCGTTCGAGGTCATTCCACGGCTTGGCGAACTCGCGGCCGGCGCGCGGCAACCGTACGAATATCTCGTCGAATCGATCCGAAAGTTTCCGAACCAGACGATGTTTGCCGAGATGATCCGCGCCGCAGGCTTCGAGCAGGTGACTTACCGAAACCTCACGGGCGGGATCGCCGCGATCCATTCGGGGTGGCGGCTTTGACCGAAACTGGCCGGATCTGCCTGGACTTGCGCCACCGTGCACAGTCGCTGACCGTTGCTCCCTGCGGCTCTTGTCGTTAGCCCTCGTCGTCGAGGATGGGCGCGGGATGAGTTCGACGAGACGACATGAGGCAGAGCCATCGGGGTTCGCACTCCCTTACGCCAAGGGCAAGGGGACCTTTCGCGTGTACCTCGCAGCAGGGCTGGCAGTTCTGTTTGGAGCGATCGCTCTCGAAACCGGCAACGAGATCGCTCTCGTCGTCACCGTTGGGTTCTTGCTCGCGACCTACTATTCGTACCCCTTGATCGAGCGCGAACGAGCCAGGATCGGTGCCAACGAATACGGGGTCTTTATTGAGGGGTTCGGGATCGTTGCTTGGCGCAGTATTGCAGGGATCCGTCTTGCAACGCGCTTCGTGCGCTCGATTGCGATCACGGAGCTCGAGATCGAGCTCAATCGGCCCATTCGCAGCGCGATCCTGGCAGACTGGCGGCGCTTGCCCGTCTGGCGCCTGCTGATGCGGCTGCCGTGGCGGATGCCGGACGATCGGACGATCCTCGTCGATCTGGAACCTTTCACGGACGAGCCGGAACAGCTGCTGGCAGAGTTCGTGCGTCGCCGGTCGTATTACGGGTGAGCGGCGCAGAGCGAACCTGCGGCGTGGCGTTGCGTTTTGTCGACAGCAGGCGGCCCTTTCGTGCCAGGATCGCGAAAGCGGCTGGCGTGAAATAGAACGATATCACCGTCGACAGGAGAACACCGCCAGCTATCGCCATCGCGAACGGCGGCCAGAAGCCGCCACCGCCAAGGATCAGTGGCAGGAAGCCGCCGAAGGTGGTCACGGTTGTCGACAGAATATGCCGGCTTTGGGCAATCACGAGGTCTGCGATGCGGTCGAGGTCGCCGGACAGGGCGTTTTCGTCCTCTTGCAACGCCGTCAGGATAATGATCGCTGCGTTGATCGAGACCCCGATCGAGCCGATCACGCCAATCACGGCCTGAATGCCGAACGGATATTGGAAGAGCGCCAGCGCCAGAATGCTCAAGCCGACCGACAGCACAACGACCACCAGGGAAATCGCGGTCAAACGGTAGGACCCAAACGTCAAAACGATGGTTGCGAGCGTCGCCGCAGCGATCAATCCTAGCGACGCCAGCAAGTTGGTAATCGTGTCATCGCGCGCATCGGCGTCGCCACCCACCTCGAACCGATAGCCCTCCGGCGCCACGATCCCCGCTTCGTCAATCCTCGCCATGACTTTGCGCAAGGCCTCCTCGGGCAGCACGTCGCGGTGCACGAAGCCCTGGACCGTGTTGATGCGTTCGCCATTGCGCCGGAAAATCGGGGCCTGTGACGGTTCGAGGAAAAGTTCGCCGACGGCCGTCAGCGGCAGTCCGGGAAAGCGGTCACGCCGGTCGGAGTTGGTCGAGGCACCGCTTTGGCTCAGTTGCTCTGGTGGCATGAAGTTCAAATCCGCGACCGCATCGAAGCTTGCCCGGGTGTCAGCATCGACACGCACGCGGACGGGCAGCTCTTCACTTTTCTCGATGAGTGAGCCACCCGTAACACCTCTCAGACCTGTCTCGAGTTGGTCTGCTGCGTCTGCAAGCGTAAGGCCCGCCAGTCGCAGCCTCGCCTCATCGAGCACAATCGACAGCTTCGGACTCCCGCCGACCATTTGGGTCTGCGCTTGGAGGACGTCGGGCTCTTGGATCATGATCGCGCGCAGTGTATCGGCGAGGTCGCGCAGCGTGGCCAGATTGGGTCCAACGATGCGGATCTCGAGCGGCGCATTGACGGGCGGGCCTTGCACAAGCCCGCGCACTGTGATGCGGGCGTCCGGAACCTCAGCGTCCAACCGTCGCTGCAGCAGCGGGATTAACTCTTCAGTGCGCTGTGGGCTCTCCGTCGTGACGAGCGCCTCAGCGAAGCTCGGCGTCTGGTCGCTGTTTGCAATCATGTTGTAATAGAAGGGCGGAGCGTTTTCGCCGATGACCCAGACGAGTTGCCTGATACCACCCTCCGCCTCGAGGATGTCGTCGATGCGGCCTGCAATCCGGGCCGTTTCGTCAATTGCGGCCCCGTCAGGAAGCTTGACCTGGATGTAAAGCTGGTCGCGGTCGACACCTGGGAAAAATTGCGCCCTGAGTGTTGGGAACGACCCAAAGCCGATCGTCGGCAGGACCAGCGCGAACATGATCGACAGCCAAGGGTGGGCAACCGACCACGCAACGGATCGTCTGAAAGCGCTCCCGCCGGCGGCGGCCTTCCCAAGCGTGCGCTCTCCCCGCTGATCCTCCTTGTGCGACGCCCTTGGCCGCAACAGCCAACCTGCCAGCGCAGGTGTGAGCGTTACAGCGAGGAGCAGCGAGGAAAACAGCATGATGATCACGGCGATCGCGATCGAACCGACGAAATCGCCGGCCGGACCCGGCAGCAGGACCATCGGCGTGAATGCGAGTGCAGTCGTCACCGTTGATGCAAGCAGTGGCACAGCCAAGCGCCTGATCGCCATCGAGACGGCTTCGAGCCGCTCGAGGCCCGCCTCGAGGCGCCTGCGGATGTCGTCGGTCATGACGATCGCGGCATCGACGAGCAGCCCGAGCGCGACAATCAGCCCTGTCACTGACATCTGGTGGATGGAAATGCCGCTCGCCTGCAGGCCAAAGATCGACATCAAGGTCGCAAGCGGCAGGACGGAAGCCACAACGATGGCCGCGCGCCATCCAAGCGTGACGAACAGCACACCGACGACCAGCGCGACCCCGATCGCCATATTGACCATGACGTCGAGCAGACGAAGTTCAGTGTAGCTGCTCTGATCGAACAACAGCTCGTGCGCGAGGCTATCGGGCAAGTCCCTTTCGAACTCTGCCAGCGCCCCGCGAACGCGCGCCGACCACGTGTGGACCTGCAGGTCGTCTTGCATGCGGGCCGCGATCAAAATCGCAGGGCGCCCGTTCACGATTGCGAGCGATTGAGCCGGCTCGCGGACCGTTCGTTCGATGCGCGCTACGTCGCCGATCCGCACCACACGTCCGTCGTTCCCGCTGATCAGCGGAACGTCGCGGATACGATCGAGCGAACGGATTTCACCTGCAACCTCGATCAAGACCGTCTCGCGGCTGCCGGTAATGTCACCAGCCGATACTTTCGTGTCGGCGCGTGAGATCGCCTGCGCCACCGCCTGGGGGGTGAGGCCAATTTCGGTCAGCCGCATGGGCTCGACAACGACCCGCAGTTCTTCTTCGCGTGCTCCGAACAGCGTGACGAGCTTCGTCCCGGCGATCCCGCGCAGTCGATCCTGCAGAAGTTCTGCGGTCCGGCGCATCAGCGCTGGTTGTGTCGCCCGGCCCGCAGCCATGGTGATCGCAGATATCGTCGTATAGGCACCGGTCCGGTCGTTGTCGAACTGTGGTTCGGGCAAGCCGCGCGGCAGATTGCGAGCAGCATCTCGCAGAGCATCGCGGATCTCGGACCAAGTCTGTTCGATGCGTGCACTCGAGATAAACTGCGAGAGCTCGACCTGGATCACGGAGATCCCCGATCGCGACGTCGAGATGATGTTGTCGATCTCGGGGATTTGGCGCAGTTCCTGCTCGATCTTCTCGGTCACGAGCGCTTCGACGCGTGCGGGATCTGCACCCGGGAAGGGTGTCAAAATGGTTGCGAACAGGTTGGTGATCGTCGGGTCTTCCTGACGCCCGATCGTCGTAAAGGCCGATAGTCCGCCGGCGACGATCATCAAAACCGCCAGCACGAACATTCGCGGGTCGCGATAGAAGACGGTCATGGATTAAGCCTTGAGGGTCGCGAGGAGGGGGTCTTGGAGGGAGCCGCGGCTATTAAGGCCGGATCAGCTGCGCTGTGCGTCCACCATCGCAACGATCTGGCCTGGAATGATGCGATTGACCCCCCGTTCGACGATCGGCGTGCCCTCAGGGATTGCGGACCTGACGAACGCGCGCCCATCACGGACGTGAAGAATCTCGACAGCATCCCGCGCGATCGTCGCCTGGCCATTGATCGTCTTGACGGTCAGAACGGACCACAGACCTTTGGCGCCCTCCGACAAGGCCGTGAGCGGAAGCCAAGCGCCGTCATCCTCGATCAACACGCTGCGCTCGAGGCGAACGACGGCACCGAGCGGGAGAGACCCGACCTCTGTGCGATCGACCGAGAACAGTGCTGTGACGGTCCTCGAACGTGGATCGAGGTCCGGTCGAAGCGTGTCGAGCTGGGCCAGAAAAGACAACTGCGTGACGGGGCCTGCTTCTCCATCGGCCCGGAATGGTTGTAGGCTGCCGGGTTCGAGGCCTGCCGTCATGGCGGCGGGCAAGCCAGTTCGGATCACCACACGACCGTCTTCAAACAGTGTTGCCAACGGTGCGCCTGGAGACACGGTGGCCCCTTCATCGAGCAGCCGGTCGCCGATGACACCGTCGAACGGCGCAACGAGCGTCATGTGGCTTATGTCGACGCTCAGGGTATCGAGCGCTGCACGCACACGAGCGATGCCAGCCTCGATCTCTGCCACGGTGAAACGCGCCTCATCGAACCGCTGCTCCGGTGCCCAGCCGCGCTGGCGCAACGTCTCCTGCCGCCCGGCCGTTGCCCGCGCCAGATCAAGGCGGGCTTCGAGTTCCGTGATTTGGGCATTGAGTTCAGCCTGCTGTGCAGTCAGCCGGGACGTCTCGAGGCGGGCGATCACATCGCCGGCCGCCACCCGTGCCCCCTCTCGGACCATGATCTCGGCGATGCGACCGGCACGCTCGAACGCCAGCGTGGTCTCGCGGCTGGCTTCGAGTCTGCCAACGAAACGGCGCGTGATTTCATAGCTCGCCTCTCGCTTGAGACGCAGCGTTGCCACCGTGACAGGCGGGGCTGCGGTCTGGGCCTCAACCAGGTCGGCTCTGACCTTCAGCGCAACGATCCCCAGTGCGGAGAGGCCGAGGGGCACCAGACCGAGGGAAAGCACCGCGATTGCTCGTGTCATCCGAGCAAACAGCTTATGACGTGGGCTCGCCGCCTCAGCGGGTTCATCTGAATGCGGCACGGCATCCCCCTCCGGCAGAACGAGCCCAACGGCGGCGCGGGCAATGTGAATAGTCGTTACTATGTTAGAGACGCTAACCTTGCAAGGCAAAAGTTAGTGCCTCTTACTTGTTAGTGGTGCTTGGAACGCGCACGTTATCTGAGCGGATCACGGAGATTCGGCAGCGGTCGCCAACGTTATGCCTGCCATCGAGAGGACGCACACTGTGACTGCGACAGATCAAAAGCCCATGTCGCCTGATCCGGGCCGCAATGCCGGTGATGATGAAGCGCAAATGGAATTTGGCTCTGAGCGCAAGGCGGGGCGTGGCGCCTATCATCACGGCAAGTTGCGTGACGTCCTGATCGATGCGGCATGGGACATGATCCTCGAGCAGGGAGCGGAGCGGTTCTCACTCGCAGATGCTTGCCGCCGGGCTGGCGTCTCGACGGCAGCGCCCTACAAGCATTTTCGCGATCGGGACGAGATCTTCGAGATCGTCGTGCAGCGCGGGTTCGATCGCATGACGGACCAGGCGATCGCCGAGGTCCGGCGGATTGGCGAAGGGACGCGCGACGGCGTCGTGGAGATGCTGATCACCTACTATCGCTTTGCGACGGCACACCCCTCGATTTTCAGACTGATGTTTGGACAACAGCCAGCGATCAAGTGTGCCTCAGAGGTGATCGGTTCCGGTCGCTCAGGGTGCGAAAAGATTCTCGATCAAATCCGCCTGTTCTGCGTGGCCGAAGCGATCGATGCCGACCCCATGGAGCTGTTCATTCCGAGCTGGACGTTCATTCACGGTGCGGCATGTCTGACGATCGATGAGGATTATGCCTGTGTCGCGCCGGGCGTCGATGTTGAAGACATGCTGCGGCGTAAGTTGCCGCTGCTGTTGGCGATGGCGGGCGGTGATCAATCGGCTTGAGGTAGCTGGGCCGCTTGGTCGCTTGTTAGCGCGCGGACGTGGCTCGCGCCGCCGATTGGACGCCGCCGCCCCACGTGCGGCAAGCGCTCTCAACGACCTTCCATCGAAATGATTCAACAAATTCAATGGCTCACCATCGCGCTCGGCGTCTGCGTGTTCGTTTGGAAGGTGCGGCCGATACCCGACGGATGTGCGAAAGCGGGTCCGCGTCGACCCTCACATGTGTGGCTTCCCGGGCGGGGAGATCGCCGCCACCATGTAGTTGACGTCAAGGTCACTGTGCGAGACGGCCCACGTGCCGGACAGCGGGTCGAACACCGTCCCAGTGCGGTCCAAGATGGCAAGCCCCGCACCCTCGACCCAGTTTGCAAGCTCCTCAGGCGCGATGAAGCGGTTCCAGTCGTGCGTGCCGCGTGGCAACCAGCGCAGCACCATCTCGGCTCCAACGATGGCAAGCGCATACGACTTCGCCGTGCGGTTGATGGTCGACAGGATCAGGCAACCGCCGGGCGCAACCAGGGACGCGAGCGTGCCGACGAGTGCCTCGGGCTCTGGAACGTGCTCGAGGACCTCAAGACAGGTGACGAGATCAAACGTCCGCCCTTCCGCAGCGATTTCATCTGCGGTCGCAGCGCGATAGGCGATATCGAGGCCGACTGCGCCGGCATGCGTCGCAGCGACCTGAACCGTTTCGTGACCCGGGTCGATCCCCATCACCGTACCACCGAGCCTTGCCAGCGGTTCGGTCACGAGGCCTCCGCCACATCCAACATCGAGCACGGTCCGCCCGGTCAATGGCCTGAGGCTGCGCGAATCGGTGTTGAATGCGCGATTGATGGTTTCACGAATCACTGTGA